>JBAZVY010000064.1:0-11191 GCA_041660645.1 Elusimicrobiota bacterium | reverse complement strand
GGGGATACCGGAAGCGGCCACGGACGGATATCACGGATTGCTGGTCCCGCCCGGCGAACCCGAAGCTCTGGCTGGGGCCATATGCCGGCTGGCCTCGGACCCGGCCCTAAGGCAAAGACTTGGGCAGGCTGCCCGCCAACGCATCGCGCACGATTTCAGCATCATGTCCATGATCGCGGGCTACGAAGCCTCGTATCGCGAAGTCCTCCGCCTATAAATTATGGGGCAGGGGCACCAATCGGTGCTGGATCGCGTAATACACGATCTCCGCGTTGTTATGCAGTCCCATCTTGGCCAGCAGCCGGGCGCGGTTGGTGCTGATGGTCTTGGCGCTCAAACCCAGTTCCTTGGCGATCCCGGTGACGGATTTTCCCCGGGCCAGCATGCCGAATACCTGATATTCTCGGTCGGAGAGGCTTTCATGCGGCAAAGCGGAGCGGCCCGCGCCCAATTCATCCACTAAACCCTCGGCCAGACTCGGGGTTATGTACTTGCCTCCGGATACCAGCTTGCGTATGGCCGCGGCCAGACTATCGGACACCAGCTCTTTAGTGAGATATCCGTCCGCCCCCAGTTTGATGGCGCGCACCGCGTACTGGTCCTCGGAATGCATGGTGAGCATGAGCACCGGCAGCTTGGGGATCCTGGCCTTGACCTCTTTAAGCGCTTCCAATCCGCCTCGGCCGGGCATGGATATGTCCAGCAATATGACGTCGAACCGCTTGACGGCGAGTTTCTTCAACAGCTCTTCCCCGCTGGCCGCCTCGTCCACCACCCGGATGTCCGGCGTCTCGGAAAGTATCTGCCGGATGCCGCGGCGCACTACTTCATGATCGTCCACTACGCATACCGAGATCATCCCTGGCCCCCCTTCGCCGCCAACGGCACCCGCGCGCTTACCACCGTGCCCTTGCCCGCCGAGCCGGTCACGGTGACGCTGCCGCCCCAGGCCACTGCCCGCTCCCGCATGCCCAAGAGCCCCTGCCCCCGGGCCGCTCCCTCCGCCTCGGGGCCAACCAGCCCCCGGCCGTTATCCCGGACCGTGACCACGAGTTGCGCGCCATCCTGCTTCAGCGTTATGGTCACGCGCGAAGCTCGGGCATGACGCGCCACGTTGGTCAACGCCTCCTGCACGATGCGGAACATGGCCGTGGCCCGGCCGGGGTCGACCGAGACCTCGTCCCGGGCCAAGGTGCAGCGGATGCCGGTACGATGCTCGAAATCCTTTTGCAGCCACTCCAAAGCCGCGCCCAAGCCCAGATCGTCGAGTATGAGCGGACGCAGCTGGGTGGTGATGCCGCGCACCTCGGAGATAGCGCGGTCTATGGCCTCGGTCATGGAGCCCAAACGTTTCTGCAAGGCCGCGCCCTGTCGGTCGGGATCGCACGAACAGGCGGCCAACTGCATCTTTAGACCCACCAAGGTCTGGCCCAGCTCATCATGGATCTCCCGGGCCATGGCCTGGCGCTCATCTTCGCGCGCGGCCTGCAAACTTTGGGCGTAATGCTGGAACATGCTCATGGACTCGTTGGCGCGAAGCAAAGCGGTCTTATGTTCGGTCACATCCCGTATTATAGCCACGACCTCCTCCGCGTCCAGTCGGATGGATATCCACTCGTACCATTTGGCGTCGCCCGCGCCCGAAAGCGAGTATTCCATGCGCTGGCGCAGCCCGGTATCGAGACACTGCGCCACGCAGGCCAGCACCCGCGCCGCCACGTTGTCCGGCAGCAGTTCGCTTATATGACCGGCCTTGACGCTGGACTCCAACAAGGCTCCATCGCCGCGCATGCGCAGTATGGTATCGGGGGAGGCTTCCAGCAGGGCCCGGAAGCGCAGGTTGCTGCGCCGCAGTTCGCTCTCCATGTAATGCCGGATCAGGGCGATCTCGAGCGCCACGCCCAATTCCCGCGCATCGAAAGGCTTCAGCAAATAGCCGCTGGGCGAGATGGCCTTGGCCCGCTCCATGGAATCCGGATCCGCATGCGCGCTCAAGAACACCACCGGCACATCCCGGCTGTTTCGGATGCGGCGCATGGCCTCGATGCCGTCCATCTCGCCGCGCAAGCTGATATCCATGAGTATGATGTCGGGGGCCTGGGACAAGGCCGACTCCACCGCCGCCTCCCCGGTCGCGGCCGGGCCCACGACTCCGTAGCCGAAAGCCGCCACCGCCCGGCATATGAATTGGGCCAGTACGGGCTCGTCCTCCACTACCAATATCTTTCCCTTGGGGTTATCGTTCATGCCGCTCCAACCCTCAGTTTACAAAAATATTCCCCCCGCCTTGACACGTTCCCAGCACCCTGTTATACTCCTAACGCTTTAAATATAATCCACGCGCGAGCCGAGGGCGCGGGAACCCGGGACGACTGCTTGCGGCTACTGCCAAGACTGCATTTCTTTGGGATCTGCGCCCTATTAGTAATTCTCGCGCCCACGCGGGAAATCTGGGGCCAGGACACGCGCGCCCTCTTGCCTGAAGAGTCGGAGACTTCCTCGTTCTCCGCGCCCTGGGATCCGGATTTCGCGCCGCAGCCCAAGCCGGAGGCTCCGGCTCCCCGCCGCGCGCAGACTGCCCCGGCCGCGGACGCCCCGGAACCGGCCGCCGCGCCAGCCGCCCCGGTCGTGGTCCTGCCCGCAGCCGGCAGATTCCTGCTCTTGGACCGTCCGGATCCGGATCACATACTGACTCCGGCTCCGCTCCCGAAGCCGTCCGCCACGCCGCAGGAATTCAATGATTTCGTAAAAGAAATAAAACCTTTTTCATACCGCGTCGAGCGCTTCATCAAAACCCGCTCCGACCTGGAAGCTGGCAAGACGCTCGGCGAACCCTCCGCCCTGGCGCCCATAGCGCAAGAAGAACCCGAAGTTCCCCTGGCCCCGGCCCTAAAGCCGCCGCCGCCCGAGCTGGAACTGCCGGCCCAACAGATGAGCCTATCCATCACCGGACGCAAGATCATAGGCTTTCAGTTCTCAGAAAAGCGTTATCTGTACGACCAACGCAAAACCGCCCGCCCGGCCACCACCAACCTTTTCGACATCCAGCAAGAACTGCAGCTGCGCATGCAGGGCAAGGTCGGTCCCAAGATAACCGTAAACGTAGATTACGACGACACCAAGACCAACCAGCAGGACATCTCCATCGTCTATCAAGGCACGCCCAACGAGGTCGTCCAGAACGTGTCGTTCGGAGACATCGACCTATCCCTGCCGCCCACGGAATTCGTGTCCTACAACAAACAGCTCTTCGGCATCCGCGCGGACATAAAATACAAAGGCCTCAAAGCCACGGTCATCGGCAGCCGGACCAAGGGCACGAGCAAATACAAGGAGTTCGTAGGCAACACCCAGTTCGTGTCGGTAGACCTCTTGGACACTTCCTACATCCGGCGCCAGCATTACGATATAACCTTCGGCACCGTGGTGCCGCGCCTGCCCATCCAATCCGGCACGGAACAGGTCTGGCTGAGCCAGATGGACGCGGGCACGCCCAACGTGAACCAATCCTCCTTTACCGCGGATGACTTGGGCTATCCGGCCGCCACGATAACCTCCAACAAATGGACGCGCCTGTCCGCGGGCACGGACTACACCATAGACTACGTCAAAGGCATGCTCTCCTTCCGCAACTCATTACAGCCGCAATACGTGGTGGCCATAGATTACCTGGACGCCCTCGGCCGCCCCCTCTCGTCCCAGACCGACATCGCCGCCACGGGCGGCAACGGTTTGCTCAAGATCGTCAAGACTCCTTCGGAAGTGCCCATCGTCGCGGTGGCTTGCACCACCTGCAGCCTGGAACTGGGCTACCAGCGCGAACTCAAGACCGTATACAACATCGGCCAGCCCCAGATCGTGCGCGACAACGGCCGCGGCAACTTCGTCCTCCAAGTCGCGGACCAACAGCACCGAGAAGTGGGGGCCGGCCTCAACCCCGCGCAAAAATATCCGGACACCATCACCGTGGACTTCGAGAACGGGACCTTCCGCCTGGATCGCCCCTTCGCCCTGGCCGGAGACTCCTCGACCGTGGACCCCGAGCTCTACGCCCCCACGCCCATAAGCAAACGTCTTTTGCACGTGGAATACAGCTACCGCCTAAAGACCTTCTTCCTGGAACCCACCATCGTGGTACAGAGCGAGATCGTGCTCGTAGACGGCACCAAGCTTAACCGCAACGTGGACTATTTCATCGACTATGATTCCGGGTTCATCACTTTCTTCAACCCCGACCGCATCCACGACAAATCCATCGTGGACATCAGCTATGAGGTGTCGCCCTTGGGCGGCATATCCAACGAATCCCTGCTCGGCAGCCGGGTATCCTACGATTTCAACCCCCATGCCTCCATCGGCTCTACCTTGCTCTACCAGGCTGGGGCCAAGTCCCAGACCGTACCCAACGTGACCGAGCTATCCCGCAGCCTCCTGGTCTACGACTTCGACCTTAAGCTCCGGGACATCCAGCTGTTGCCCCGGCTCAAAGTCTCTTTCGCCGGGGAGTTCGCGCAAAGCCGCCAGAACCTGAACCTGAACGACTACGCGCTCATCGACAACATGGAGGGCATCAAACAGGACGACTCGGCCGGCATCATGTATACGCAGTGGCAGATCTCCGCCAACCCCAGCCGGCCTTCGGCCGAACCCGCCGCCGTGAACTGGGTCAATGAAGACGTGCGGGTCCTGGACATAAACCCTCGGGCCCAAGCCGGCAACAGCGAGACCCAAAAAGTCCTGAACGTAGGCTACAATTTTACCGCCGCCGCCTCCACCGAAGAGATATCCATCGTATATCCTTTCTCCATATCCGGGATGGATTTCTCCCAAAAAACCGTGTTGGAAGTGGTCCTGCAGGCTGACAATTCCAACAACCTAATCAACTTCCGTCTGGGCGGGACAAATGAGAACGCGGACGGCTCCGCCATCCTGCGCACCGAAGACGCCAACAATGACGGCATACTACAGCCCGGAGAGGATATCGGATTCCTATACGACCCTGGCCTCGGGGGCAGCAAGCGTTTCGGCGCCAACAACGGCCTGATCGATTCCGTGGACCTCAACCAAAACGGCCGCCTGGACCCGGATGACGGCAATGGCGCGGATTTCGGCTACATGTGCCAAGGCGGGGAAAGCGGCATCTGCAACAGCTTGTCCGCCGGACAACTCTATAGCCTCAACAGCGGCACCCACACCAGCAAGCTGGATTTCGGGACCGGCTGGGAGACTTTCCAGATACCGCTCAACATATCCTCCGCCACCCTGAACCGCTGGTTCACCATCCGGGACCTGCGCATATCCGTACGCCGCGGCCCGGGCGGCACGGCCACGGGCGGGATCAGGATCGCGCGCATCGGCGTGGTGGGCACCACCTGGCAGAAAGGCTCGGCCGGAGACCCGGCCAGCGGCCAAACCCAGCTCCAAAGCGAGAGCCTGGTGGCCGCGCCGGTCAATTCCGTGGACAACCCCACCTACACCCCTATATACAATGCGGGCGGAGACGCTTCCCAGGTATTCAACGACCTCTACGGCAGCGTGGCCAGCGCCCAGCGCCAATCCGGGACCAAGAACCTGTCCGAACAGTCCCTGCAGTTGGATTTCTCGAGCATGACCATCGTCGGGGGCGTGCAACCGGTGGTCTACACCAAGCGCATATTCTCCCGGGCCATAGACGTGAGCCAACACCGGCACTTCGATTTCCTGGTCTACGCCAATGCCGATCCCAACAACGTAGACACCACGGGCAACCATGTATTCTTCCTGCGCGCCGGCAACGAGACCAATTTCTTCGAGGCCCGCGTGCCCCTGGACTGGATCGGCTGGAAGCGGATCATCCTGGAACAGACCGACAGCAACAAGGACTCGGTCATGGAGAACTGGCGGGCCGAGGACCCATTCGTGACCATCGTCACCTCCGGCACGCCCAGCCTGCAGCAGATCGGCCAACTGGTCGCAGGCGTGCGCAAGACCGCGGGCCCGGCCGACACCCGCGGCCGGATCTGGCTGGACGAGATCTATCTGGCCGACCCGGTAGTGCGCGTGGGCCAAGCCCAGACCCTGTCCGCGGATTTCGATTGGACGCGCTGGGCCACCTTCGGATTCAAGCATCGCTACATGGACCGCAACTTCCAGACCCCGACCTCGGTGGTGTCCAACCAGGACAACCGCCTGGATTCCGCCTATCTCAATCTGCGGCGCCTGGACTTCTTTCCCATGACCTTCAACCTCAGCCGCACCATATCGGACACGCCCAACGCGGCCATGACCGGCAGCCTATCCAATCTGGTGACCCAACTGCAGGGCGGCAAGGTCACGACCTGGGCCGGCGCGGCCCAAGGCAACTTCGTGCTGGGCGCCTGGCCGCGGATGTCTTTGGCCCACACCCGCAACCGCACCGAGTACGCCCTGCTCACCCGGGTAGACGACCGCATGAACTATACCGGCTCGCTGCAATACGGGGTGCCCTGGAACCTCCGCGTGCTGCCCAAGACCGTGGACTCCAACTACAGCCACTCCCGGTCCATAGTAGAATTCGGGTCCTTGGCCGCGCGCAAGCTGCCCGGCAACGTGAATACCGAGGAGATCAGCCAGACCCTCGGGCTGCGCCTGACCTTCACCCCCTGGGCAGGCTCCTCTTTCAACCCCACTTACAACCTGAGCAAGGTCACTGAACACCGCTCGGATCTCACCGGCAACACGGAACTCGACCTGCGCTATCCGAAATCCCTGAGCCAAAGCGCCGGCTTCTCATCCAATTTCAAGATCACGCGCTGGTTCAACCCGCAAGCCAACTACCAGATGGACATCATCGAGAACAACATCCTCAACATCTCCACTTTCGTGGTGAACAGCTCGACCTACGTGTTCAACGTGGGCGACATCAAGACCGTGAACCGCTCAGCCAACGGCTCGATCAGCCTGCCCATGAGCGCGGTCGACATCGTGCCTAGGATCAAATTGGTGCGCTCGCTCAATGTCGTATCCGGCTATCAAATCCAGGACGGCGACGTCTGGAACAACATAGAACGCGGCTACCAGACCAACGCCAACCTCTGGGTGCGCACGCCCATGCGGCCGAGCAATCCCGCGGCCCAACGCATGAGCCAGACCCTGCGCGACACTTTCAATTCCACTCAACGCTGGTCGCCCTTGGAAGCCTATGAGATCAAGAACCGCCGCCTGGCCCCATTCAAGACCTTCTCCATATCCAACAATTACGTGCGCAGCATACAGCGCTCGGACACGACCGGGACCCTATCCAAGACCCTATCCACCACATTCCCGGACTTGGTCGCCAACATCAGCCAAGTAGAACAGCTCTGGTTCACGGAACGCTGGATGAACAACTCCCAGATGAACTTCCGGTACTCCGCGCACAAGACCGAGAACGTGGGCGCCACCATCGCCACCGACCAGTCCTTCGGCACCGACCTGCGCTCCATAATCCGTAAGCGTTTCGATACCCTGCTCAGCTACAACAAGCGCAGCGCGAGCAGCCGGGATCTGCGCGTGGATGCCAACACCCAGAACACGGCGCATGAGGACTCCACCCTGCAAGTCAACTTCAACCTGGGCAAATTCTATCTTACGCCCAAGGTCGACTATGCCCACGACCTGACCCAACAGGGCACCGGCATCAAGACCCAAGACGTGACCGTGCTCACTCCCAGCCTGCTGGTCCGGACCGACGTGGCCCTGCCCCGGGGATTGATGCTGCCCGGGGCCAAGAAGGCCTTGCTCTTCACCAACCGCGTGATCTGGACCACCACCCTATCCCTGGCCCACCGGACCTCGCCCGTTACCCAGGCCGACAACTCCAACCTTTTCAATCTCAACACCAGCGGCGACTACGAGATCGCCAAGAACCTGCGCATGACCCTCAACGGCTCCATGTCCCGGCTCTGGCACCGATTCTTGAAGGAGGAAGACTTCGTCTCCTACCAACTCGGAACCACTATGACGTTCCAATTCTAACCCGCCCATGCGCAGCCTCGCATTCAGCCTGATCCTTATCTTCTCCCTAGCCCCGATCGCGGCCGCGGCCCGCAAATCGAGCCTGCCGGACGCCGCCTCAAGCGCTAAGGGCAAGTCGAAAAAACATGCGCCCGCCCCGGCGGACCCCGGCCCGGACGCGCCGGATCCCGCGGCCGCCGACACGGTCGTGGATTCCCGCTTCGGCCAACTGCGCATCACGAATGGAAACGCGCCCCGGGCCGGCCGAGGCCCGTACGCACCCGCTTCGGACGCCGCCCCGGACCCGGCATCCCCGGATGAAGCGCTCACCGCCGGGACTCCGGCAGGGAGCGCCTCCGGCGTATCGTTCAATCGGCCGGTCCCGGCCATCCCCGCGGCCGATTCCCTGCATCCGGAACAGGCCCAGACCCACGCCTGGATCCGGCAAGCTCAGACCATGCTGGACCTCAATGACTATGAAGCCGCGATAGAGAATACGCAAAAAGTCATAGCGCTAGCCCCGGACCATCCCAAGGCTTACACCCTCAAAGCCTCCGCCCTGAACCTGAGCGGCCGCTATAAAGAAGCGGAGATAGCCGCCCTCCGGGCTATAACCATCATGGCGGAGAACCGTCCGGCCTACGAGAACCTGGCCTGGTCCCAACTCCGGCAGAGAAATTATACCGAGGCGCAAAGGTCGGCCAGCCGGGCCCTGCAGATCGATTCCAATAGCGCCCTGGCCTATGCCATCCGGGCCTATGCCCGACAGATGACCGCAGACCGCGCGGGCGCGCGCGCGGACATGCTGCAAGCCGCGTCCCTAGACCCGCAATTCCGCGCCCGCGCCGACCTGGCCGAGCGCGGAGCCAGCATATACGATCCGGACGCGTCGGATGCTTCCTACCTGATCCGCGCCGCAGCCGCGATCGCGCACACGAACGCGCCAGCTTGGCCCATAGGGGCGGGGGCGCTCGCTGTACTGGCCTTAGCCGGTATCGGCCTATGGCGGCTGCGCGCTCGCCCCCGCCGGAGCGCTTCCCTCATCAACCTGGCCGGCGGAGCGCTCCCCGCCGATCTATTGGCCGGCAAATATCGCCTCGGCCCGATGATCGGACGCGGCGGCATGGGCGCGGTGTATTCGGCCACGGATGCGTCCCTGGGCCGGCCGGTGGCGATCAAGCAATTGTCCCCGGAGATTCTAGAATCCGTAGCCCTGGGCCGCGAATATTTCCTGCGCGAGGCCCGGACCGTGGCCTCTTTGCACCACCCCGCCATCGTGGACATATATGAGATCGTGGAAGACGGCCCCGACCTATACCTGGTATTCGAATTCGTCAGCGGCAAGACCGTCAGCCACCTGCTGGCGGAGAACAGCCGGCTGTCCCTGGACTTGGCATTGGAGATCCTGCGTCCGGTATGCCAAGCCCTGCATTTCGCCCACAGCCGCAACCTCGTGCATCGCGACATCAAGCCCGCCAACATCATGGTGACCGAACAAGGCCACGTGAAACTGATGGATTTCGGCATCGCCCGCTCCTTATCCGAACGGGGCGCGGCCGGCGCCCAGGCCGGAGGCAAACCGGCGCTGTTCGATCGCACCCAGACCATAGCGGGAACTCCGAGCTACATGGCGCCGGAGATAGAGGCCGGCGTGATCTCCCGGTCCGGCGACATCTACGCTTTGGGCGCCTGCCTCTACGAGATGCTCACCGGCTCCCACCCATTCGGCTCGGACGCGCTCCCGGACAAAGCCCTGGGCCGGTTCTTACCCGCCACCACCCTGCTCTCCACCTTGCCCCCGGCCCTGGACGCGCTCTGCTCCGCGGCCCTGGACCCGGATCCCGCGCGCCGCATCCAGTCCCCCCTGGAATTCCTCCAGCGCCTCGAATCCCTCCGCGGCTCGGCTAAGGCCTGACTCCGCCTGCGCTAACGGCGTCTCCACGATCCCCGCCTGGAACTTTTCGCCTGCGGACTCGTATGCATAGCATGGGGATAGGCTCGATGCTGGCATCATGGCTGGTACATCTGGCCTTGCCGCAGACCTGCACGCATTGCCGCCGCGACCTGGCGCGCGAATCCAGGGCCCCGCTCTGTCCGGCTTGCCGCAAGGATCTGCTGCCGGCGGAGCCGCCGCTCTGCCTGCGCTGCGGCCAGCCGGTGGCGCGGACGCATACGCTCTGCCCGGCCTGCGACTGCCGCCCCTGGGCCTGCCGGACCATCCGAGCGGCTTTCCTATATAGAGGTCCTCTGACCAGTCTGATACATGGATTCAAGTATCGCGGCCGACAGTCCGCCGCCCTGACCGCCGGGGACTGGATGGGCGCTCATCTAGGCCGGTTCCCGGAACTAGCCGGATACCATGCCCTGGTCCCAGTGCCGCTGCATGCCGAACGCCTGCGCGAACGAGGCTATAACCAAGCCGAACTCTTGGCCGTCGCCGTGTCCCGCGCCTGCGGACTGCCGGTCCGGCCAGCGCTCCAACGCAGCCGCCCGACCCGTCCGCAATGGGATCTCGACAAGGAAGCGCGCCGCCGCAACCTACAGGACGCCTTCCGGGTCTGCGCTCCGATACGGGGGCAACGGCTCATATTGGTGGATGACGTCTGCACATCCGGAGCGTCGTTGGAGGAATGCGCCCGAGCCCTGCATCGGGCCGGAGCCCGGCAGGTGGCCGGCTATGTCCTAGCCCGCCAGACTACTTCTTAAGCCCGAGAAGTTTTTTCCACCAGGGCAATTGGACTTTGAGCGCCGGCCGCGCGGCCGCGTCCCCGTCCCGGGGCGCGACATATATAGGCAAAATGAAAGCGAATACCGCGCCCTGGCCCAATTCGCTCTCCAGCCAGAGCTTGCCGCCCTGCAAATGCACCAGGGCCTTGGCGATGGATAGCCCCAGGCCGGTGCCCGCGGTATGCATCTCTCCGGCCGCGACCTGGACGAACTTCTCGAACACTTTTTTCTGATCCGCCTTGGCTATGCCGGGGCCGGTATCCCGGACCGAGAATTCCAGGAATTTATTCCGGTCCTCTTTGCTCCAATCCAAGGTCACGGTTATGCGTCCGCCCACCGGAGTGAACTTGATGGCATTGGAAAGCAAATTAATGAGGACCTGCACGCTGCGCTTCTCATCCGCATGGATCGGCGGCAGGCCCGGCATGACCGCCAGGTCCAGCCCCAGTTTCTTGCGGGTAGCCCACGGCATGACGCTCTCCGCCGCCTCGCGCGCGATCTTTTCCGGGTT
>JBAZVY010000063.1:1541-11284 GCA_041660645.1 Elusimicrobiota bacterium | reverse complement strand
GAAGCTTGTTCGCGCTGGGCAAGCCGGTGATCCTGGTCAGCATGATGAATCCTTATGACTTGCGCTATTTCCCGACCGCGGATACGGTCCTGGCCACTTACGGGCTGACCTCGGCGGCTATGAGCGCGGCGGCCCGATTGATGTTCGGAGAGATCAAGCCGCAAGGCCGCCTGCCGGTCACCATACCCGGGTTCTTCCCCCGGGGCAGCGGGCTACAGGGTTTTCAGGAGTAAGAATAAAGCCCCGGCCCCGGCCGCGGCCAAGAGGCCGGCGCCCAGCGCGTGCCCGAGCAGGAGCTGTCCGATGGCGAACAGGCTGGCGTATATGCACAGGCAGCCCAGCGCCCAACTCAGGGCGGAACGTTTCAGCGACAGCGGGGCATGGGCCAGGGAATCCGGATGCACCCGGCGCGCCACCGCGCCCCAGCCTTCGGGCGCCGGCGCCACTTTGCGGTAGAAACTGTCTAGGACCGCGTCCGGCTCCGGTTTCGTGAGCAGGGTGACTGTGAGCCAGACCGCGGTGGTGCCTAAGGTGGTCAGCAGCATCAGCCAGCCGTATTGGCCGGGATCTTCCCGCGACCAGCCGGTGATATAGGGCAGGCTCAAGGCGATCATGGGCGCTCCGAGCATGGCGGAGATCTCGCTCCAAGCGTTTATGCGCCACCAGTACAAGCGCAGGATGTATACAGCTCCGCAGCCCGCGCCTACCGCGATGAGGAACATCCAGGCCTCGGAGACCGAGTCCATCCAGCCCGTGACTAAAAAGGAGAGCGCGGCCAAGGCCAGGGAAGCCAAGCGCGCTATCCACACGTAGTGGCGGTCGTCCTTATCCGGGCGCAGGAAACGACGGTATACGTCGTTGACCAGATAGGACGCGCCCCAGTTGAGGTGCGTGGACAGGGTGGACATGTAGGCCGCGGCAAAGGCCGCGATCAGGAAGCCTTTCCAGGGGCTGGGCAGCACCGCCATCATGACTTTGGGAAAGCCTTCGCCGGGCTTGGCCAGGCCTGGAAACATCACCACCGAAGCCAGGGCCACCAATATCCAAGGCCAGGGCCGCAGGGCATAGTGGGCAATGGCGAACCATAAGGCCGCGCCCACGGCGTGGCGCTCGTTTTTGGCCGCGAATATGCGCTGGGCCACGTAGCCGCCGCCGCCGGGTTCCGCGCCCGGGTACCAGGAAGCCCACCAGGCCATGCCCACATAGACCAAGAACGTGGACCAAGGCATCCAGGCCGCGTCGTGGGAGGGGAAAAGGGAGAGGGTCTGCGCGCCCAGGGGCGAAGTCAGGCTGACCTGGTCCAGCATGCCGTGCAAGCCGCCCAGGCTGTTCACGGCGACTGCCGCCAGGATGATGCAGCCGGTCATGGCGAACACGAATTGGAACAGGTCGGTGACCACCACGCCCCAGAATCCGGACAACACGGTGTATAGAGCGGTGATGCCGAAGCAGAACCAGACCGCGGTCATGCGGTCCATGTCTAGGCTGACGCTGAGCACGGTGGACATGGCCAGGTTGACCCAGCCCATGATGATGAGGTTGACGGGCAGGGCCAGGTACACGGCTCGGAAAGCGCGCAAGCAGGCCGCGGGTTTGCCGGAATAGCGGAGTTCCGCGAACTCCACGTCGGTCATGACCCCGGCGCGGCGCCAGAGCTTGGCGAAGAAGAACACGGTGAGCACGGTTCCGAAAGCTTGGCTCCACCACAGCCAATTGCCGGCGATGCCGTGCTTGGCCACCAGTTCGGTCACGGCCAATGGCGTGTCCGCGGCGAAGGTGGTGGCCACCATGGAGGTGCCGGCCAGCCACCAGGGCAGGCCGCGGCCGGACAAGAAAAAGTCCTCGGTGCCCTGGCTGGCGCGCCGGCTGTACCAGAGGGCTATGGCCAGGGATACGGCGAAGTAAGCGGCTACTATGCTCCAATCCATGGCGTTGAGGGATAGGTCCGGGGTCGTGGGGTTCATGGTATCGGGATTGTACAGAAAAACCCGGGTTTGTGGTATCATGGGCGGAGCCCGAAGGAGGGAACATGCCGGATGTCTTGGGGATGCTGGGCGGGGCCTGTCTGTTGTTGTTGATAGTCTCCGGGTTCTTGCGGCCGCGTCTGGGCGCGATATTCCTGAAGTGGCATCGCGCCGGCACGGTAGCGCTGACGCTGGCTTTGGCCGCGCATGCGGCTGCGCTCTATGCCGAATCGCCTCGTGCGGGCTGGCATATAGCCGGCGGGGCGGCTCTGGCCGGGGCGCTGGCGACTGCGGCCGTGGGCCGGCTGCGTATGCGTATCGGCGCGCGGTGGTTTAACCTGCATAAGGCCGCCGCGTTAGCGGTCCTGGCCGTGGCCGGCGGACATATCTGGCTGCAGCCTTGAACCGCGCGCTGGGGCTGCTGGCCGGCTGTGCGTTATGCGCTTGCGCCCAGAAGCCGGCCCCGGCCGTGCTCAGCGAGGTGCGCGGGCATGTGCGCATCCAGGAATCCCATGATTCCGGGCTCCGGGCCGTTTCCCCCGGGCAGGAATTGCCCGAAGGCTGCTGGCTGCATACCTCGCGGGACGGCCGGGCAGTGGTGAGTTTTCCGGATGGTTCACGCATAGAGCTGGCGCCCTCGTCTACGTTCTCCTTGCAGCAACAGAATCCGGAGGCGACCGGACTGCGTTTTACCGGGGGCCTGTTCCGAGCCGCGGTCAGCCCGCAGCGGGGCCGCCGGTTCCGCATACAGACCCCCGCAGCCGTGGCCTCGGTGCGGGGCACGGATTTCCGGGTATATGTGAAAAAGGCGGGAGGCACTACCATAGACCTGTTCTCGGGCGCCTTATCCGTGCAGGACAACCAAGGCGTTCAGCGCGACATATCCGGGGGGCAGCGTTGGGTGGTGGACATGGAGCAAGGCCTGTCCGGGGCTGCGGCGGCCCCTATCCCGGCCGCGGTCCAGGCGGCGCCGCTGGAGCCGGAGGCGCCTGGGGTCCACAACGCGGGCGCGCCGGCCGGCCGACGGGGCAAGCGGGACAAGCTGCTCATACCCAATGATAAGCTGCGATTCGACGCTTTTGATGTGAAAGTCCCGCCGCCTCCGCGCTGGGACGAGGCCCGGGCGCCGGACTCGGAGCTCGAACCGCCGAAGCCGTAAGTCAGTCCCGCTGCCAATCCACCCGGATGCTGTAGTACCCGCCTTCATAATGCAGGGCCAAGCGGCCTTTGCAGGAGCGCACTATGGCCTCGCCTATGCGCCGGGGCAGATGGATATCGGTGGTCCGAATCACTACGGCTCGGCCGGTCTGTTCGATGTCCATTATCCGGTGCTGGGGGTGGTATGGGTTTTCCCGACGTTCTTGGCTGCGGGCGATGTTGATCAGTTCCTCCTTGTGTTCTCGGACGAAGTCTCCGCTCAGCGTCACGATGCCGGCCGGATAATCGTCCTCTATGCGATGGCAAGCTTGACAGGTGGATTCGTGAGCGGATTTGGTCTGGCTTCCGGACCATTGCCAATGGCCGTGATGGAATATGGCGCGGCATCTCGGGCATCGGGTAGATTCCGGAAGTTTTAAAAGCCGTTTATAGGGGTCGTTGATATGCTCTCCTATAAACAAGCGGTCATTCCTCGGTTGGGCTCTCGTGACTACATTCATGCCTATGCCTCCCGTCGGGCTTACTAAAAGTGTAGCCCCGGCAGTTACGGAAAAGGTCAAGTCGGGTTATAATCTTGGGGCTATGCTGGTGATGCATGTGGATATGGACTGTTTTTTCGCCGCGGTGGAGGAGCGCGAGGACCCGGCTTTGAAAGGCAAGCCGGTGATCGTGGGGTCGGATCCCAAAGGGGGCGCCGGCCGGGGCATAGTGGCTACCTGCAATTATGAGGCGCGGCGCTATGGACTGCACAGCGGCATGCCCATATCCACAGCCTACCGTAAGTGCCCCCGGGGATTGTACTTGCGGCCCCACTTCCCTATATATAGCCAAGTCAGCCGTAGGATCATGGATATATTGCGCCTGCACGCGGACGTGCTTGAGCCCGCGGGCATAGACGAAGCCTATCTGGATGTGAGCAGCCGGGCGACCTTTACGGCCGCCGCGGAACTGGCCCGGAGGCTCCAGGAGAGCATACGCGAACGGGAGCGGCTATCCGCGTCCATCGGCCTGGGTCCCAACAAGCTCATAGCTAAGATCGCCAGCGACCATCGCAAGCCCGGCGGTCTGACCGTGGTCATCCCCCGGCGCGTGGCCGAGTTCTTGGCGCCCAAGAGCGTGGGCGTGCTGCGCGGGGTGGGGCCCAAGACCAAGGCGCATCTGGAGTCCATGGGGTTTGCGACCGTGGCCAAGCTGGGAGATGCGCCGGAGGAGCGGTTGGTCCGGGAATTCGGAAAATTCGGGGTGTTTTTGTGGCGCCAGGCGCGGGGATTGGACGATCGGCCCGTGGATCCGAATTGGATACAGAAATCCATCGGGCGGGAGGTCACGTTCGAAGAGGATACTTCGGACTTGGACTTGGTGAAGTCCACGCTGCGCGAGTGCGTGCGCGAGGTGCATGGAGAGCTGGTGTCGGATGGGCACTGGTGCCTGACTTTGACCGCGAAGGTGCGCTTCGAGGGCTATGAGACGCATTCGCGCCAGACCACTTTGAAGCTGGCCAGCGGCGGCCGCGCGCATCTGGAGAGCGGGGCCTTGACCTTGATCGAGCCGTTCTTGCGGCAGGGCAAGCGTTTTCGGCTCGTGGGATTCTCGGTCTCCAATCTGGTGCCGCCCGAGGACTTGCTGCCTTTGGACCCGTCCTTGCTATAGCATTAAGCGCTCGGATCCGCGCGGGGCTGCCGTCCGAGCCGCCCTTAAAATCGGAAGAGTTCCTGATCTTGCCGGCCGCTGAGCACCGGGTCCTGGTAGCGGTTGCGGCGTTTGGCCTCTTCCTGGACCTGGGGCCGGATATGATCCAGCAACCCCTGCGCGGTGACCCGGCCGGCTGCGTCGCGGGCCTCTCCGCCTATGGCCTTGAGGAAGTAGTAAGTGAATAGGCCGTGACCCTTATCCTCTAAGGCGTTGGTGATCTGCCCCGCGGACGTGGCCGCGAACACCGACACCCGGCCGGTCGGCGCCGCCCCGGAAAAGCAGGCTTCCGCGGCTACGATCACGGTCTTGGCAGGTAGGGCCGCGAGCTGTTCATAGAGGCGCTGGGTAGGATAAGCCGTGTCATTTAAAAAGGCCGGATCTCCGTCCCAGGGCATGAGATAAGCTTCGCCCGTGGCCGCGTCCGAGGCGCCATGTCCTGAGAAATATAAGAATACCCGGCTGTCCGGCCTGATTTTTTTTGGCAGCCAGGATTCCAGATATCCCTTTAGTGAGGAATAGCTGGCTTCCGCTCCGAAGAGCTGGATGATATTGCTGCGCGGGAAGCCCAGGGCCAAAAGATATTCGGTCATGGCTTGGGCGTCGCGTTCCGCGAAATCCGCCTGCGGGATGCGCGCGTAACGCTCTATGCCGACCACCAGAGCGAAAGCCGAAGCGTCGGGTTTTGTGGAGAAGCCCGGGCGCAGGATATCCGGGAGCGATCCTGGCGCGAGGCTGGGCGCTGGGACGGCGGCGATGGGTTCCGCAACGGGCTGGGGCGCGGGGACGGCGGCGATGGGTTCCGCAACGGGCTGGGGCGCGGGGACGGCGGCGACAGGTTCCGCAACGGGCTGGGGCGCTGCGACCGCGACACTGCTGGTCTTGCGCGTGGCTAAGTCGAGCAAGGCCTGGGAGTTGCGGATGCCGTTCTCCAACTGGGACTGGATGTCCGCCCTGCATTTCTTGAGCGCTTTGCCGATGGAATAAGGCCCGTGGAAAGGGACGTCCGTGGCCGCTTTGATGCGCGCGATCTCCTTATCGCCCGGCGCCAGGAAGACCGCGGTCTCGTCGTACTTGCAGCCGATGTCGCTCTGTTCGTAGACATCGAATATTGCTACCAGGTCGACGCCGGATGCCCAGGCTTCGGCTAGGGAAGCTGCGTGCGAGACTTTGCCGAAATTACGCTGGAACAGCGGGAAATCGTCTTTGATCCACTTATCGGTCGTTTTGCCGGCCATGACCTTGTGCCCGAAGTCTAATTTGACACTGACGTTGGCCGAGGCCACTAGGGCCAGGCTCAGGCCGGGATGGGCGGCCGGGGCTTGGGGCAATGAGGGGGCTGGCCGTTCCGGCTTTGGGAATATCCCTGCGCAGCCGGCCAGCCCTATCGTCATGGCCAAAATCGCTGAGCCTAAGGATATTCTGTTCATAGGTTCCTTTCTCGTTTAAGGCTGCAGATTGTCGATTTCGTACTGTAGCCGGGTCTTTGCTTCCGAGCTCAGGACCTGGGGCGCGGCCGGGGCTTCGGCCGGGACCGGGCTCGGCTCCGCAGCGGCGGGGACGGGAGAGGCGGCCGTGGCCGCGGATGCGGGCGCCGCGGGCTGGGAGGCCGGGCCGGAGCCGGGTTTGAGTCCGCGATAGAACTCGCGGTCGTTTATGAAGGCGGTTATAAGATTGGCCAGGGCGTTCTCCACGGCCGAGATCATGCTGTCTTGCCGCCGGTTCAGGGCGCCGATCTTGTATATGAGTTGGACTTCTTGGGATACGGAGTAGCTTTTCAGGGTCCGGCCCGAGCTGTCCGTGACCGTGGCATTGATGGAGCTTTCCGATCGGTCCTTGTTGTCTAGGAAACAGCCGAGGATCAGGGGGTCGCATAAAGGCAGGAATGGGAATATGCCGACATGGTGCTTGAGCTCCAATGTCCAGTCCACCACCAGGTCGTAGCCGCTGGATTGGCCTCGGCGCACCCCCTCCACTTCCCGGAACAGTCCGCAATAGCGCAAAGCGTCCGTAACTTTCCTGGGGTTGCTCAAGTTCGGCATGCGCCGGAGCCAGCCTTTTTGGCTTTGTTCGTCTTCGATTACGCCTACGCGCAGGCCGAGCGCGCCTTCGCGGGTCAAGGGCATGGAGCGCGGGGCTTCGGGGCGGATCTGGTAGCTGCAGCCGGCCAGGAGGCCGGCGGCGGTGAGCAATATCGATACGCAAGTCCGTATGGGAGCCATGGAGGCGAGTCTATCAAATCTTATGGGCCATGGCTTTGGTATCATAATAGTTGAGATATATGAATGGAACCGATGCGCACCTGGCGATGCCGGCCGCCTCGACCGTGGCTTGGGGGGAGCGGGCGCGCGGCGTTTTGGCGGTTTGGGGCTGGCGCCGGACCCGGCATCGAGTGGCCCCCGGGCTCTATTCATTCGGATCGCCGAGTTCGGATTCCCCGGTGTTCGTGAGCGCTAATTATAAACTCTCGTTCGATACCCTGCGCCGGGCCTTGTCCGGCATGGACGCCTGGATATTGGCGCTCAACACCCGTGGCATCAACGTGTGGTGCGCCGCCGGCAAAGGCACTTTCGGCACGGACGAGATCGTGTGGCGGATCGCGGCTTGCGATCTGGCTTCGGTCGTGCGGCACCGGAGGCTGGTCTTGCCCCAACTCGGCGCGCCGGGCGTGGCCGCGCATGAGGTTTTAAAACGGACCGGATTCCGAGTGGTCTATGGCCCGGTCCGAGCGCGGGACATAAAGAAGTTTCTGGACCAAGACATGAGGGCGGACCGGGACATGCGCCAGGTGCGGTTTCCGTTGGGCGAGCGGCTCATGTTGGCGCCCATGGAATGTCATCTAGCCTTGAAATATTTTTTAGGATATGCGGTCTTGGCCGCGCTCTTCGTCTGGGGGTTCAAGCGCGCAAGCCCGGAGGGGCTGCGCGCGCATCTGCTGCCCATGTTGGGCGCGATCCTGACCGGCACGGTTTTGACGCCCGCGCTGCTGCCCTGGCTGCCGCTGCGTTCGTTCGCGCTCCGGGGGTGGAGCCTGGGCCTGCTTTGGGCCGCGGCCACCGCCTGGTTGTGGCCGTGCGGGGCGCTGACTTTATCCGGCCGCTTCCTGTTGTTGCCCGCATTGTCCGCGTTTTTGGCGCTCAATTTCACGGGCTCCAGCACGTTCGCTTCTCCCAGCGGCGTGAATCGGGAGATCGGACTGTTCGCGCGGCCGCTGGCGCTGCTCGGCCTGGCCGGATGGCTGCTCATGCTGGTCGGCTGGCGGTGGCGCCCATGATGCGGCATCTGCGCGGCGTCTCGACTCTTCGGATAGACCCGGATAAGTGCACCGGCTGCGGCATGTGCCTGCAGGTCTGTCCTCATGCGGTCATCGCCCGGGACGGGCGCAAGGTGCGGGCCCAGGACTTGGACGCGTGCATGGAGTGCGGAGCTTGCGCCAAGAACTGCCCGGCCGAGGCCATATACGTCCGGGCCGGGGTGGGCTGCGCTTATGCCATCATCAACGGCATGATCCGGGGCGGGCCTCCGGATTGCGGATGCGGAGAGGGCGAAGGCGCGACCTGTTGTTCCTGAATCCGCCGGGATTGGTTCGGCCCTTATGCGTGTGGTATCATAGTCTCTAGTGGAGTCCTATAACCTGATAGCGGACCCGGCTTTCGCAGCCGGCTTGGTCTGGGCCGAAGGCGTGCGCACCGAACCTTCCGCACCGGCTCTCCAGAAGCTGATCGCTGAGCTGGTGCAGTTGCGTTCGGCGGAAGAGTTCCCGCCGCTTCCGATCAAGGACGCGGTCCGCAAGCTGCTCAAGCGCGGGGGATTCAAGCCTTCCGGACGCAATAAGCCGGCCAGCGAGTACTTGGCTCAGGCCGCGCGCGAGGGCCGGTTCCCGCTCATCAACAATCTCGTGGATATTAACAATCTGCTCTCTCTGGAGACCGGCCTGCCCATAAGCCTGCTGGACGCCCGGGCGTTCGGCGGGCAGGTCCGGCTGCGCTGCGGCCGGGCGGGCGAGAGCTACGTGTTCAATAGCGCGGGGCAGGAGATAGATCTGGAGGGGCTCATCTGCGCCTGCGGAGGCGATGGACCGGAGGGCGTGCCCCTGGGCAATCCGGTCAAGGACTCCATGGCCGGGAAGCTCCAGGCGGACACGAGTTCCGTCATCGGCGTGATATATGCCAGCTTGGAGTGCGATCCGGGCCGCTGCGTGGGCGCCCAGGCGGAACGTTTCGGCCAGCTGCTCCGGGAATTCGGCGGGGCTCAGGACATCCGGACCGCCGTGGTCGGGGGCCGCTGATGGGGCACGAAGGTTTCGGCAGCATATCCAAGGGACTGACGGGAGGCAGCAGCTCCCCGTTCCAGTCCGGGGGCTGGGACTTGGCCATACTCGGCTGCTTGGTCGTGGGCCCTATAATGATGATGCGGGCCTGGTACTACCGGCGCCGCAAAGCCCGTCTGGCGGAGCTGGCCGATGCCTCGGTGCGTTCCGCGCCCGAGGGCCCGGTGGAACTCTGCGGCCAGGCCGTGCCCCGGGTGGAACTGCGCACGCCCATCAGCGATAAGGTCTGCTGTTGGTGGTATTGCGAAGTGCAGGAGCTCTGCGAATCGCCCAGCGGGGTGTCCTGGCATACGGTCAAAGAGCTGGGCTCGCCGGAGCTGTTCTATCTGGAGGACGCCACCGGCCGGGTCCTGGTGGACCCGCACGGCGGGGAATTCAGCGTGCCTATAAACGACGTCCGCAACCGGCGCGTGCTGGGGCCGATATTGGCATCTTGGGGCATAAATGCCTCGACCTGGTTCGATGACGCCCGGCGCATCCGGGTGGTGGAGTACGCTATATTCCCGGGTCGGCCCGTGCATGTGGCGGGCGAATTAGTGCCGCGCCTGCGGCACATGGCGGATCGGCGGGACAAGCTGGCCGAGCATATGCGCGAGTTCAAG
>JBAZVY010000063.1:0-1531 GCA_041660645.1 Elusimicrobiota bacterium | reverse complement strand
GATGGAGGAGCTGGTGTCCGCTCGGGAAGGCGGCGACACCGCCCAGATCGAGCAATGGGCGGCCCTGCGCCTGCGGGAAGAGGCCCTGTTCCTGTGGGAAGAGGCGGCGCGCAGCCCGCAGACGCCGGAGACTTGCGACCGGCTCGTGCGCTGCCCGGCCGGCAAGCGCTTTATCATATCCGAGGGGCATGAGTCCGGTTCGGTTTGCGCCATGCGCTCGCACACCCGGATATCCCTGCTGATCGGAGCGGTTTTGACCGCGGGCGGTCTGGTGCTGGCCCAGGGCGGCGGTTATCGGCTGGGCATAGAGCTGGGAGCGCTGGGTTTTGGATTGGCCCTAGGCTTGGCGGTTTATCAATTCCGGGATTGAAGCAGCCTGCCCGCCCAGTGAGCCCTTTACCTTTCCAAAGTTCGCCGCGTCCGCGGACGCAGAGCGCTACCGCTCTTTACGACGCTCCGGGCTGGTATGATCTGCTGCATGCCCAAGGCACCGCAGAGGAAGCGCGGCTCTTGGAAGACGCGTTCCGGCGGTACGGCAACGGCGGCCGGCGCTGGCTGGAGCCGGCTTGCGGTACGGGCCGGCTCCTGGTCCGGCTGGCGCGGCGCGGTTGGCAGGTGTGCGGCTACGACATCAATCCGGCCAGTTTGGATTATGCGCGCCGGCGCTTAGCCCGTTTGGGACGGCGCGCGGAGGTCCTGCGCGGGGATATGCGCGATTTCTGCCGACCTCGGAGTTTCGATGCGGCTTACAATACGATCGGGACTTTTCGGCACCTGCTCAGCGAGCGCGACGCCCTGCGGCACCTGCGGGCCGTGGCCCGCAGTCTGGCGCCCGGCGGCATATACATGCTGGGCTTCGACCTCGTGGATTACGATCGGGCGGAAGACGATGAAGAGACCTGGACGGCTGGCCGGGGGAGGACTCGCGTCCGGTTGGTAGTGGTGGGCCTGGCCCCGGAGCGGCGCCGCGAACGGATAGTCAATTTTTTGACCGTATCCTCACCGGGCGGGGAGCGCAGTCTGGAATCGGCCTACGATTTGCTCACTTATGACCACGCGCAATGGTTGGCTTTGTTGGCCCGTTCCCCGTTCGAGCAAGTGCATTGCTCGTTGCATCCGCCTTTGGATGTCCCCGCGGCCATCCATGACGGATTGTTCGTTCTGAGACTGCGTGCCGGATAGGATTTTCGTGCTATACTATAGGAGTAGCTTAACGTTTTCGAACCTGTGACGAGAAATAGCAGGACCGGCCCGCCCGAGATAGGCGGGTTTCGTGTTTCTAAGCATGCCTGATACCTCGGATAAAGAACGCGCCGCGTCCGTAAGTCCGGAAGAGCTCCGCCGCTGCGCGGAGATCTTGGAGGCCGTCGTCGCGGACCGGACCCAGTTGGCCGAGGTTTCTCAAGAGGAGCGGGTGCGCCTGCTCCAAGCCGCGGGCCGGGTTTGCCGGCCTACCCGTTGGGAGGCTATCAAGCTGTCCCGGGGATTGCGCTTGCAGGAACGGCTTCGGGCCGAGGCCGCGGACCGAAGC
>JBAZVY010000062.1:0-11321 GCA_041660645.1 Elusimicrobiota bacterium | reverse complement strand
CGGACAGCGAGATGCGCAAAGCCATGGATCGGGCCAAAGAAAGCCTAGCCGCGGCCCATGCCCAGAAGACCGCGGCCGGACGCGCCAAGGCATTCGACGCGGCCTTGGGCGCCATATCCGCGGCCGAACAGAAGATGCTGTTCCAGCACGGACTCCAGATCGCCAACCACGAAAGGTTCCGCTCCCAGCTCCGGTTCGGCCTGGTGGTAGACGCAAGCATATTGCAGCGCCTGGACCACTATCCGCGCATAGCGCAAGCCATCAAGGCCAGCGGCGCGAACTGGGTGCAGCTGGTGTTCCGCAGCAACCCCGAGGATTTCGCATACGCGGATCTGCATTCCTTTAATGAATACGATTCCATCGTAAAGGAGCTCCGGACCGCGGGGCTCAAGATCATGGGCACGGTATTGGACACCGGCCAATGGCCGCGGGACCTGACCGCTCCGGCATACACGGAGCGCGTCAAGAACCTCGTCATCCATTACAAGGACGACATCCGGAGCTGGGAAATAGGCAGCGAGCTCAACGGCGACTGGCTGGGCGGGACCGCCGCGCCCCTGGCCCCGGACCAGGTCTATCGCATATATTCAGCCGGCGCGGCCAAGGTCAAGGAGATCGACCCGGAGCTGGAGACCGTGGCTTCCCTTTATTGGTGGGAAGGCACGTCTCCGGACGACGCTCATGCCCTGTTCAACTGGCTGCGGCACTACTCCCGCTTAGGATTCGGCCGGAATCTGGACGTATTATCCATCAGCCTGCAGCCGGACGACAACCCCGTGGGCGTGGCCCTGGAAAGCATCTTCGAACGGGTCAGCCAAGAACTGCCGGACAAGCGCCTGCTGCTGGGCAGCCTGGGCTACGTGGAGAAAGACCAGCTCCAAGGCTACTGGTGGTTCCGGCCGGACGACGTGCCGGCGGCGCGCGAGGACCTGGCGGCTTTCCTGATCACGGCCGCGAGCGCCTTGCCGCGCTGCCTGGGCGGCGGCTTCTGGTGGCAGACCTTGGACCAGATGATCCCGGACAAGGGCCGGCCCACGGACCTTTACCGCGCTTACGCCGACGCGCTCCAGCGCCTGGGCCGCTGAAGTCCCCACGCGGCCAGCGGCCGATTTTGTTAGAATAGCTAGGGGTGAAAATGAAAAAAGCCAATACGCGTACAGTTGCGAAGAGCGCCAAGCACTCGGGCCGCTCCGAAATGGTCCAGAAGATAGAAGCCAAGTTCCGGGACCGTTCGGCGCGCATCGGCATACTCGGCTTGGGCTATGTCGGCCTGCCCCTGGCCCTGGAATTCTGCCGCAAAGGCTTCCGCGTGGCCGGATTCGACGTCAGCCGCAAACGGGTAGCGGATATAAAGCGCGGCCGTTCCTATATATCGGATGTGCCCTCCTCCGAACTGGCCCAATGCGTCAAGAAAGGCCTGCTGTCGGCATATGACAACTTCGGAGCGCTGGCCGCGCAGGACGCCGTGATCATATGCGTCCAGACCCCCTTGCGCAAGACCAAAGAGCCGGACATATCCTATATCCTGGCCACGCTGCGCGAGATCACGGCGCACATGCGCCGGGGCCAGCTCATAGTGCTGGAAAGCACCACCTATCCCGGCGCCACCGAAGAGATCATCCTGCCCGCCCTGGAAAAAGACGGCCCCCGTCTGGGCCAAGACTTCTTCCTGGCCTTCTCCCCGGAGCGCGTGGATCCGGGCAACGCGCATTACCAGACCGCCAATACGCCGAAAGTCGTAGGCGGCGCCGATGCCGCGTCCACCCGTCTGGCCGCGGCGCTCTATGAACAGGTCATAGAAAAGGTCGTGCCCGTGTCCAGCACCCGCACCGCGGAGGTGGTCAAGCTCCTGGAGAACTCCTTCCGGGCCGTGAACATCGCCCTGGTCAACGAACTGGCCTTGATCTGCCACCGCCTGGACATAGAAGCCTGGGAGGTCATAGCCGCGGCCGCCACCAAGCCCTTCGGGTTCATGCCGTTCTACCCCGGACCGGGCATAGGCGGCCACTGCATCCCCAAGGACCCCCAACTGCTGAGCTGGAAGATGAAGACCTTGAACTTCGACGCGCGCTTCATCCAGCTGGCCTCCACCATCAACGGTTCCATGCCCGACTATACGGTCCGGCGCATAGCCGACATGCTCAACGGGGCCCGCAAGTCGCTCAACGGCAGCCGGGTCCTGGTCTTGGGCGCGGCCTACAAGCCCGGGATATCCGATTACCGGGAATCTCCGTCGCTGGACGTGATGGACCTGCTGCTTCAGAAACAGGCCCAGGTCAGCTACCATGACCCCTACGTGCCCGAGGCCGTCTTGCGCACCCGCACGCTGCGCTCCGTGCCCCTGACCGACGCCGCGCTCAAAGCCGCCGACTGCGTAGTCATCCTGACCGCGCATGCCGGCATAGACTACGGCCGCATCGTGCGCCGGGCCCGGCTGGTCTTCGACGCGCGCAACGCCACCAAGGGGCTAGCGGCCAAGAACTTGCAGCGTCTATAGCGCCAGTCGATCGATAATTATTGCTATAATCATCATCGTTTCAGAGCTCGTAGCTCAGGGGTAGAGCATACGCCTTTTAAGCGTAGGGTCGTGGGTTCAAATCCCACCGGGCTCATGATACGCCTCCATCGTCTAACGGTTAGGACGTGGCCCTTTCAAGGCTAAAATAGGAGTTCGATTCTCCTTGGAGGCACCAGTTTTCCACGATTCTTCCCCTGGCCAGATTTATGGCATGCCTTTAATGGACAGGAAGCATGGCCCTGCACATCTACGGAGACGAGAGCGGACAGGGCGGCGGCAGATGCTTTCTCATTGGCCTGCTCTTCGTCCGGTCCGACGCTAAGGACCAGTACGAACGACAGTTGCGGGATATCAAACTCCAACATCGTTTCCTGGAAAGCGAACTCCACTACAGCGATTTAAGCCCCCACAAGTCAGAGTTAGCCAAGGCCGCGGTGGATTGGTATCTCGGAGCGACGGAGGCCCAATTCAAGTGCACCGTGGTCCCGGGCGCGGTCTTCGATGTCCGCCAATTCCGCGACAACTTAAAATTCATGTCCGCTGATGAGATGTCCTACAACGTCATCTACAAAAGCGCCCTGCTCTACCACATGGCGACCGATGAACGAGCCGAACCCAAGGTACTCATACTGGACCGAAAGGACAAGGCCAGGCCGGATGAATTCAAAGACTTTCTCTGCCGGACCATCCCCCAGGTGGCTGATTTTCAAGAAGTGTCATCAGAAGATCACAACCTACTCCAGGTGGCAGACCTCCTGGTCGGATGCGTAAACGGAGACCTCAATGGGGTGCAGAAGCATGCCAAGCGAACCGTAATAGACCACCTGAAGATACGGCTCGGGATATCAGATTTCAGGCAACGCAACGCATACACCAACGCAAAGTTCCGGGTAGGTTTCTGGACATCGGGAAAAAGGAAGGGCCCAACTTCAGCCTAGCCATCCCTTTTAGGATGACGGCCGAGGCATACACCTCGGAATTCGGCTTCGTCGGGCCTAACAACATTATAGCCCTGATATCAGCAACCGTCAAGACCCCGTTTCCAGGGGTAACGTAAGATTTCTTGTGCAAATTGACCGCGCGAGCTTTCGCGAGCGCGGAACCGACGGCCCTGCGCGTTAGCGCAGGTGCCGGCGGCTGCCGTTAAAGTTTGAATCAGCGACGTTGCTGCGCCTGCGGCGGGCGGCTTTCGCCTACGGCGAAAGCTTCAACAACGGCAAAAAAATGCGAAGTATGGTATCATGTTAAAAATGCGCACAGGATACGCAGGCAGACCATGAAACAGCCGCTGCGACTGGTCGTGACCGGCGCCGCCGGCCGCATGGGCCGGCGCGTGATCGCGCTGGCGGAGGGCGACGCCCGATTCCTGGTCGCGGCCGCGGTGGACCGGTCCTCGGGTCCCGACCTGCCCGCAGCCTTGCGCGGAGCCGATGTCCTGGTGGATTTCTCCACGCCGGCTTCGGCGGTGCGTTTTGCCTCGGCCGCGGCCAGAGCCCGCAAAGCCGCGGTCATAGGCACCACCGGATTGCGCCCGGCCCAGATCTCGCGGCTAAAGGCCATAAGCCGCCGCATACCGCTGTTCTTGTCGCCGAATTTCAGCCCCGGAGTGCACCTGCTCTGCGCCTTGGTCCGGACCGCGGCCGAGCTGCTCCGGGATTATGAGATATCGATCAGCGAGACGCACCACAGCCTGAAAAAGGACGCGCCCTCGGGCACGGCCCTGCGTCTGGCCCGCATCGCGGCGCAATGCCGCGGCGGGCGCGCTCCGGCCGTGGTCTGCCAACGCGTCGGCGACGTGGCCGGAGATCACACCCTGACCCTGGCCGGTCCCTGCGAACGTCTGGAACTGACCCACCGCGCCCATTCCCGGGACGTGTTCGCGCGCGGCGCCTTGCGCGCCGCCCTCTGGCTGGCCGGACGCAAGCCCGGACTCTACGACATGCCGGACCTGCTGGACAGATGAGCGCCATGGACAAACTGCGCCGCTGCGCGCTCTGGCTGCGGCATGGACTACTGGAGCTAGGAGCGGAGGACGACCCCAACGAGCCTCGCTACGACCCCGTGCAGCTCGGCGCCGTGACCCTAGGCTGCATGGCGGCCATAGGCGGGCTCTACTGGCTGTTATGGACGCTGCTGGTGTATGAAGGCGGCATTTTCATGAAGCTCCAGGCCGCGGCCGCCGTGCTCTTCACTTCCCGCACTCTGCACGACCTCGGCTATGAAGCCGCGCCCTATGCCATGGGCCCGTTCGAGGGCTGGGCCGGCAACCTTATCGCCCTGGCCTTATGCGTGCTCCTGATCACGGCCTTGGCCCGCATATATGGCGCCGCGGCCCGCCGTCCCCGCCCCGACGCATGACCGCGCGCTGCCTGCTCGCCCTGGGCAGCAACCAAGGCCGGCGCCGGCGCCAGCTCCGGCAGGCATTGCTCCGGCTCCGCCGCCTGCCCGGCGGCAAGGTCCTCGCCCGCTCTGAGCTGTACGACACCGCGCCGCTCGGCCCCCGGCAGCCGCGATACCTCAATATGGCCGTGCGCTATCGGACCGCGCTGCCGCCCCTGGGCCTGCTCGTGGAACTCAAACGCATAGAGGCCGGCGCCGGCCGGCGCCCCGGCCGGCGCTGGGGGCCCCGGCCGCTGGACATAGACATCCTGGACTATGCCGGCCGCAAACTGCGCAGCCCCTGGCTGACCCTGCCCCACCCCCGGGCCGGAGAACGCGCATTCGTGCTGGCCCCAGTCTGCGATGTCGAGCCGAGCTGGCGGCCGCAGGGTCGGGCCACCGCGGCCCGGTTGCTGGAGCGCATGCGGCCGGAGCCGAAAGCCCTATTCCGGATCGGAGCTTTATGATATTGCTCTGGCTAGCCCTGATCCTGGCCTTGCTGGCCGCGGTCACCCTCGTCCTAGGCTGGTGGGGCGCCGGGATCATATTGCATCCGCCCAAGATGAGCGCCATGACCGTATTCCCGGAGCAGTTCGGGATAAAGTATGAGAAGGTCGCGTTCCGGACCGTGGACGGACTCCTGCTCCAGGGCTGGTTTTTGCCCTCGCCCACGGGAGACGACCGCACCCTGCTCATGTGCCACGGCTGGGGAGACAACAAAGGCGAACTGCTGGACGCCACCTATTTTCTCAACACCGCAGCCGGGTTCAATCTGCTTTATTTCGACAACCGCTCCCATGGCGAGAGCGAGGGCGACATCACCACCAGCGGCTGCCTGGAGATAATGGATTTCGATGCCGCCATGGGCTACTTAAAGCAAAACCACCCGCAGAACTTGCGCCGGCTGGGCGTATTCGGACTATCCATGGGCGCCGCGGTCGCGGCCATGTCCGCACACAAGTACCCAGAGATAAAAACCTTGGTGCTGGAAAGCCCATTCACGGATTTCCGCAAGGTCATAAGCCAATGGGCCTGGAACAACCTGCATATGCCCTATTTCCCGATCATGATCGCAGTCCTCTGGCTGCTGCCTCTGCGGGTAGGCCGCAAAGACGCGTCCGCGTATAGTCCCTTGCGCTTCATAGCCAAGCTCGCGCCGCGGCCCCTGTTGGTCATAAGCGGAAGCGATGACCGGCTCATGCCGGAAGCGGACGTGCGCGCCCTGTATGCCCAAGCCCAAGACCCTAAAGAGCTATGGATAGTCCCCGGCGCCCGGCATGCCAAATGCCACGAGACCGCGGGCGCGGCCTACGAACGCCGCGTAACCGATTTCTTCCTCCAACATCTTGTTTGACAACCCCCCCGCCGCTTGTTAGGATACCGGCCATGACTAGTCAGAAACGCCGACGGTTCTGGGTCGACCCGCCCCTGCAGCTGCAGATGCTGGCCACGATGATGGTCCTGGTGGTAGGCAGCGTATTTTTGGTGGCCTATAGCGTAATGCACGGATTGGATGAAGCCGCCATGGACAGCCAGCAGATATTCCATTCCTTGGATTGGGTGCGCGACAACGTCCGCGGCCCCCTGATGCTCAGTTCCGCCATAGCCGTACTGGCCAGCGCCCTGATCGCCATGATCTGGTCTCATCGCTTCGCCGGCCCCATGCGGGTGCTGTCCGCGGCCCTGGTCCGCATATCCGAAGGCAACCTATCCCTACCCGTACGCATCCGGAAATCCGACATGCACCAGGACCTCATCCAAGACCTGGCCCATATGCAGGACCGGCTGCGCGAACGCCTCGAAGAGGACATCCGCCACATGCAGTCGGCCGCCGCCCTCATCGAGCGCAACCTCGCCAACATCCCGGACAAGGACGGAGACAGATGCTCGGCCGAAGCCCTCATCTCGGAATTGCGCGCATCCGGCTCCCGCTACCAGATATGAGAAAACACCTTACCTTCGCCGGCCTGGGATTAGCCCTGGCCATGCCGCTATGCGCCCAGACCACCGAGGAACCCACGGCCATCGACCAGGCCCCGGCAGCCAGCGCTCCGATTCCCGGCCCAGCTCCCGCTGCGCCCAACCCGGCGCCCGCGGCCCCGGAACGCCCGGTTTCCTCCTGGCCCGGCCAATGGCTCTTGGACACTTTCGGTCCAGCCGGACTGGAAGCCCTGCGCAGCCGCGGCTACGTCGTATTGCAAGGCCGCCCCGGCGCCTACCGGCTGCACCGGGTCATGTGGAAGCAGTTGGAATCCATATCCCGCAACACCAAATACGTACAGGAGATGTCCGAAGCCCTGCAGCACATACTGGCCGGCAAGCCCCTGGCCCCGGCCGGACCGCTGTCCTTCCGCTGCCTGGCGGATATGCCGCCGAGCGGACTGATGACGCCGCCCCTCCAAGCCCTGCTAGCCGCCCTTTCGGCTTATCACGAGCACTGGACCGCCTTGACCGGACCGGCCAAGGACGCGTCCGAGATCGTGCCGGCCCTCAACGCCAGCGCCCTGCCCGGACTTTTTGAAACGGTCTGGGGCGAATCCTTCGCGGCCCGGACCCGGGCCGACAGCATCGAAGACCCCGCCCCCCTGGTCGAGCCCTACTTCGATTCCTACCTATCCGGACTGGAAGCCATTCCCGCAGCGGTCGACCATCTCCTCGGCAGCGTACAAGAACGCCATGGGGCCGATATCTCCGCCCTGCTCAACAAGGACATAAAGTCCGGCCAACTCTCCGAGCCGCTGCGCGAGCATATCCACAGATACCTGCTGGAACAACGCCGCCTGTCCGCCGTCGCCCGCATCCGCCGGCAGGTCGCCAGCCTGAGCAAAAAGACCCCCCTGCTCCGGGATCTCCAGGCCCTGGAGAACGTGGCCGGCGTATTCCGCAACCGGCCGGGGCTGATCGCGGAGTTGGAAGGAGTGGTCCAGGCCGCGCCGCCCTCCGGGGTATCGCCCGAGCTCACCTCCGCGGGGCTGCATCTGCAGAAGCCGTTGAAACTGGGCCAGCATGAGCTGGGATCGACGGCTTGCCCGAAGGCCAGGCCTCGGAAGTAGCCGAGACCATCTACCGCGAATATCCGGACGGCATACGCGATTCGCGCACGACCACGGCCAAACGGACCAACGGCGGCCCCTACACCTTCGCCCACCGCCTGGCCCTGGAGACGTCCGACACTTTCATGGCCCGCTCCGTGATATCCGCCCCGACCGGCAACGTCATAGACGACAGCATCCCGGTGCCCGTAGCCAAGGAATTCGAGCTGGCCGTGCTGAAGCTGGCGGGAGCCGACAGCCTGGCCGGGGCCTGCGACTTCAAGGCCGCGATCGAGGCTTACGGCAAACTTGAAGACTCCCTGGCCGAACCCGCCGGGGAAAAACCCCAATATCGGGATCTTCTGGACACGATCAAAAAACGCCAGGCCGCCGCGGCCCAGCACTCGATCGAACTGGACCGGACCACCGAGGCGGCGGCTTCGGCGATCAACGACGCCGCGGTCGAGCGCTGCCGCTACGACCTCAAGCGCTTAGACGGGATCCTGGATATGGCCCGCCCCCTGCCCGCAGGCTGCGACTCCCGCCTCTTCGCCCTGCGCAGACACCGCCGCATCATCGCGCGCCGGCTCGCGGACCAACAAGCCTTCGCCGCCCGCCGAGCCCAGGCCGCAGCCCGCCGCAGATCCTGCGCTTTTGCGACCGCGGCCGAAGAATTGAGCACGGGCCTGGCCATACTAGACGGCGACCCGCCCGCGCGCTGCGGTCCGACCGCCGCATCCGCCCGCGCCGCGGAATCCGAACTCGTAGCCGTGCAAAGCGAGGAGTTGTGGAAAGCGGCCTTGGCCACGGAACTGGTCAAGGCCGAAGCCGCGCCGACCCCGCCCGAAAAGCTGCAGCTGCTCAGCTCGGTGCTGGCCCGCATCGGGACCATGCCCGCGCCCGACTGTTTCTCGTCGCAACGCGACCAAGCCGAAAAATTGGCCCGCCAGGCGGGCTCCGACCTGGTAGCCTCCGAAGCCGCGGTGGCAAAACTGCCCGCGGACACGGAGGTGTCCGCGGCCGTGCTCCAGGTATCGGCACAAAGGCGCAAACTCATGGCCGAAGAAACCAGCCTCCAAAACAAAAAAGCCGCAGAACAGGCGCCCGCGGCCTCCGCGCCCATAGCCCAGCCGCCGGCTCTGGTCCCGCCCAAGATAGAGACCCGCCCGGCCCCAGCGGCCGCCACCGCAGCGAAAACGTCCCAGACCCAGGCCCCGCTGGCCGCGGCGCCCAAGAGTGCGGCGCCTAAATCCCAGGCCGCGGCCGCCGCCAAGAAGAGCCCGCTCCAGGCCAAGCCTATCCCGAAAGCCAAGCTGTCCACTCCGGAGGCAACCCGATGAGGATAAGATCTGCCGCGACCTGCTTCTATATCATAGCTGCGCTCATATGGGGATCCGCAGCCTTGGCCCACGCCGAGGTGAAGATCAAGAAAAAGCCGGCCCGCCCGGAAGCTCCGCAGGTGGAGGTGCCTGAGGAAGATAGGCTGGCTCTTCCGCGCCCGGCCCCGCGCGCTAACGCCAAACCGAAGACCTTACGCAAGACGCCGCTGGCCGCAGAAAGAGCCGCGGCCCGGACGCCTAAACGCAAGTCTTCAGCAGCCGCAACCCAGCCCGCGGCGCCCCAGGCCAAGCTGGCCGCGAAGAAAGCCCCCCGGGAGGAAACGAAGCCGGTCCCGGCCGCAGAGCCGGGACTTGAGCCGGTCCGGGAGCCCAGCCCCCTGCCGGCGCGGCAGCCCGCACCCCCGGCGCCAGCTGCGGCCGCCCGGCCGCAGTCCGATGCCTCCGAAGCCGCCCTGGGCGCGGTACTGCGCGACGAAACCGACGCCACGGAAGTCCTCGAGGTCTTGCCCGGGTCCACGGCCGAGGATATGGGCATCCGGGCCGGAGACCGCCTGATCGCTTTGAACGGGGCTGCGGTCCGCTCCCGCGCCGAGGCCGCGGCGGCCTGGCGCAAGACCGAGCCCGGAGTCCGCATCTCCGCCCTGGTGCGCCGCGAGCAACGCGTGCTGGCCCTGGAATCCCGGCTCGCGGAAGACGAACCGGCGTTCAAACGCGGCAACAAGTCCCTGTCCGCGCAAGAAGTCGTCCTCAAAGAAGCCCGTCTGGAACGCTCCGGAACAGCGGCGAAGGCCGAGGTCGCCAAAGCCAAGCCCCTGCCGGTGGCCATCCCGGCGCGGCAAGCCCTCTGGATACGCTTCCCGGACGGGATCAAGGATACCGTGGCCACGGGAGATATCCTGGAAGGCGCAGTGACCATGGCCGTAGCCACGGACGCCAACCTCGACTTCCTATGCCTGCCGCCCCGCAGCCGGATCTGGGGCAAAGTCCTGCAGGCCAGTTCGGCCGAAGGCGCGCGCATAATGCGCATATACTTCTACAAAGCCCGATTAGCCGGAGGACATATCCTGCCCATATCCGCCCGCATCACGGACGTGGCCGGAGAACAGTCCATGCTCAAGGTCAGCCGCGGCGGCAGCTTGGTCGCGGGCGAACCGGTGCGGTCGGAAGGCAAGAAGAAAAAGGGCACGGCTTTCCTGCTCCTGCCGGAGACCCGGCTGCGCCTGGAATTGACCGAGTCCGCCATGGTCACGGAACCCCCGCAATTCTACGCGGCCGGTCCCGGATTATGGATCCGCACCAAAGACACCGAGTCCGGCAGGCAGTTCGAGGTCACGCACGTGATCCCCGGCCGTTCCGCGGAAAAAGCCGGCCTGCGCGTGGGCGACGCCTTGGTCTCGGTCGCGGGCAAGTCCACGACCAAGCTGGATTTCGAGGATGCCCTGGCCGCGCTCTATGGCGCACCCGGCAGCACCCTCAAGGTGACGGTGCAGAAGCCCGCGGCCAAACCCGAGACCTTCGAACTCAAGCGGGGAGTCTCTTACCAGGACGGGGTGGAGAACGCCTTGCCCTTGCCTTACGAGAAGCCCGAAAAGAGATCCTCTTAGTCTCCGGCCTACCGGCCGATCCGAGAGAGCAGAGCCGCGGCTTCCCGGAGGTTCTCGTCGTATTCCCCGGGATCGGCCGGCTGCCGGATGGCGGCTATATGCTCCAAGGCCGCCTGGGCCTTGACGCGCTCGCCCACGGCCAGATAAGCCTCGGCCAAGGCCGTGAAGTGCGCAGAGGAGTCCGGCTCCAACCGCGCCGCGATCTCCAATTCCCGGACCGCGCCCTTTTTGTCGCCTCCGGCGAACCCCGGGATCTCGAACAGCATGGATCCGAGCACATGATGGGCGCCCCCGTGCTGGGGGTCCAAAGCCAAGACCGTGTTCATCTCCTGGCGCAACGGCCCGATCAGAAACAGCGACCGCAGTATCCCCCGCGCCTGCCCGCGCCTGCCCATGGCCAGCCCCAGCCAAAAATGCGCCTGGGCGTCGCTCGGGCTCAAGGCCACGG
>JBAZVY010000061.1:0-11350 GCA_041660645.1 Elusimicrobiota bacterium | reverse complement strand
GTGCGCTGCGCACAGGGCCACGGAGACCGGTTCCGTGCAGCCCATGGCCGGATAGACCTGGGCCTTCAGCACTTCTTTCAAGATGTTCATGGTTCAGATTCTATATAAATTCGAGGGCTGGCCTCGGCGGTTTATTTGCCCCATAACGGGATCCAGCGCAGTCCGTGGTGGTGGCGGCCTTCCTCGGCGGGGGATGGCTTTTCTTCGGCGGCTTGCCGGCCGGCGAGCCGGTCCCATTGGGCCAATAACGTCAGGCTGTGCGCGCCGTATCGGCCGGAACGGATGGCGCGTATGCCGTAGCCGTAATTGAGCGTCAGGTTCCATACGCGCCGGTAAGACTCGTGCTCGATCCCGCAGCCTACCCCGGAATGCCAGCGGTCGCGTTGGTCCAAGCCTGGGAGGTATGAGATCGAGGCGCCGGCCGCGAAGAGGTTGAAGAGCCAGGAGCCGGATCGGTCCAGGGGGAAGGCGTAGCGCGCATTCAGGAGCGCGAAGCGCCGGGCGCTGAGTTCTTGGGTGTAATATCCGGGCAGACCGAGGGGGAATTCCGAAGTCAGGGGCAATAGCCCGCCCAGCTTATAGGCGCTCATGCGGTCAGGGTCGAGGCTGGTGCCTAGGGTCAGGCTGCCGCTGAAATGCCGACTGGCTTTGGACCGGTAGTTGAACAGGATGCGGCCCCAGAATAGATGGGAATACGCTTCCAAGGACCGGTCGCCGGCGTAGCCGTAGCTGTCCGGACGCAGGCGCAGTTGGGATTGGTGCCAGGCCGATATCTCGAGCGCTTGGAGCGGGTCCAGGAATGGTTCCTGCCCGCCGAAGCGCAGGCCGGTGCGCAGGTTCACGCTGGTGCGGTCCCGGGGCAAGGCGAAGTCCTGGGCCGTCCAACGGTCCTTTTCGTAGAATAGGCTCTGTACGCTGGCCCGGCATACGCCGTATAAAGGTATCTGCCGGCCTGGGTTGAAGAGGTGATAGGCGCTCAGCGCGGCGCCGGCGCCGTGCCCTAGAAAGGAATCCTCGCGTACGTGGTCGCCGCTGCGCACCTCGGAGTAGCTGTTGGCGAAGCCGCCGCCGGCCAGTCCTAGTCCCAGGTCGGTATGCGGGCCTAGTGCGCCCGCTAGACCCAGCTCGGAATCCAGGTAGGTCGGCGCGATGGCGGCGCGCCAGGTGGCTTTCCGTAGCGGGAAATGGGGTTCGTTGAGGTAATAAAAGAGGTAGCCTGCGGTGGGGCCGGGCCCGGAGAGGGTTTGGTCGTAGCCGAAATGCACTAGGCGCCGCGGCTCCGGGTCGATCTGCGCCTGGGACGGCGCAGTCAGAGCTAGCCCGGCCCAGGCGAGAAGCCCGAAGCGACGGAGTCGGGCGGTATGCATGAGCCAGATTCTATATAAATTTGTTATCATCCGTTGTGCTGTTGAGGAGAGGAAAGGAGAGCTTATGAACGCCAGATTCCAGGTCCCTACGCCGATCAACGAGCCTATCCTGGGTTATGCTCCGGGCAGCCCGGAGCGCAAGGCCTTTTCCGCCCGTTTGGCTGAGTTGAAATCCCAGCAGCCCGATATCCCGCTTTATATAGGATCCAAGGAAGTGCGCACGCGTAAGACCGCGCAGTGCCGCGCCCCGCACGACCAGAGCCAGGTCCTGGGCTGCTACCACATGGGCGGACCGGCCGAGATCCGCGCCGCCATACAGGCTGCGCTCTCCGCGCGCCGCGCCTGGTCGGCCATGCCCTTCGAAGACCGGGCGGCCATATTCCTCAAGGCCGCGGACCTTTTGGCCAACGACTGGCGCTGGACCTTGAACGCCGCCACCATGCTCTGCCAATCCAAGAACGTGTTCCAGGCGGAGATAGACTCCGCCTGCGAGCTTATAGATTTTTTCCGATATAACGTCCAGTTCGCGGAGCAGATATACACCAGCCAACCCTCCAGCCCGCGGGGAGTTTGGAACCGGCTGGAGCACCGGCCCTTGGAGGGCTTCGTGTTCGCGGTCACGCCCTTTAATTTCACTTCTATAGCGGGGAATCTGCCTACCGCGCCGGCGCTCATGGGCAATACCGTGGTCTGGAAGCCGGCGGCTTCTACCGTTTATACCGCCCACTATATCATGCAGTTGCTCAAGGCCGCGGGTCTGCCGGACGGGGTCATTAATATGGTCACCGGGCCTTCTGCCATGATCGGGCAGACCGTGTTCGACTCTCCGGAGATGGCGGGCGTGCATTTCACGGGCAGCACCGGAGTCTTCCATTGGATGTGGCAGACCGTGGGCGCTAATATAAAGAAATATAAGGGTTATCCGCGCTTGGTGGGCGAGACCGGGGGCAAGGACTTCGTGTTCGCGCATCCCAGCGCGGATCCGCAGGCCGTGGCCGTGGCCTTGCTGCGCGGGGCTTTCGAGTTCCAGGGCCAGAAGTGCTCGGCGGCTTCGCGCGCCTACATCCCCAAGAGCATATATCCCAAGGTCAAGGAATCCTTGCTGGCCATGCTCAAGACCGTGCGCATGGGCACCCCCGAGGATTTCACTAATTTTTTCAATGCGGTCATAGACCGGCCCGCTTACGACAACATCAAAGGTTATATCGACCGGGCCAAGAAGAACCGTTCCTGCAAGATCGCGGCCGGGGGCAAGTGCGACGATTCCCAGGGCTTCTTCATCTCGCCCACGGTGATCGAGACCACTGACCCTAAGAGCGAGAGCATGGTGGAGGAGATATTCGGGCCGGTGCTCACCGTGTATGTTTATCCGGATTCCAAGTGGGGGGAGACCCTGCGTTTGTGCGACAAGGGTTCAGCTTATGCTTTGACCGGCGCCATATTCGCGCGCGACCGCAAGGCCATAATCGAGGCTTCCAAGGCCTTGGAGAACGCGGCCGGCAACTTCTACATCAATGATAAGCCTACGGGCGCGGTGGTGGGGCAGCAGCCTTTTGGAGGGGCCCGGGCTTCCGGCACCAACGATAAGGCCGGTTCTTATTTGAACCTCGTACGTTGGGTGTCGCCGCGGGCTATAAAGGAGACCTTTGATCCGCCCAAGGATTATAGGTATCCGTTCCTGGCCGCGGATTAGATATCCGGCTTAGGTCCTTATTGGGCCTTGACGCGGCAAGGTCCCGGGGTTATACTCAGTATAGAGGAAGCCCCACGGGGCGACCTAAAGAAGACTCCGGGCGGCGATGCCGCCGGAAAAGCCAAATCCCCGACAAGGGGATTTGGCTTTTTATATGGAGGTCAGTCTTCTTTCCTGCGCCGGCGGGTGGCCCGGGATGCGAAGCGGTCGTATAGACAGCCCGGCAGATTGCGCACTATGTAGCGCACGGCCGCGGAAAAGGGCCAGGGGAAATGCACGAGCCGGCGCTGGGCTTTTATGCCCGCGATCATTATGCGCGCCGCGGCTTCCGGCTCCACCAAGAAGGGCATGTCCTCCGGCTTCCAGCGATCGGTCATTTCGGTGCGTACGAAGCCGGGGCAGATCGTGACTACGCTGACTCCGCTGCCGTAGAGGTCCACGCGCAGGGATTCCAGCAGGGCGATGACCGCGGCTTTGCTGGAACTGTAGGGACCGGACCGGGGCACGCCCCGGAATCCGGCCACGCTGCCCACGCCCGCGATGGTGCCGGCGCTGGCGGCCAGCATGTCGGGCAACACGGCTTCGATCCAGTTGACCATGCCGAATACGTTGGTAGCGTAGACCTCGCGGAAATCTTGAGCTTGGAATCTGTCCCGGGCGCTGCCGGATTTGGACAATCCGGCATTGAGTATGGCCCAGTCTAGGCCGCCGAAGCGGTTTTTTATCTCCGAGTAATGACGCCGCACGCAATCCGCGTCGCTTACGTCGCCGGTCAGCGTCAGGATATCCGCGCCTAGCGCGCGCGCGGCTTGGGCCGTCTCATCCAGCCGTTCTTGCCGCCGTCCAGTCAGGGCCAAGCGGCAGCCCTCGCGCTCCAACTGGACCGCGAGTTCGCGGCCGAGTCCGGAAGTGGCTCCGGTTATGAGTACTCTTAAGCCCATGTGCCCTCCGCTTTTATCCGTTTATCGGTGAAATGATATGATATATGGGATGGAGCGTATATATCTCGACAATAATGCCACTACCCTAGTCGACCCCCTGGTCAAGCAGGCCATGGACCCGTACTATTGCGACCGGTACGGGAATCCCAATTCTCTGCATGCTTTCGGCACGGACGTGCACCCGGACCTGCGCGTGGCCATGAATCGTCTATATAAAGGCCTGAACGCGGCGGAAGAAGACGATATCCTGCTCACGGGCTGCGCCACGGAGAGCAACAACACCGTGCTCAAGGGCGTATATTTCGATCTCATAAAGAACGGCGAGAAGAATCACATCATAACCACCACGGTGGAGCATCCCTGCGTGACCAATACCTGCCGTTTCTTGGAGAGCCAGGGAGTCAAGGTCACCTATCTGCCGGTCAATCATGACGCGCGCGTGGAAGCGGAGGCCGTGCGCCATGCCATCACGGAGAAGACCGCTTTGGTCTCGGCCATGTGGGCTAACAATGAGACCGGGGTGGTATTCCCGGTCTCGGAAATCGCCGCGGTCTGCCGGGAGAAAGGCGTTTTATTCCATACGGATGCGGTGCAGGCCATAGGCAAGGTGCGGGTGGACGTCAAGGACGTGCCTGTGGATTTTTTGTCCATGAGCGCGCATAAGTTCCACGGCCCTAAGGGCGTGGGCGCTTTGTTCGTGCGTCGGGGCCTCAAGCTCACGCCCTTGCTGCATGGCGGAGAGCAGATGTCGGGAAAGCGGGCCGGCACTCTCAACGTAGCCGGCATCGTGGGCATGGGCTTGGCCCTGGAGATGGCCAACGACGGGCTGGCCTATGAGGATACGGTGGTGCGCCGCCTGCGGGATAAGCTCGAGGATGGATTGCTCCGGCTCAAGGAAGTCATGGTGATCGGGCGGCGCGAGATCCGCGTGCCCAACACCGTGTTCATCAGCGTGCGCGGGGTGGAAGGCGAGGCCTTGCTTTGGGACCTCAATAAGAACGGCATCGCCGCTTCCACGGGCAGCGCCTGCGCTTCCGAGAGCCTGGAGGCCAACCCCATAATCCAGGCCATAGGCGCGGGCGCGGAGCTGTCACATACCGGCATCCGGCTGAGCCTGTCGCGCTTCACCACCGAGTCGGAGATAGATTCCACCATCCGTATATTCACGCAAGCCGTGGAGCGCTTGCGGGCCATATCGGCCAGTTATTGACCGGGAGACGACCATGTCCAAAAAAGACCTCATAGGCGGCGCGCTCTGGGAGCGCTACTCCAAGAAAGTGGCGGCGCGCATGGACAATCCGACCAATCGGGGCGAACTGACCGAAGCCGACGCCCAGAAGTTGGGCGGGGAATTGATCGTGGCGGATCATGGGGCCGAGTCCTGCGGAGACGCGGTGCGGCTATATTGGGTCATAGACCCTAAGACCAAGGTCATAAAAGCCGCCAAGTTCAAGAGTTTCGGCTGCGGTACGGCCATCGCTTCCAGCGACATGATGGCCGAGCTCTGCGTGGGCAAGACCGTAGACGAAGCGGCCCGGATCACCAATATCGACGTGGAGCGCGCCTTGCGCGACGATCCGGAGACTCCGGCCGTGCCGCCCCAGAAGATGCATTGCAGCGTAATGGCTTACGATGTGATCAAGAAAGCCGTGGCCCAGTATAAGGGCGTGGATATGTCCACGTTGGAGACCGAGACCATAGTCTGCGAGTGCGGGCGGGTCAGTCTGGGCACCATCGTTGACGCCATCCGGCTTAACGATCTCAAGACCGTGGAAGACATCACCCATTACACCAAGGCCGGGGGTTTCTGCAAATCCTGTATAGCTCCGGGCGGGCATGAGAAGCGCGAGCATTATCTGGTGGATATACTGCGCGATACCCGGGCCTTGATGGATAAGGAGCGCATGCATGAGCGCATGGAGACCGCGGATTTCGCGGCCATGACTTTGGTGCGCAAGCTCAAGGCCGTAGAGAAGGTCTTATCTGAACAGGTCAACGTCATGTTGGCCGCCGACGGCGGGGGCGTGGACTTGGTGGACATCAAGGACAACGCCGGCGCCATCGAGGTATATATCCAGTATCGCGGCGCCTGCCTGGGCTGCCCCAGCGCCGGCACCAATACCCTTTCATCCATAGAAACGACCCTGCGCCAGAAGCTGGGCGCGGACATCAAAGTCATACCCACCTGATAGATAGGTGCCAGGCGTCGACTTATCGGAATTATTGCTCTAAATAAGTCACATAAGTTGACGCCTGGCACCACCCCTGGCAGGGGATAGGTATTCCTGTTATACTTCGGAGTACCACGGGACGGGCATCTATGATATCTGCATATAAGCATTCCCGAAGGTTTATTCCAGGCGCGATGCTGCTGGCGTTGTTATGCGCCGGCGCTAGTTCCCTATTCGCACAGCCGACGCGCACCCGTATCGCAGTTCCCGCCCGGCGGACGACCAGCGCTCCGGTCAGTCTGCCCGCGCTGAATCTCGGCTCCAGCCTTAACCCCGCCGCAGCCTTGCCGGTGCCGAGCTTGGGGGCGGTGGCCCCGGGCTTACAGCCTGCAATCGGGCTGGGTCTGTCGCCGGTCCCCGCGCGGATGTCGAACTCTCCGGCCGCGGTCCTGGCTCCGGCCCCGGCCGCACCCGTATCCGGCGCAGTGGAAGCGGCCCCGGCTGCTCTGGCCGAGGTGCAAGCCAGCGTGGGCGCCATACAGGATGGATTGGGGGAGAAGGGCTCCGATGTTGGCGCCGCGCATGCCGGCACCCAGTTCTTTGATCGCGCCGGCGTCGCGCGGGCGCTGTCCGGCGATGCGGCCGCGGTGGCGAGCCCGGCTCGGCCGCAGTCTAAGGGCTGGCATCTGGGCAAGGCCGATAAAAAGGCCCCGCAGCCCATAGCCATACAGGATATCGTGGACCGGACCGTGCCGCGGCAACTTCAGGGCGTTTCCCTACAGCAGGAACACGAAGGCAATCTGTTCAATTACGACATACGGGATTCCAACGGCAACGTGTTCCGCTATTATCAGCCCAGCGAACTGCATATGGAACTGTTGAGCCAGGTGCTGGCCGGCATGAGCCGCGTGGATAAGCTGGGCTATTGGCTGGGCTCTCCGTTGGACCTCCTGCGCAAGCAGACTCCGGAGCGGGTGTGGGCGGCGTTGAACGTGGAGGCCAAGCTTAAGTATCTGGTCTTGTTGGAAGAGCGCGTCATATCGGAGCGCGGTCCGGCCGCGGCGTGGGACGGCAAGATCTGCCTGCTTTTGAAGAAGGGCCCGGGCGCGCCGCGTTTTTTGTCGGCCAATCCTCACATCGAGGCCCCGCCTAAGGGCAAGGACGCGGCCATCATGAGGTTCGCGCAGCCCGAGATAGTGACGGCCGCGGATGCCCCGGCCCAGAGCATCGCCGAGGCCGTGGCTCGGAGCAAACGCATAATCGCGGATACCGGGCATGCCGGCACGCATTACCATGTGTTTATGAAGGTGCCGCCGGAGAATCTGCGCCGCAATCTGCCCAAGATCATGGGGATGCTGCAGTTGATGAACAATCTATTGTTCTTCAATGCCGTGGCCGCCAGTCCCCTGAACCTCACTCATCATTCCTTGAAGCCTTGGCATGAGGGACGTTCGGACCGGGTTGAGCAATTGCTGGCGGAAGGAGCGTCCGTGCCCAGAGTCTCGCGCTGGGATGATCCGGACAGCGAAAAACATACTTTCGTGGCTTTCCGCTATTGGGGCCGCGAGGGCGAGAAGTCCGCGGTCTCGCTGGAGTATCGGGGCGTGACCATCCCCTGGGGCGGGCAGCGTTCCAAGGCCGGCATGGGGGTGTCCATCGAGGACGCGGCCAACGTGCAAAGGGATTATAGCCAGGTCGAGCGGCAGCTCAGCCTGCTGGCGTTGTTCGCGGAAGCCGTGAACCAGGGCGTGGTGCCGGATTTCGCATACCCGATATATCGGCTGGATGCGGATTATGCCGATAGCGTGCTCGCGGCCCGGGCCCAGGCTCGGGGGCTCGGACGCAACGACTATCTTGGCTTGGCGGCGCTGTCCAACGTGTTGATCGGCCTGGACCATTCCGATTCCGAGGGCGCCGATGCCGTGCATCCTTCGCTGCTCATGCCCTTCGCCATGTTCAAGGCCACGGGCGATAAGTCGGCGGCCGCTTTGATAGACGTCATCCTGGAACAGTCGGTTCGGGCCCAGACGCTGTCGGCGCGGGGCGACTCTCAGGGACTGCGCAACGCCCAGTATATGGTGTGGTCGGAATATTCAGACTGGGCCAAGTCCCAGATTCCCCGGACCCAGGCGAGATTGGACGACCTGATGCGCAAATTGGCGGGATACTGAGCGTGAGCCAGGGCCAGACATCCGACGGCCGCGGCTGGCGCAAGCTCAGCATCCTTTCCACCGAGGACGACCCCCAGATCCGGGTCATGCTCTCCGAACTGCTCGAGCCGGAGGGCCATGAGATAACTTTCGCCCGGAACAGCGATGATTTCTTCAATCTAATAGATAAGCGCAAGTATGACTTGCTCATATTAGACGTCAATGTGCCGGGATTGAACGGCTATCAGATCGCTCGCGCGGTGGGGGAGAAGTTCGGGAGCAAGCGGCCCAAGATGCTGCTTTTCACCGGCCGCGACACCCAAGCGGAAAAGGGACTCGTGGCTATATCCGGAGTGGACGCGGTCCTGGAGAAAGGCACGCCCCTGCCGGTGGTGGTAGAGACCATAAATCAGCTCACCGGCATATCCGGAGGCCCTTTGGGGGCCGGCCCCGGGCCCAGTCCGGCCCCGGAGCCGAAGCGAAAGGTCTCCTTGCTGGATACCGGGGAGCTGCCCCTGAGCATGGGGCCGCTGGCCGCCGAGGTGGAAGAGCCTGAGTACGTACCGCGCGAGGATGGAGGCGCGGCCGCAGCGTTATTGGAGGATTATCCTACCCCGACCGCTTCGGCGGCCTCCCGGCCATCGGAGCCGGCTATGGAGCCGATGGAGCCTCCGGCCGGGGAGATGTCTAAAGGAGACCTGGAGCGGCTGCGCAACCGCGTCAACACCGTGGTTTCCGAGAACGCATCCTTGTCCCGGCGCATAGACGCCATGCAGCGCCGGGTGTCGGATATGGAGAAGCTGGCCAAAGATATCCGGGAGGGCGCGCAAGCCCTGCGGCTCGTGGTCGTGCGGGTGGGCGGATTCTTGGCGATCCTGGTCGTGGTCTTGGGCCTAATCCTGGTTTTCCGCTAGTCTATGGCGCCTGCCTTTGTGCGGCTTTGACCGTATTGGCCAGTACCACTGCGGTGGTGACCGGGCCGACGCCTCCGGGCACCGGGGTTATGAAGGAGGCGGTGCCGCAGGCTTCAGCGTAGTTCACATCCCCGACCCAGGCGCCTTGGCTGCGGTTTATGCCGGCATCGATCACCACGGCGCCGGGCTTGAGCCAAGAGCCGCGGATGAACTGAGCCCGGCCTAGGCCAGCCACCACGATATCGGCGCGGCGCAGGTGCCCGGGCAGGTCTTGGGTCTGGGAGTGGCAGAGCGTGACCGTGGCGTCTAGCGCAGTCAAAAAATGGGCCGCGGGGCGGCCCACGATCTCGGAGCGTCCTACCACCACCGCCTCTTTTCCCGGCACATGCAGGCCGCTTTCCCGCAGCAGCGCGATGATGGCCGCTACGGTGCAGGGCGGGGTGATATCCGAGGACGCGATCTCGGCCGCGGACTTGGCCAGGAAGAAGCGGCCGTAATTGACGGGGTTGACGCCTTCCACATCCTTGTGGGGCGGGATGGCGGAGAACACCGCGGCCGGGTCCCAGGACTTGGGCAAGGGTTGTTCCACGATTATGCCGTCTATGGCCGGATCGGAGCCCAATCGGGATATGAGTTTGGTCATGCGGTCCAGGTCCGCTCCGGCTTCGCAGGGATAGGCTTGCGCCCATATGCCGACTTCGGCGCAGGCCTTGAGCTTGGCGCGCATATAGGCGCCGGCGGACTCCTCCGGCGTGTGGGTGACTATGGCCATGCCCGGAGCGCGGCCGCGGGCTTTGCATATCGCGGCAACGGCCGGCGGCAGGGTAGCGCGGATGGCGGCGGCGACGGCTTTGCCGTCTAATAGCTTAGCGGTCATGAGGCGTCTCCAGGCGCCGCAGGGCGGCGGCGATCAATGTCAGTTTAGGCGCGGGCGTGCCGCCCGGCCGGCGTGCGGCCGCCAGCAGGGTCCGGAGCGCCGCCGCCGCGCCCGTGGGCCGTCCCGCGCGCAGGGCCCGCACCCAGGGGTGGGTCTTTAAGCGGCGGTCTCGGCACATGCGCGCGGCCAGCGCCTCCGGCCGGCGGCTTATCCGGAGGCCCAGTCCGTGCGCGGCCGTCGCGCATTCCCGGGCCACGGCGGTCAGCAGTCCGCGCAAGGCGGGATCTTTTAGCAGCTCGCGAGGCGCGGCCGCAGCCAGGGCGCAGAGGCTGCCTACGGCCATGGCCGCGCAGACCGCGGACCAATCTTCGGTCCCGGCCGCGGCGGGAGAGGCGATCTTGGGAATAGGCATCTGCGCGATGTTATCAAAACAAAACCCCCGTCGCCAGGGGCGACGGGGGTCGTAGTCCGGTCTACGCTTACGCGTTGACCATCTTGGCGCGGGAAACGTCTCCCTTCTTGTCCAGGTAATAGAGGTAGCCCTTCTCTTTCTTCAGGCCGACCTTCTGGACCTTCTCGGGCTTTCCACCCTTCTTGCCGCCACGGGCCATCTTGGCGCGGGAGATATCGCCTTGCTTGTCGATATAGTAAAGGAAACCCTGCGCACGTGCGACACCGCACTTGTGAACTTTCTCTGCCATTTCTGCATTCCTCCGTTGTCTTCTCGGCGGGATGACGACGTATAGCATCCCTTGTGTTGCCAATATATCACATCATCAGACGGTAATGCAAGAGATTTTCGACGGGAGCCCGCCGGAGAATCGAAGGGGGGTTACTTGCCGGGTTTGAACAGCGGGATCTGTTGCTCGGGAGCGGGCATGATCAGCCGTTCCCGCAGCCAGGCGTCGACGAGGGGTTTGGAAAAACGATATTGCCGCCCGATGCGCGAGGCGGGGATCTTCTTCTGCCGGATGAGGCCGTATATTTTGGAACGGCCCAGGCCGAGATAGCGGGCGAGGGTCTTGATGTCCATGACTTCGGGTACTTCTCCGGTGAGGGCCTTTTTCGTGGCCGTGCGTTTTTTCTTCATTGGTAAGAGTGTATGACAGTGTACGCGATTTGCCATATTTTGTCAACTAGACCGCGGCCGGGATAACGCACAATAAAGTTCGGACTTTGCTGTAACGGAGCGCCCGAGCGTAAGCGAGGGCGCAACCGGCGGCCGAAGGCCGACGGC
>JBAZVY010000060.1:0-11500 GCA_041660645.1 Elusimicrobiota bacterium | reverse complement strand
CGATCTAACGTAGGCTGACCAGCCGCCGCCACGCCCGCCCGCCCTTAACGCCATCCCTGGATTTTCTATCCCGGCGCGGAATTTGCGATAATCTCCGGGGACTAAGGAGGGCACTGGTACATGGTCAATAGCGGAGAACGGTTCATCATCGGCATAGCCGGAGGCTCCGGATCCGGCAAGACCACGTTTTCCCGCAAGGTAGCGGAGGCGGGACGCAAAGTCGGCATCAGCGCGCATCTATTCTCCCTGGACAACTACTACCGGCCGCTCGAACACCTGAGCCTGGCCGAACGCAAGAACTACAACTTCGACCATCCCGACGCCATAGATTTCGCCCTGGCCCACGAACATCTCACGCGCTTGGCCGCGGGCCAGAGCGTGGAACAGCCTCTCTACGATTTCAAGGCTTATACGCGCCAGCCGGCCACCTGCACCTGCGCGCCGGCCCAACTCATAGTAGTGGAAGGCCTCTACGCGCTATATCCGCAAGAATTCCTGAACCTCTACCACTACCGCATATTCGTATCCACGGGCATAGCCACCGCCGCCCTGCGCCGCATCGCGCGCGACATCTCGGAGCGCGGCCGGGACGTGGAGGGCGCCAAGCACCAGATATTGACCACGGTCCTGCCCATGTACGAGAACTACGTAAAACCCACCCAGAAGAACGCGCACTTCTCCATCAACTGGGTCGGAGAAGAGATCCCGGAAAAAGCCACCGAGGGACTGGTGCGCATGGTGCGCGATTTCTTTCACTGACCCACTGCCCCGAGTTGACCGCAATCAACAATGGCCCTTGACAAAGGTCCTATATCATCCCTAGGTCCTTTGGGTACACTAGGCCCATGATCAGAAGCAATGCCATGAATCAAAATCTGCTGCTCGCAGCCCTTATGACCATCCTCGCCGCGCCCTGCCGCGCTGACGATATAGGCTCCTTGCGCTCCGAACCCCGATTCAACGCCGCCGTAGAATCCGCCCTGACCGCCTACCGGCCCCGGGACATATTCGCGGCCGAAACCTCTTGCGCCATACTCGACATCAAGACTTTCCAGCCCTTCTCCCTGCCCGAGACCCTGCGCCAGGTCGAGCCCTGCCTGCGCGCCGTATCCGCTCGCCACGCGCTGGCGCTCACGGCCGAGCCGGGCGCGGTCGCCGGATCCAAGCCCGGCGCCGCCCTGGGCATAATCTTGCGCACCCGCGAGGCCTCGGCCTTGAGCTCGGGCATGCGCGACCTCTCCCATTCCCTAGACATCCGCGGCTGGCGCCTATTAGGCCACCAGGTCGCCGTACGCCGATCGGGCCAACCCGAGGCCTTCGCGCGCAGCGCGGCCCAGAAAGCCTTGGATCAATGCGTGCTGCTGGCCATGGTCCGCGAGATCAAGACCAGCGAGGATTTCATCCGCTACTACGGCCGCTGCATAACCCGCGACCCGGCACTGAAGGTCCGCGATATCCAGCCCTGGCCCGGCCAGGAACTGGGCGTGACCCTGACTTGCGCGGCATCCGAACCCGAAACGCGCAGTCTCAATGGCATAGTCGCGGTCAACGCCGGCATGGGCCCGGTGCAGATCCGGATACTGGCGCGTTCGCAGAACTGACCGGACGCACGCCCCCGCCGCTCCCAATCCCGCACGGCCATAGTACCCATATCCCCTAGGCCTATTACTAGGCCCGACCCCCACCCATTGGTCCCAGATGCCGCAGATCCCCGCGATGTAGAATATACGCACCATGGTAAGAAAACACGGAAAAGTATTGCTCAGTATGGTAGGCAGCACCGTAGACGCGTTCCAAGAAGCCCTGTCCGTAGGCGCCGCCGCCCCCGCCAGCTCCCGCCCCTCCGCCCCGGACCAGGCCCCGGATCCCGCGCCCCGGCTCGCCCCGCGTCCGGCATCCGACGGCGGCTGGAAAGAACGCTGCCTCCCAGCCGGCCTGAAAATATTGGTGGTCGAGGATGATCCGGAACTGCGCGCCGTGGTCGCCAACATATTCCACGGATTCCAGTGCCAGGTCATAGAAGCCGCCTGCGGGGCCACGGCGTTCGAACTCGCCTGCCGCCACCAGCCCGACATCGTACTCATGGATTTCGAACTGCCGGATTTCAACGGCTACCAGCTCATCCATCGGATGCGCCAGAGCGACGCCCTGCTCCCCATACCCGTGATCATGCTCACGGGCAGTCCGCGGGCTTTCACCCTGGCCGAGAACCTGGAATGGGAAGTGTCGGCCCTGCTGCGCAAACCCGCTCGGCCGAAAGAAGTCATCGATACCGTATCCGCCATATTAGGCGGAAGGCTGCCCCTGCGCCGGGAAGACATGCCGCCCATCCCCTCGGTGCCGGTCCCGCCGCCCGCCATAGCGCCTCCGCCCCCGGCCCCGGACCACGCCTCCGAACTTCAAGACTTGCTGGCCTCCAACGCCAAGGACTCCTGCGAGATCGAGCCGGAGGAGCCCCAATCCAGCGACGTCCATGACATCGGCGCCGACGCCGCGCCCGTGATCCGCCTGGTCAATACGGTGATGAGCCTGGCCGTGGATAAAAAAACCAGCGACATCCACTTAGAGCCCCAAGAGAACGCCATCCGGGTGCGCTTGCGCGTGGACGGCCGCCTGCTGCCCCAACTCGAGATCCCCCGGAACATGGGGCCGGCCATAACCGCCCGCATCAAGGTCATGGCCAGCCTCGATATCGCGGAAAAACGCATGCCCCAGGACGGCCGCTTCCGCATGCGCCTGAGCGGCGGCCGCAAGGTAGACGTGCGCGTAAGCACCCTGCCCAGCAAATACGGCGAGAAAGTGGTCATGCGCCTGCTGGGACAATCCAGCATCAGCGGCGACCTGAGCCAGCTGAAGATGCACGTCCGCGACCGGCAGTGCCTGGAGACCGCCCTGGGCAATCCCAGCGGCTTGATATTGGCCACCGGCCCCACCGGCAGCGGCAAGACCACGACCCTCTACACCATGCTCGCCGCGCTCAACACGCCCGAACGCAACATCGTGACGGTAGAAGACCCCATAGAATACGACCTGCCGGGCATCACCCAGGTCGCGGTGCGCAACGAAGCCGGGGTCACCTTCGAACGCACCTTGCGCGCTTTCCTGCGCCAAGACCCGGACGTCATACTGGTCGGCGAGATCCGGGACGCGGAGACCGCGGAGATAGCGCTCAAAGCGGCCGTGACCGGACACTTGGTCCTATCCACCCTGCACACCAACGATGCCGTAGCCTCGGTCTCCCGCCTTATAAACATGGGCGTGCCGTCTTACATGGTGGCGGCCGCGGTGCGCCTGGTCGTGGCCCAACGCCTGGTGCGCGTCCTATGCCCGCACTGCAAAACCCTAGGCGCGCCGCCGGATGCCGAAAAACGCCTGCTCTCCAACGACGAAGCCGCCCGGCTCACCGCCGCCTATACCGCGGTCGGCTGCCCGAAATGCGACGGCATCGGCTACCGCGGCCGGGCCCCGGTCATGGAAATACTGCCGGTGACGAGCGCGGCCATGCGCGAACTGATATCTCGCGGCTGCCCTCAAGACACGCTGCTTTCCCTGGCCCTGACCGAGGGCCTGCGCCCCTTGCGCTGGGCCGCCCTGCGATTGGTGGAGGCCGGCGAGACCTCGCTCTCTGAAGCCTTGAAGATCATGGTCTCGGAATGACCGGCCGCCCGGCCGCCGGGTCTGCGCAGAAATGCTTATGCAGCGCCGGCGCGCGTCAAGCTTTTTTACGCATCCAGGAATAGCCCAGGAATAACACCCCGGCCAGTAGGGATATCGCCACGTTGACGGCCGCGAACCCCACGCCCACGGGCAGGATATCGAACAGCATCCCCACCAGATAGGAGATGCCCATTATGGCGCCCAGTTCCGACGCCATTAAAAAGCCTATGGCCTTGCCCGCGGACGACTCCGGCAGACGCGACTGCAGCTCCGAAGTCAAGCTGATCTCATTGGCCACCCAGGCCAGGCTCATGAGCGCGAAAACCGGCAGCACCAAGAACAGGCTGACCCCGGAGAACATGCTCCAGACCGCCAAGGCCCCCACGGCCATGGGCCGGATCCAGCGATAGGAAGGATTCGACTTCTGGAGCAAGCCGGCCCCGGCTGCGGACGCGACCTTCAAAAGCACCAAGGCGCCCAACAACTCGCCGAAATTAGAACTGCTCACCAGCCAAGCCGCTTTCTCCGGAGCGGCCAAGATGTTCTTGGCGAACACCGGAACCAGCATCTGCTCCACCACGCGGTGGATTATCGCCGGCCCCAGCAGCATGAACCATATCCAACGGAACTCCCGCTGTCCCAGCATGACCCGGGCGCCCGCGCGCACCTCGGAAGCCACCCGCTTGAGCATATCCCAGAACCTGGCCGGGACCGGCGCCTCGGACGGGGCGGCTTCGAACTTGAGTCGAGAAAACGCCCACGCGGACAACAGATACATGGGCGGATGCAGTATCAAGGCGGGGATGAGCCCGAATCTGCTTATCAACAGCCCCACCAACAGCGGGGCGACCGTGCCCGACACCTCATACACTATATGGGCTATGGAATTGAACTTGCTTAAAGCCGCATGGTCCCGCCCCAATAGCCGGGCGGGCAGGGTATTGCGCGCCGTCACCACCACGCCCATGGAGGCCCCGGCCAAAGAATAAAGGGGCAGGATGGCCCACGGATTGGTCACTCCCAACAGCAAAAGACCTATCATCCCGGCCACGGCCCCCGCCTGGAGCGCCATGGCCCCGGCCAGCACTTTCTGCACCGGCTTACGATCGATCAGGCCTCCGGAGAACATGCTGGCCACGGTCATGCACGCGCCCCAACCCACGGCCATGGTCGCCATCCACACCGCGCTGCCGAAATAAGTCAGGGCGATCAAAGGCACGGAAATGCCCAAGGCCTCCATCCCGAACTTGAATATTCCCGTGCCCACCAGCACCTGGCGCTGGGCCTTCTTGCTGGCTTCAACGGAGATCGCAGGCTCACCCGGGGCCGCCAGCTCCGGCTTCGCCGCGCGGGGTTGCAGCTGTACCTGCCAGGTTTCAAGCCGCGCGCCCAAGACCAGATCGACGGCCGGAGACGAAACGGACTTAAGCCCGGACCCGTCGAACATCCGGCGCAGCCAGAGCTGCCGCTCCGAGACCGCGGCCTCGGACCGCGCGCTCGCCTCTGCGGACGGACCGGACCGCAGCTCGTCTGCTGCGGCCGGGCCGCTGGCGGCCCCGGCCGACGGGGCGGGAGCGGCCAGCGAAAGCGCCAGAAGAGGATTCGGCTGGGCCGCGGACACCAGCGCGGGCGCGGCCATGGCCGGCAGACGATCCGGCAGCGGCCTCAACGCCGCATCCGAATTCAGGACCGGAGAGAACGCTGCCCGCGCGGATAATCCCGAAGAACCCTGGAACCGCCCCAGGGAAGCAGAAAAAACCGCGGCCGGAGCGCGGCCGCCGTTAACCGGCGCCGAGTAAGCCGGGAGGCCGCGCACGGACGCAACGCGAGCTACGGCCGCGGCCGCGGCCGGCTCCCAGCTGGCGAAAATTACGGCTAACGCCAACAAAGCGCGCATATATCCAGATTATATGCGCAGAGCGCATCCCGATATAGGGACAAAGGCCCCAAACCGGCACAGGCAGGAGACCTATATGCGGCTGGGCCTATGCGCCTACCTAGCAAGCTTGTAAACATCGCCCCAGACCGCTAACATCTACAACTATGGCCATGGGCAAGAAATACCTCCGCATGCTTAAAGGCCTCAAAGCCGCCCCGGACGAGGCCCGCGACTGGTCCGTTTACATAGTGCGCTGCAGCGACGCCACGCTCTATACCGGGATCGCCAAAAGCGTGGAAGCGCGCTTGGCTAAACACAACTCCGGACGAGGCGCGGCCTATACCCGCTCCCGGCTCCCGGTCCGGCTGCTGCACCGGGAGGACGGCCTGACCCGTTCCCAGGCCTTGATCCGCGAAGCCGGCATCAAATCATTGCCCCGCGCCCAGAAGGAACTCCTCATCCCCAGAAGATTGAATTCCCGGGCTAAAAAAGCGAGAATCTCAGACGGATGATGAAAACCGCCCTGTTGCTGCTGGCCTTGACGGCCTCGGCTGAAGCCGCCCCCACTTTCATCAAGGAGGCCGGGATACGCCTATCTTCCGCGGCCATGCAGGCCGCGACCACGGACGGCATAACCGGCGCCACCCGCTTCTACTATATACAGGGAGATACCGTGGTCTATTCCGCGACCACACTGGACGACGGAAATAGTTTCGTGGAAGACGCGGGGATCCGGATCTCCACTTACACCGAACCCCGCGTGGAAGTGACCTCCATAACCGGCCTATCGATACAGCCCCTGACCGGCGGCGGCTACCGCATGCTCTACTCCGCCATAGGCTCTACCGGAACTATTTTCCGCATATACAGCGCGACCTCGGCTGATGGGCTGGCCTGGCACAACGACACCGGCACGCGCGTGGACAACAACGGAGGCGCGGGCTTCGTGGGCTACCCCTCCCTGGTCAAGCTCGGCACCGGGGATTGGCGGGTCTATTTCATAGCCAACAACGACGGAGGCACGGCCGCGGCCAACCGGCGCGTCTATACCGGACTCTCGGCCAACCAAGGCCTCAACTTCGCGGCCGGGTCCCTAGTCCTCGACGCCCAGGCCGGCGCCGTAGCCGCGATCAAGCTCACGGACAACAAGATCCGGGTATTCTACACCGCGCCCCTGACCGGCGAGACCACCTACTCCACGCTCGTAAGCGCGCTCAATTCCGACGGCCTGGGCAGCAGCTTCTCCAGCGAATCCGGCATACGGCTATCTACGACCTCCTCCGCCGGCGCCATCTCCCATCCTTTCGTACTGCGCTCCAGCGAGACCTGGCGCTGGCGGCTCTACTACGATTACCACCAAGGCGCCGCCCTAGGCCAGAACACGGCGCCCGCTTACTCCGCCTCCGCGTTCGCGCCCGATCTCATCACCATATCCCCCAACATGGTGCTGAACACGGCCGCGGCCCGCACCTTCGCGGTCAAAGGCGAAAATCTCTCCCCGGCCCCCACCCTGACCTTGAACCAAGGCGGCGCCAGCATCGCCGGCGCGGCCGTGACGCGCACCGACGATCTCAACCTATCCGTGCAATTCAACACCCAGAACCAGAACCTAGGCTACTGGAACCTGACCGCGACCAATGCCGACGGCGCCTCCGGCACGCTGCTCAACGCCGTATACATAGATTTCACCCCCGGCTCCGTAGCCATGACCGACAACCTCATGCGGCCCCGGCAAGGCGTGCGCACCAAGATCGATATCACCACCTTCAACCCCGGACGGATCACGGCCAAGCTCTACACCCTGGCCGGCGACCCCATCGCCACCCTGATCGACCAAGACATGCCGGAAGGCACGACCACGCTATGGTGGGACGGCAAGACCGCGCGGGGCCATACCGTGGCCAGCGGAGTCTATCTCCTGCACACGGTCGGCCAGAAATTGAACTCCAAAGAAAAGATCGTGGTCATAAAGTGAGCCCATGCGCATACTGCTAGCCCTGCTCCTGGCCTCGGCCGCGGCCCCGCGGCTGCACGCGGAAGCGGGCCGGACCGCGGCAGTCACCCTGCAGCGCCCGATATCGGCGCGCGCCGTGGGCCTAGGCGAGGCCTTCGCCGCCGTGGAGGGCGGCCTGGACTCCCTGAACTATAACCCCGCGGGCCTAGCCCGCTTGGCCCGGCCGGAAGCCGCTTCCAGCTATACCCGGGGCATAGCCGACGACGATTTCGGCTCCCTGCACTACGCGCATCCCCTCCGATCGGCCACGGTCAGCGGCGGCTTGCTCTACTATGACGCCGGCCCCATCAACATCAAGCTCTCGGACGGCACCCAGCATACCCGCACCGCCCAGAAAGACGTAGTCGCGGCCGGAGGGATCAGCCTGCCCCTGGAGCACGGCTTAAGCCTGGGCGCCCTGGCCAAAGTCTTCCGCCTGGAGCTGGCCGAAGAGGTCCGGACCACCGGCTACGCGGCCGATATCGGCGCCCTGTGGCGCACTCCGCTCAAGGGCCTGAGCCTGGGCCTAGCCGCCCAAAACCTCGGCCCGGATATAAAATTCGAACAGGAAGGCGACCCCTTGCCCCTGACCCTGCGCTGCGGAGCGGCTTATAGCGTGGACTTGGGACGGCTGCCCATGTTCCAGGAAGGATCCTTCGGCTTCTCCAAATTCCTGCTGGCCGCGGATGCGGTCAAGGTCCGGGAGCAAGAGGTCAGCGCCGCGGCCGGCTTGGAGATGAGCATGTCCCTGGCCGAGAAGAGCTTCATCGCCCTGCGCGCCGGCTACCAGTTCTCCGACGAGCCCGGCGCCCTGGCCCTGGGCATAGGACTGCGCCAAGGGCCCTGGATCTTCGACTACGGCTTGGGCGTAGTCAAGGATGTCACCAACTCCCACCATTTCAATCTCGGCTTAAAGTTCTGACCGGCCCATGGCCTCCCCTCGCGGCAAGAACAAGTCCCGCCGCCGGCTGCCGTGGCCGGCGTGGGCGGCGCTGGCCCTATCCGCCGCGGCCTTGCTGTTGGCAGTTCGCGCCGAAGTCAAACTCCATGGGCTCGTGCTGGGCGGATTAGGCGAGAGTTTCCCCACCCGCATATTCTCCGCTCCGGTCGCGCTGGGCGAAGACGCCCCGCAAGACCCGGGCCGCCTGCTCGAACGCCTCTCGCGCCTGGGCTACCGCGCGGTCTCCCCCCCGGTGGAGCCCGGACAATACCAATGGCGCGCTCCGGAACTGCTGGTCTTCCTGCGCGGATTCAGCCTCCCCCTGCCCGCCCAAGCATCCGGGCTCTTCACCCTGGACACGCGCCCGGATGGCGGCATATCCGTGCGCGATGCCGCCGGCAGCCCGGTCCCCCAGGTCTGGCTGGAACCCGAGACCGTGACCGAACTCTCGGGCGCCACGCGCATCCGACGCGAGCCGGCCACATCCGACGAGATCCCCGAACATCTAGCCCAGGCCGTGGTCGCAGCCGAGGACAAACGCTTCTACACCCACTGGGGCATAGACCCGCGCGCGGTGCTGCGCTCCGCTTGGCACGACCTGGCGCATAATTCCGAACTCCAGGGCGGCAGCACCATAACCCAGCAATTGGCCAAGAACCTGTTCCTCAGCCCTCGCCGCACTTTGCGCCGGAAGCTGGCCGAAGCCGCCTTCTCCCTATACCTGGAGCTGCGCTTGAGCAAGGCGCGCATACTCGCCATCTACCTCAACCACATATACATGGGCCAGGACGGGCCGGTGAGCGTGGCCGGAGTCAAAGCCGCGGCCGAATTCTACTTCGACAAGGAACTGCGCCGCCTCACTCCGGGCGAATGCGCCATGCTCGCCGGCATCATACGCTCCCCTTACCGCTACAACCCGCGCCGGGACCCGATCGCGGCCCGGGCCAGACGCGACTTCGTGTTGCGCCGCATGCGCGAGGAAGGCTATCTATCCGAACCCGGACTGCGCTCCGCCTTGGCCGAACCCCTGAACCCGAAACCCCGGCCGATCCGCGACCGCCGCGGCCATGACTATTTCGTGGCGGAGACCGTGCGCCAACTGCTGCCCCGCTATGGGGAAGAAGCCCTGTTCCGCAACGGCCTGAGCATATATACCACGCTGGACCCGCTCCTGCAGCTTTCGGCCCAGAATGCGGTCCGGGGCCTGCGCCCCCAAGCCGCGCTGGTATCGCTGGACCCGAACGACGGCCGGGTCCTGGCCTTGGTCGGAGGCAAGGATTTCTCGGAGAGCCAGTTCAATCGCGCCACCCAAGCCCGGCGCCAGCCCGGCTCCGCGTTCAAGCCCTTCTTCTACGCGGCCGCCCTGGAAAAAGGCTACACCCCGGCCAGCATCCTGGAAGATGCTCCCAAAACCTACCCGGGAGCCGGCCGGGCCTGGAAGCCCAAGAATTATGACGGCGTGTTCTACGGCACTACCACCCTGCGCACCGCCCTGGCCCATTCCCTCAACGCCGCGACCCTGGACCTGGCCAACCAGATCGGACCGGCCGCGGCCGCGGGCCTGGCCCGGCGGTTGGGCATAACCAGTCCGCTGGAGGAAAGCCTGGCCCTGGCCTTGGGCGCCTCCGAGGTCAGCCTGCTGGAACTGACCGCGGCTTACGCGGCCTTTGCCAACGGCGGCTGGCACGTGGCCCCGCGGCTGGTGGCCGCGGTGTACGATGCCGAGGGCAATGTGGTGGAATTCGCATCCGGCGAGCGGCAGCCCGCGCTGGAGCCGGCCCCAGCTTATCTTATGACCTCGCTGCTGCGCTCCGTGGTGGAAGAAGGCACGGCCAAGTCCCTGCCCGCGCTCGGCTTCTCCCGTCCCTGCGCGGGCAAGACCGGGACCACGGACGACGGCCGCGATGCCTGGTTCATCGGCTATACCCCGCGCCTGATCACCGGGGTCTGGGTCGGCGACGACGCCAACAAGGCCCTGCGCCTGACCGGAGCCAAGGATGCATTGCCGGTGTGGGCCGCGTTCATGCAGACCGCCAGCGCCGGGCCGGCCGCGGAGTTCGAGCAGCCCGCGGGCTTGGTCGCCATGGACATAGACCCGGCCTCGGGCCTGCGCGCCCGGTCCGGCTGTCCGCAGCGCCGCAAAGAGACGTTCATAGACGGCACCCAGCCGGCCGAGGATTGCCCGCTGCACAGCGGCGGGGTGGTAGGCTGGTTCAAAAAATGGTTCGGCCGATAAGGCAGAGATCAGATTATTTCGATTAGGTCTTATGGGGCGCTGCCTGCTAGGTCGAATACCACGCCAAAACCAGGCCTTATTGCCCTATAAACATTTATATGTAGGCTGATATACTAAGCGCTACCTATGCGCAGACTCGCAGCCCTATTGCTGTGCGCCGTCATCATAGCGACAACGCCGAGCTCCGAAGGTTGGGCCCAGGTCGGAAAAGTCTTTCATCCCGGCCCCCGGAATACATCCGTACCCGCGGCCATGCCCAGGCTAGCGTTGCCCGCGGACACCCTGAATATCCGGACCAACCCGCTATCTCCCACGGTCTTGGGCAACCCGTTGCGCACGCTCCCGATCTTGCCCGCAAGAACCTTCTCCGCTGCCCTGCCCGAACCCAGCCGCATACCCCCGGCGCCCCAGACCGCGCCGATCCGCCCGGCCGCGGCCCTGACCACGCCAGTTCTAGCCGGACCGACCGCTATCCCCTCCGATAGCGAAGCCGCTCCAAGCCAGACGGATGAGAACGCCCGGACCGCGGCAGGCTCCCTATTCGATGGCACGGACACAGCCGCGACGCCGACCGGGACCGCAGTGACGGCAGATCCGCCCGCACTTTCAGCCTCGGCCACGACCTCGCCCTTGAACCCCCGCCGGATATTGCCCAAAAAAGATCCTCTCCGTCTATATGGGAAAACAATATTAAGAGGCTACAGCCGCCGCATCTATTGGTATGACCAGGGTTCCTGGGCCTGGATCGGCAGAACCTGCACTCAGATAAAAGAATCTTGGGACGACCATATCGGA
>JBAZVY010000059.1:7327-11631 GCA_041660645.1 Elusimicrobiota bacterium | reverse complement strand
ATGTCCGCAGGATCCAGCCAGCGGGCCACCACCTCGGCCTCCGAATCCTTGACCAGTTCGGCCACGCGCAGGTATATATGGGAAGGGTCCATGGCATCATTGACATTGTCCCGGACCTGGCCCGCGATCTGGCCGAAAGAGGTCACCCAAGTGGCGGCCCCGGAACTGGTGGCCAGGCCGGACGGATACGTTATGGTCATGGTCGGAGCCCAGACGTCATATATGAAAGTCACATAAGCGCTGACCCCGGACGTGGAATGGTCGACCGTGTGCCCGGGCACGCCGTCCTGGACCTTGGCGGATATGCGGTACTTATGCCCGTCTTCCCAATGGGGTATGGCGATGGACGTGGTCTTAGACGCGATATCCACGGTCACGGTCCCCACCTGGCCGGGGGTCCATATGGTCTGGGGGGTGCCGCCCTGGTTCGCCACGCTGGGCGTGGACAGCCAGATCTGGGATCCGGCCGGGCCCTTGTTCCCGGAAGTGCTGAACGCCACCCAGGTCAGAGGATCGTTTATGTCCGCAGTGACATCCTGGATCAGGAGTTGGGTGGTGGTCACGCCCGTGCCCAGGTCATTGAACTGAACGATCACATGGTCCACCAGGCTTGCGGCAAAAGTGTTGTAATTGGGGCTTATATAAGTGATGGTGGAGGTGAAACGATCCAGGTTAACGACCGTGCTACTAATAGGAAGGGATAGGTCCGGATACCCGTCCGGGGTGCCTATGCCGCCGTCATTGGTGCGGCCGCGCACGGATATGATGTATTCGCCGTCATCCGGAATATTGCCCAGGCTGCTGGTATTAAAAGCGGTGTAATAATAAGCGGTGCTGCCTCCGGACAATGAGCCGGCCTTCCACTTATCCTCCTCCGTAACGAACCCGGAAGTGGTCATGACGCTTCCGTTCCAGAACTTGTTCGTGCCCTTATACTGGATGCGCACGTCCGCGCCGATCACGCTGGTCTGCCCATAGTTATTGAAGCCCACCGTGCCCTTTATGACTTCGAATCCCGTGCTTACCCCGGAACCCGGGTAAGTGATGGTCGCGGTAGGCACGGTCACATAGAAAGTGCTGCCCACGCTTAAAGCGTATCCGGAAGCCGGATTCATGAGCATCACGGTATACGCCCCGCCCGCGGCGGCCGTGGATATGCGCAGATACGCGGTCACGCTGGTGCTCCCGGAATAAGTCAAGGAAGCCACGGATACCTCATTGTTCTCCACCCCGGACTGGTTGCGCAAGGACACGCGCACCGTATCCGTGCCGGCCAAGACCGTGCCGGTCTTGCCGGTCCAGTTCATGAAATCCGTTCCCGTGATGCGCACGGACCGGGCATACGCCTCGGTCGCGTCATTGCGCATGACCACGCCTCCGGAAACGTACGGGTTAGGGCCGGTCTCCAGGTCGCTGACGCTGTTTATAGTTGGCGGATTCAATCGCAGGGTCAGGACCTTGTCCGAACCCGAGCCCCGGTCGCGATCATAGCGCGTAGGGTATTCCTGGCCGTCGCCCTGCACATAACGCAGGTCATAATCGAAGCCCGCGGCCACGAACGTGGAGAGCACAATGGAGGCCCGGATCTGGCTCTTGCTGATCCAGGCAGCGGAAGTGACCGTGATCTCGGACTGGGTCTCGCTGCTCTTCAAGATCATGAACCTCGGCGTGGGCGAAGAAACGTCGGGGATATACTCGAAATTATTGCCGTTGATCACCAGGTCATAATTGGGCATGGTCAGATAAGCCTGGGCCGGGGCCGTGGACATGGACGTCACGTTCGGGGCCGTGAACGTGGACGTGATGATCTTGTCGAAGTAGACCTTGGAAGTGTCGCTCCACATGATGGGGAAAGGCTCGTTGCGCGAGCCCCAGAATCCCAGCTTGGGATAAGCCAGGTTGTTCCCATAGGCAAAGTCCTTTACCCCGTCGCAGCCCGTGGCCATGTCCGTCATGGTGGAACGGCAGGTCACGTATTTGAGCGTATCCTGGGCGTTGTTGGTCCAAAATATATAAAGCTCCTTGCCCACCCAGGTCTGATTCTTATATACGATGCCGATCTCAGGATTGACCAAGGGCGCCGCGGAACCGGAAGTGGCAGTGCCTGAATTATCCAAAACGATCGGTCCGGTATAGGCCGGGCCGGTCGCGCGCCTGCGATAGGCCACGTCTCCGCCGTTGTCTATATACACGAAATGCACATTCTCGGAATTGAGTTCGCTGACCGCCTGGGCGCCGTAGCCGTCCTGATCATCAGCGCTCGGCATCATATAGATCTGGCTGGTATCCGGGTTAGTGGTTGTATTGGTCAGGTTATTGACTTCAGTAGCAGCCGCGACATTACCGCGGCTATTGATATCCAAACGCAGGATACTAGCATCCTGATACCCGACATTATCCCCGAGATTGTCGCTGCGCGACAGCATGACCGTGTTCGGCACTCCGGCCCGAACTATAGGCGCGACCACGGGCGCGGACTGGGACTCCTGCGTCTGGTCCACCTGAGCGCCGGTAGCCTCATTGCAATACGCATACACATGCATGGGGTCTATGGAGACGCCGGTATCCAGATAATCGGTGGCATCATAAGTCAGGTTGGTCAGGGCGATGGTCCCGAAGCCGTCCAAAGCCGCCAGGTTGCGGTTGGTATCCGCGTATAGGGACACATATTCATTGCTGCCCGTAGGGGCGCTGGAATATACCACCAGCGCCGTCCTTTGCGACACCGGGTCCCAAGTCTGGTTGCTGCTGTTCTCCACGTTCTGGCAGGTATTGCTGCGCACCGCCATGCGCTGGCGCCGTATGCCCAACGGATTCCACAGTATCGAACCGTCGTTCTGGAATGTGCCCCAGCGCAAGAACAGCTTATTGCCGGTGGTATCGTTCATGCGCAAATTGGTGGTGGAACCTCCGCCGCCGATATTGGGGAAAGCGTCGTCGGCCACCACATAAACGCGGTTGCGGTTGGGCGCATACCACACGCTCGGACTGCCCCAGGCCGCGTCCGGAGCCAGCATGGTGAACGGGAACAGATCCGCGGAATCACCCCAGTTGCCGCCCTCGTCCTTGGCCTTCCAGTCCTGGCCGTCCCAAGACCAACGCCAGACCGCGCGGTCCGAAGGCGACACCTTGCGATAAAACGCCCAGTAGCCCAGGCCCGGCACATAAATGACGTTATGCTGGCCGACATAAGAGGTGTTGTCGCCGTTGCTGCCCAGAGTGCGTTGGGCGCTATGCGCGGGGTTCACGGGCCAGAATGCCAGGATAGCCGCTGCGACTGCGGCCGCCCCCCAGCGCCTGCCCCCCAGTCCCCTACCCATTTATGCTCCGCAAGGCTTTTTCCACTTCCGTTGCGAGTTCCGGAGTCACGGCCTTAGAGCGCGACAGTTCCTGCAGAGCCGGCGCCGCGGTCCGGGCCGCGCGGCCCATGCTCCCCAACGCCAGCACCGCGCTGAAGCGCACCCGGGCCTCAGGATCTTTCAGGACCACGATCAAATCCGTTACCGCCGGCTTAGCCGCCCCTCCGATCTGGCCCAAAGCCGCAACCGCATAGACCCGCAAGTCGACGTCCTTAGCCTTGAAAGCTTTTCTGAGCACCGGAACCGTATTGGCGGCTTTAGGGCTCATGGACCGGACCAAGGCTATGCCGCAATAGGCCTTGCCCGGAGCCTGCTGCCGCAGGCAAGCGATGCAGGCCGGGGCCAGATCGTATGACGCCGGGGTTATCACGTGCGCAAGCATGCGCGCGGCCTTGAGGCCTTGCTGAGGGTCCATGACCAGCTGGGCCAAAGCCCGGGAGCCGATCGGCCCCATGCGCATGATCAGCACCATGGACCGGCGATGCCGGGACTCGCTGCTGTCGCTGGCCAGGATGGCGGAGATGGCCTTAGGCCCGGCCTGGAGCAAGGCTTCGGCGGCTTCATTCCGGGCTTTCACGCTTCGGCCATGGAACGTCTCGATCAGAACGGAGAAATCAGGGCCCGGGGCCGGCAAGGCGGCGGGGGCGGCGGCCGCGCGGAAAGCGGGCAGAGTCGCTATTAGTATAAATATTCGCGCGCGCGCGCAAAAAAAGTCGACCATTGCTGGCATTGTTTTTATTTTCACAGACTTTCCCGGTTTCCGGGTTACAGAATTGTGTACTGGTTCCCGGTGCGTCATGACGCCGCCCAAACTACGCTGTCTTTGTATTGGGGGGGGTTGCCGCCGGTCAGCAGCGAAGGGCCAAAGGCGCGCCGGAGAATGCGCGCGGAAGGCAGGAACATCGAGCTAGGCTCAAGGCCCAGAACAACAAGAAAAGCGGTGCA
>JBAZVY010000059.1:0-7317 GCA_041660645.1 Elusimicrobiota bacterium | reverse complement strand
GATCCGGCCGCGGCTACGGCTTTGCTCCCGCCGCTGGAGCAGGGCAATGCCCACGCGCCATGCCAAGGTGAACGCGGAGCCGTCCGCCGGAGACAGGTCTTGATCCCTTCCCAGAACTCCAGCATGCGGGCCACGACCCGGGCCCGGGGCAGCCGGGAAGAAAACGCGGCTTGGGCCGCGGCCTCGGCCTGGGCGGCCTTGAGTTGGCGGGCGATGATCGCCGGAGACACGGGCCGGCCCAACTCATCGCGCAAGTCCAAAGCGCCGGGATTGGAAAGCGCGACCATGGGGTCCACGCCTTGGGCTTCCAAGCCCACGGCGGTCTCCGCGCGCAAAGGCACGCAGACCGCCGCGAAACCGACTGCGGCAGCCAGCGCGCCCAATAACCACTTCGGCTTCATCATGTTTGTACTCAAAAAAGGGCCCGGCCCTACCAACTATCTTACCCCTCTATCCCGAAGATAGCTAGTTAAGGCCGGGCGGAAGCCTAAATCTCCCGCTTAGGAACCAGTTGTCTTCGGTAGCCTGGCGACCCACGCTGGGCCCTTGGCTTTGCGCCCCCCCTTTGCAGAAGGTTTGCTATTAATCGGCACAACCGTCACCTGTCGTAAGTATAACAGACGCCGTTTTTTTGTCAAGGCCCAAAAACCCAAGGCTTGTTCTTAGACGAGAAAAGCCTCCGGCCTAGGCCCGGATCATGGTTTTTTCAAGACCATGGTCCGCTCCCGTTTAATATGTGATTGTTTTATAAGGGCTATTTTCTGTCGGGACCAAAAAGCCGCTGCCACCAGGAAGGTTTCTCCGGAGCATTGGCGGAACCGCGCTGCACCCGCAAGCGGGTCCCGGGAGGAATCTCGGCGTCGCCGCAGACCCCGGCGGAAAAGCGCACCCTCACGAGCAACGGCGCGGCTGCTCCGGCTTCCGATTCGCCGGGCCGAGCCGAAGACTCTATAGCCTCGACCGGCGCCGGTATGGGCACGGGCCCCTTGTCCGAATGGCCGCCGAAAAGCTTCGCCAGATATTTAGCGATGTCGCGCTTATCCGCGATATGGGATGCCACCAAGTCGCCGGCCCGCAGTTCTCCGGCCAGGATGCCGGCCGGATCTTCTTCCAGCGTGACCTTGAGGATGAGCAATTCATCCAGGCGCGGCCCGCCGCGCGAGCCGGCGGCTCCGGAACGCTCGGAGCGGCCGGCAGATGAGGAACGCAGGGACTGATACTGGCCCAGGTCCAGGATATCCTTACGGAGCTTGAGTTCCAAGCCCCCGGAACGCAGCAGCCGCTTGAGCACATCTAAGAGCTCGGCCTGGACCGGCTCCGAGGCGAAATCCTTGGCATCGAACACTCCGGCTCCGGCCCCGGATTTAAGATGATTGCTCACGGCTTGTTCTATTTCCAGGCTCTCCGTGGGCAAACTGCCTTCCCATAAGCGGCAGCCGTACAGGTATTTCTCGAACTCGAACCAGTCCTTATCCAGGCCCACGGTACAAACCGCCGGGTTGTAGGATAGCACCGCCCGGGTGCGCAGAACGGACTTGGATTTAGCGTTGAGTATGACCAGGATAAGACCAAAAAGATTATGCTCCGGATGTACTATTTTCCCTTTTAAAACAAGGATATTTTTATGCAGACGCGGTATGGCTTTTACCGCCTCCTCCACCACGTATCCGCACATCTCCAGCGCCAATTCCGCCTCGCCCTGGTCGCACCCGGTCTCTTCCATGAGCAAGGATATCTTGTCTAGTATCATGACGCCCCGCCCTTGGGATGAGCCCGCCGGTACACCTCGCGCAGCTTCTCCAAAGACACATGGGTATAGATCTGGGTGGTGGCCAAGGTCTTATGCCCCAGCATCTCCTGCACGGAGCGCAGGTCGCAGCCCGCATTGAGCAGGTGGGTGGCGAAACTGTGCCGGAAAGCATGCGGGGTCACGGACTTAAGCCACCCCGCCCGCTTCAACCAGCCTTTTAATAAGAATGCCACGCCCGCGTCAGTCAGACGCCGGCCGCGGGCATTTATGAATAAAGGACTGTCGGCCTTGGCCGCTACCGGCCCCCTTTGCCTCAAATATTCCCGCAAGCAGGCCAAGGCGGTCTTGCCCACGGGCACGATGCGCTCCCGCGAGCCCTTGCCGAACACGCGCACGCTGCCGGACATGAAATCCACGTCGCCCACGTTTAGGCCGGCCAATTCGGAACGGCGCAGGCCGCTGGAATACAACAGCTCCAATATGGCCCGGTCCCGCTCCCGGCCCGGGGCCGCGGCCCCGCCCTGAGCCAACAGCTCCGCCATCTCGCTCTCGGTCAGAAACCTGGGCAAACGGGCGGCTTTGCGCGGCAAGGGCAGGGAAGAAAACGGGTCCTGGCTCATGGCCCCTTCCTGGCGCAGGAACTTGAAGAAAGCGCGCAGGGCCGAGATCTTGCGCAGCACCGTATTGCGGCTCAAGGCGCCGGATCTCTGCAGATCCGCCAGATAGGCCCGCACGTGGTTGCGGGATATGGCCGCAGGCGGAGTCCCGGAGTCGTCGGAGAGGAACAATTCTCCTTGCCCGGATACGGCGGCGGGCAGAAGCTTGAGGAACTGCGCCAAGTCCGCGCTGTAAGCGCGCAGGGTATGGCTGGAATAGTTGCGGGAAGCCCTCAGGTGCGTTAGGAACTTCTGCACCCAGATCTTCACCTACCGCTCCACTCAGGCCGGCTGGGCGGGCGGGTTGCGCTTGGCGGCCAGCAGGGCTTCAGCCTCCTGGCGCAGCTTCTCCCCGTCGTCCTTGGACACGGGCTTTATGTTGCGGCATTTGGGGAAACCGGAACAGGCCAGGAAATGCCCGCGCTTGCCCAAACGCAGCCACATGAAACTATTGCACTTATGGCAGCGCACGGACGAAGCCAATGGCCGCGAGCCCTCGATCTTGCGGCCTTCCGCGTCCAGGGAATAGGTGTTCTTGCAGGCCGGATACCCGGAGCAAGCCATGAACCGGCCCTTGCGCCCGGTGCGAATCACCATGTCCTTGCCGCAAAGGTCGCAATTCTCTCCGGTCTTCTCGGGCACGATCTTCTGCCCGTCCGCGCCGAGTTGGATCTTGCCCTTGCACTTAGGGAAGGCGGAACAGGACAGGTATTTGCCGAATCGGCTTTCCCGGATGAGCATGGGCTGGTCGCAGAGCGGGCATTTTTCATCCGATTGCTTGGGCTCGATGCGCGATACCGGCATCTTTTCCGAGGCCTCGCTCAGCGCCTGGGAGAAAGGCTTGTAAAAATCGCCCACCACCTGGGTCCAAGCGTCGTTGCCCTCCGCGATCTTGTCCAGGCGCTCCTCGAACTCAGCCGTGTAGCTGAGGCTGACCACGTCCGGGAAGTGGTCGCAGAGCTTGGCCGTGACCAAAGTGCCCAGGTCCGTGGCCATGAGCCGGCGGTCCTTGAGGCCGCGGCGCACGTAGCCGCGGTCCACAATGGTCTTGATGGTGGGGGCGTAGGTGGAAGGCCGGCCTATGCCGTGCTTTTCCATGGCCCGGATAAGGCTGGCCTCGTTATAATAAGGAGGCGGGCTGGTCTTATGCTCCTCGGGTTTGAGTTCGGCTAGCTTAAGCACGTCGCCCTCGGACAAAACGGGCAGGCGGCTGCTCTCCTCGGAGTTCTCCGCGTCTTCCTCTGAAGGCTCCTCGCCCGGCTGGACCTGGACCTGCTGGACCTTGAGAAAACCGTCGAACTTCAAGGTGCGTCCGGTGGCATGAAACAGGGCCGCTCCGCTGGCTACGTCTGCGGCCACGGTATCGTATACCGCTTCCACCATCTGGCTGGCCACAAAACGCTTCCAGATCAAGTCGTAAAGCCGGGCCTGGTCGGAATTAAGATGCGCCTTGACGTCCTCGGGCCGGCGGTTGACGCCCGTAGGCCGTATCGCCTCGTGCGCCTCTTGCGCGCCCCGGGACTTGGTCTGATAGGTCGGGGGCGTGGCCGGCACGTAGTTGTCGCCGTAGCGCTCGCGCACGAAGGCCGCCGCTTCCTGGGACGCGGTCTTGGATATGAAGAAAGAGTCGGTACGCATGTAGGTTATAAGACCCACGGGCTCGCCCCCGCCTAGGTCTACGCCTTCGTACAGGCTCTGGGCCACGCGCATGGTCCGCTCGGCCGCGAATCCCAGCTTCTGGGAAGCGGCCTGCTGCAGGGTGCTGGTGGAGAACGGCGGAGTGGGCCGGCGCCGGACTTCCTTGCGCTCCACCTTGACCACCTTGAACTGGCCGCCCTTCAAGGCGGCTTCCACGGCCCCTATCTGCTCCGGACTCTTGAGGCTGGTGGTCTTGACGCGGTACTGCTCCGCGAACAGGTCGTAGGTCGTCAAGGACTCCACTTTCTCGCCCTGCCACATGGAAAGCTTGGCTTCGAACGGCGGCGGCGTCCCGGCCTTCTCCAGCACGGCGGACAGGCTCCAGAAGCCTTCGGACGCGAATTCCTTGATCTCGCGCTCGCGTTCCGTGACCAGGCGCACGGCCACGGATTGCACCCGGCCGGCGGAGAGGCCGCTCTGGATCTTAGTCCAGAGCAGCGGAGAAAGCATGTAGCCCACCAGCCGGTCGATGACGCGCCGAGCCTGCTGGGCGCTGACCAGGTTGCCGTCTATGGCCCGGGGCGCGGCCAGGGCCTCGGTGATGGCGGTCGGAGTGATCTCGTGAAAGGTTATGCGTCGGACCTTCTCCAAGGGGATGGCCAAGAGCTCGACTAGATGCCAAGCTATGGATTCGCCTTCCCGGTCATGGTCCGTGGCCAGATAGATCTGAGGCGCGGACGCAGCCAGCTTCTTGAACTCGGGCAAAAGCTTCTTGGCCCGGGGCAGCACCACGTATTGCGGCTTGAACCCATCTTCCACATCCACGCCCATCTTCTTGACGGGCAGGTCGCGCACGTGGCCGAAAGAGCTGCGCACGATATAACCACCGCGCAGGAAGTGCGAGATGGTGCGTTCCTTGGCTGGGGACTCGACTATGACCAGGCAAGGCTTGCCGGCCGAAGATTTCTCTTTCTTGGCGGCTTTCTTAGGGCTCTTCTCAATCGCTTTTTTTGGCATAAAATTGTCCGGGCGCAGATACCACCAGGTCCTGGAGTTCCATTTCGAACATAGCCTGCGACAAACTGGGCAGGTCCATGCCCGATTCTTGGCCTAGATCCTCCAAGGAACGCGTCTCGGAGCCCAGCAATTCTAGGATTTTTTTATGCGGCTCGGCCAATGTTCTCTCAGCCGCGGAGCTCCGCGACGGCGGCATAACGGCGGCTGGCGGCAGTTCCGGCCAGATATCCGCCATGGAGCGGGCCAATTTAGCGCCCTGGCTGATAAGCCGGTGCGGCGCCTCGCTCAACGGAGAATCCGCCGGACCGGGCACGGCAAAAACCTCGCGCCCCTGTTCCCCAGCCAGGCGCGCGGTTATAAGGGCTCCGGACTTGTCCCGGCCCTCCACCACCACCGTGCCCCAACTCAAGGCCGCGACGATGCGGTTGCGCAGCGGAAAATGCGCGGCCAGGGGTTCGGCCGCCAAAGGCAGTTCACTGAGCACGCAGCCGCCCCGGGCCGCGATCTCATGGGCCAAAGCGGAGTTCTCCGGAGGATATATACGGCCCAGCCCGCTGCCCAACACGGCCCAGGTCACGCCCCCGCACTCCAAGGCGGCGCGATGCGCCTCGGTGTCTATTCCGCGCGCCAGCCCGCTCACGATGACCAAATGCGCGGCCGCATCCCGCACCAAAGACCGGGTCATACGCCGGCCGTAAGGCGACGGCTGGCGCGAGCCGACCACGGCCAGAGCCGGGCGCTCCTGGTCCAACTCTCCCCAGACATAGAGCACGAGCGGAGCATCCGGCACCGAGCGCAGGGTGGCCGGATAATCCGAGTCCTGCCAAGTCCGCAGGGATATGCCCAGGTCCATGGCCTGTTCCCACTCCCGGATAGGGTCCAAAGCGGATAAATAGCCTTTAAGCCGCCGCGCCGCAGGCAGCCCCATGTTCCCGGCGCCCGCCAGCTCCTCCAGGGACGCTCCCGCTATCCGGGGCAGGCCCAAACAGTCCGCGATCCTACGCAAACGGTCCGGTCCGATCAAAAAACCGGCGTTAAGCTGCAGCCAAGCCGCCAGCTCTGGCGCCGGTCCCTTGTTCACAGCAGTTCCTCGGATAGGCGTCCGGCCGCGGGGATCTGCGGCGCCAATCGGGGCGCGGCTGCGGGCTTGGGCTCCGGCCGGGAGTGCGCAACGCGCGCGGGCAGGCGTCCGCCCGAAGCCCGGGCATGGATATCCCGGAACAATTCCGGATCGGCCCATAAGGCGCCCCACTCCTCCGGTATGCGGCCCGCGGACACCACCAATTCCACCGGGTCGAGTCTCAATATCCGGGCGATGCTCCGGAGCACGGCTTCCTCGGAAGGCGGACTGCGCTTGCCGGCCAATACCTTGGAAAAATACGATGGGTCGATATCGGCCTCGCGGCACAGGGCGCGCAAAGACAGCCCGCGGTCGCGCATGCCTTCGGCCACGCGCGCGGCAAAAGGAGGCTCAAGGGCCATGATGGTACCTGAGCATCTCCAAGCGCTTGCGCGCCAGCTCGATATCCTTGCCTTCCGGGAATTCTTCCACGTATCTGGCCAAAGCGGCCTTGGCCGCAGCCCAATCCTGATTTTCCTGCGCCACTTCATCTACATGGATAAGAACGCTGGGCACGTACTGGCAGGTGGGATATTCGCTCAGCAGGCGGGTGAAGGCCTCTTGGGCCTTGGGATAGTCTTCCCGCTGATCATAGAACAAGGCCACGGTATATCTGGCCCGCGGCGCCCAAGACGCGCCTTTATGCTCGGATATTAATCGCTCGGCATTGGCCAGATTGCAGTGCCGGCTGACATAATAATACCCCCCGGCCACCGCCAGGATCAAGACTATATATTTGATCACAGGGGGCTCCTAGACAGCATATCTCCCAGATCCACCGTGCCGCCCGCACGCACGATGATGAATCGGACTTGGCCCTTGCCCAATATCTCGACCGCCTTTATCCTGCCCACCCGCTGCAAGTACAGGGCCTGCGTGTCGCTATCCGAATCCTCGACCGCGTCCTGGCGCAAGACGTAGAACTTATCCCCGACTGCGACCCGCAGGGAAGGCTCGACCTTGCCGTCGACCATATCGCCCGGTCCGGCCACGACCTCCCGGCCCTTATAGCCGGTTATGACCCCGTCCGCGCGCCAGCCTTTAGGCGCCTGCAGGCGGGTCATGGAAGGATATTGCCCGGACTGCCGTTGCGGCAATTCCCGGGACAAAGCGTCGCGGCCGATATCCGCAGCCAA
>JBAZVY010000058.1:4727-11674 GCA_041660645.1 Elusimicrobiota bacterium | reverse complement strand
CGTACAAGCCCTTGCCGTAGACGATCCCCAAGTGCGCAGGCCGGACATCCGCCAGGCCCGGACCAAGTTGGGCTGGAAGCCGGAAGTGGATATAACGGAAGGATTGCGCCGCACCATAGAATACTTCCGCGGCGGAAAACCGGGCTCCTCTCGGTAGCCATACCCTGCCGAGAATAAGCCGACTGCATAGCCCATGAGAGTATCCCGGGGTGAGTTCGACCGCCTGGCGGAAGCCGCGCTGCAAGGCATCCCGCGCCGATTCCGAGACCTGATAGTAAACCTGGAGATATCGATCCGGGCCCGGCCCGGCCCGGAGGCCGGCCGAGACCAAGGATCGCGCCGGCTCCTCGGCCTTTACCTCGGGCCCGATCGGACCGCTCTGGGCGGACCTTTTTGCGCGGTCGCCGGCGCGCGCATCGTCCTCTACCAGAACAACATAGAATCCGGCTGCCGCGACGCGGAGGAATTGGAACGCCAGATAAGGCTGACCCTGCGCCATGAGCTGGCCCATCACTTCGGATTCACGGACGCGGAACTCCGGATGAAATGGCCCGAAGGAGCCTGAGGCTATCTCGGTTCGCGGGTGATATAGAAGAAGGCTTGCCGGCCCGAATCCGTGAGCTTTAGGACCACGCTGGTCTTATACCCGGCCTCCACCCGCACGCGCCGCTGCGGAGGCTGCTGTCCATCCGGCCGGCGCACGCCCGATACCCCGTCGCTGGAATCCCACACCTCGAACAACATGGGGAATTCCCCCTCCGGCAAAGTCCCTTGCCAAGACCTCGGTTCGGAGGCCGCTCCGATCGGAGTCTGGCCCCAGGACTGGCCCGCGGCCAAGACTCGAAAGAACAGCTGCCCGGCCCGGTCCGAAGGTCCGCGCTCTTCCCAGGCGCTGAACTCGAAATTATCCAGAGCCCTGGCCGCAGGACGCGGCCGGGGTCCGGCACACGCCGCGCACGCGCACAGCACAGCCGCCGCGACCGCCCTATGCATCAGGACCGCAAAACCGCGGGATTACGGGCATGGGGCACGGCTTCCGGACCATAGAACATCTTAACGTAATCCTTGACCATGCGGTTGCCGCAGAACCTCGGAGCCACGCTGCTCATGGATTCTTTCATGACCTTGATCCAGCCGTGCGGCATACCGTCCGGGCCCCGGTCATAGAACAAAGGCACTATCTGCTTTTCCAGGGCTAGGTATATATCCTCGGCATCCGCCGCATCCGCGGCGTCCCCAGACCCGCGCCCCCCGGGCATGCCGATGGCCCAGCCATTGGCGCCGTTATGCCCTTCTTCCCACCAGCCGTCGAGTATGCTGAGGCTGGGCACTCCGTTGATGGCGGCTTTTATACCGCTCGTGCCGCAGGCCTCCAACGGAGCCAACGGGTTATTGAGCCACAGATCGCAGCCCTGCACGAAATAACGGGCCACATGCATATCGTAGTCTTCCACGAACACGATGCGCCCGCCGAACGCCGGATCCTTGGCCAGATTGTATATCTGCTGGATCAGCGCCTTGCCGGAATCATCCGCGGGATGCGATTTCCCCGCGAATATGAGCTGTATGGGCCGCCAATGGTCCAAGAGCAAGCCCTTGAGCCGCGCCAGGTCGCGCAGGATCAAAGTGGCCCGCTTATACCCGGCGAAACGCCGGGCGAAGCCGATAGTCAGGGCCGAAGGGTCGAGCAGAGTGCCCTGGGTCAGTATCTGGGCGGCTTCCACGTTGCGCGATATCCAGCGGTCCCGGGAACGGTCGCGCAGCAGCTTCAAAAGTTCTTCTTTGTTGCGGGTATGCACCCGCCAGATGGCCTCGTCCGGCACGGCCGCTAACTGCGACCATACGGCGGGGTCGTCCTGTTTCTCCGGCCAATCCCGCCCCAGATGGTTGAAGAAAGTCCAGCCCAGGTCTTGCTGCAGCCAAGTGGACAGATGCACCCCGTTGGTCACATGAGCGACCGGGACCTCTTCCTCCTTCTTATCCGGCCAGAGCTTGGCCCACATGCGCCGCGACACCATGCCATGACGCTTGCTCACCGCATTGCGGCGCCCGGCTAGGCGCAGGGCGAGCGCGGTCATGTTCCAGCCCGCCTGCCCGGGAACGCGGCCCAAGGCCAGGAACTGCTCCTGATCCAAGCCCAATTCCGAGCAATAGCGATTGAAATATTCGGATATCAGGCCTTCCGAGAACACGTCATGCCCGGCTTCCACCGGGGTGTGCGTGGTGAATACGGAACGCTCGGCCAAATCCCGGGCCGCATCCGCGAAAGACTTGCCTTGCGCCACCTGCTCCCGCACCAGTTCCAGGAACATGAACGCGGAATGGCCTTCATTGACATGATACTGATCGGTGGCGATCCCCAAGGCCCTCAACATGCGCAGCCCGCCGATGCCCAGAAGGATCTCTTGCCGCAGCCGCATGGTCCGGTCGCCTCCGTACAAGCGTCCGGAGATCTCCCGGTCCGGCACCGAGTTCCCATCCACGTGCGTATCCAGAAGGTACAACCGGACCCGCCCCACCACCACCTCCCACACCGCCACCTGCAGGTCGAGCGGCCCGAGCTGAAAATGCAGGCGCAGACTATTTCCGCTCGGAGTGACGACCGGACGTATGGGCGACACGTTCCAATCGATCTGCTCATATACGTTCTGCTGCCAGCCATCCATGCTGATGCGCTGCTGCACATAGCCCTGCGGATACATGAAGCCCACGCCGGTCAAGGGCACGCCCAGGTCCGAAGCGGTCTTGCAGTGATCTCCGGCTAGTATGCCCAAGCCGCCGGAGTATATGCGCAGGGAATTATGCACCCCGAATTCCGCCGAGAAATACGCGATGCGCCGCCCCTGGGCTTGCGGATACTTGCGCGCGAACCAAGTGAACTGGTCGTCCAGGTACTCGTTGAATATGCGGATGACCGCGTCATAGCGGGACAAAAAGCGTTCGTCCTTAGCCAGCTCCTGGAGCCGGGGCAGGCTCTTCTGCAGCAGAAGCACGGGGTTGTGATAGGTGGTCCGCCATAGGTTGCGGTCGATCTCCTTGAACAAGGCCCGGGCCTCGGGATGCCAGCTCCACCAAAGATTGTACACCAGGTCCTTTAAGCCCGAGATGCGCTCCGGGACTTCCCACTTCTGATAGGGATCGGTCATATCGCGGGATTTTATCATATACCGCCGGACCCGGACCCGGACCCGGATGAAATTTGATACCATCGCCTCGTCATATGCCCGAGACCGGCCCCCACGACCCGCTCATCATCATCACCCGCCTGGCGGAGTTCTGCCAATCCGGCTATAGCCTGCGCAACGAAAGCGACCCCTGGGAATTCATGCTGCGCAAGCTGCTCGACACGGAGGACCCCATCACGGACATGAAAGAACGGCTGTTCCAAAACGCCCGGGGCCAGCTCCTGGAAGAACTCCGCTGCGGCCCCCTGAACGCCGAACGCTGTTCCGAATATCGGCTAATATTCGAACGCCTGGTCTCTCCGGGAGAATTCGCGGACGTGGCCATCCATCTATTCCCCGAGGCGCCGAACCAGGCTGCCGCCTTGCGCCAGATACTGGGCCAGGTCAAAGCCACCAACCTGTTCCTGGAAGAAAAAAAAACCGCCGGCCAGCGCAGCCCGTCCTGGGAAAAATTGGTGAGCGAACTCTACCGCCGTCTGAATCTGGACGCCTTGGGCACTATCCTGGTCCGCAAGCCGCGCACCCCGCTGCGCCAAGCCATGGTCCTGCGCCGAGTGCGCCGCAATGTGGCCGAATATTGCTGCGTGGTACACATACCCACGGATCCCAACGAGACCTTCACCCCGTTCATGCTGCCCCGCATAGAGGCCCTGATCGCCGCGAACCTGCGCTTCCTGCGCAAATACCGCTAAGCCGTCCGGCTAGCCTTCGCGGATGTCGGGCGCCTGGGGAGCGGACGGCTCCCAGCGCAGGCCGGAAAAAAACTCCTCGATGAGGCTGCGCAAGGCCCCCGTATCCATAGTCTGGCACATGGCCACCCGGAAGTGCTTGGCGCTAGGGATGCCCGCGGTATACCAGGCCCCAAAACGGCGCATGTTCAAGGCGGCCATGCGCTGGCCCATGATCTCCACTTCCAGATCGAAGTGTTCGAGCAAGGCGTCCCGGCGCTCGGCTGCGGACGGCGCCTGCGGCATACCGCCGTTGCCGGACAAAGACCGCGCCACATCCTGATACAGCCACGGGTTGCCCAGGCCGGCCCGTCCGATCATGACCCCCTGGCAGCCGCTCTGCTGCCGCAGGCGCACGGCATCCGCCCCGCAGCACACGTCGCCATTGCCTATGACCGGGATGGACACGGCCTGACATACCATGGCCACGGCTCCGGGATCGGACCGGCCCCCGTACTGCTGGCGCTGGGTCCGGCCATGCACGGTTATAGCGTCCAAACCCTGGGCCTCGGCGCGGAGCGCCAACTCCACGGCCTGTTGGCCGCTCTCGTCCCGGGATCCCTTGCGGGTCTTGACCGTGAGCGGCAGCTTCACCGCCTTGCGCACCGCAACGAATATCTTCTCGGCTAGGGCCGGCTCATCCAAGAGGGCCGCCCCCTCGCCGTTGCTGACCACTTTTTTCACCGGACAGCCGAAATTAAGGTCCAGGAGATCGAACCCCATATCCTGGATCATGGCCGCGGCCGCGGCCAACTGAGCCGGGTCCCGGCCCAGAAGCTGGGCGCCCAAAGGCCGGTCTCCCGGCCGTGTCCGCAGGATGTCCAAGGTCTTGGGATTCTTGCGCACCAAGGATTGCGCGGACACCATCTCCGTGAAGGCGAAAGCCAGCCCCCGGCGCCGCGCCACCAAACGGAAAGGCAGGTCCGTACAGGCGGCCATGGGCGATTGCAGCACTGGCACGGGCAGGCCCAGCCCGCCTAGCTTCAGGCCGTCCGGCATGACGATCCCGGCGTCAGGGGCTGCAGCCGCGGCCCTGGCGCCAGAGCTCCTCGGGGGAGACCCCAAATTTGAACCGCAACTCCAGCCAAAGGTGCTCCCCGACACAGCCCAGCACGCCTTGCCGGTGCAGGCGGCTGGCGGATGGCCAGATGCGCTCCGGCAGCATCACCAGGCGCCCCTGACTGCGCAGCTTGCCGCAGAACACATGGTCGGCCAGGCAAGGCAGCGGCGGGAATCCGCCGCTATATCTATATATATCCGAAGTGGTGCACAATCCGTGGTGCAAGCTGACCGATCCGCGCCAACGCGCGGACCCATTGGACAAAAAAGACGCGAGACGCGCGGAGCGGCTGGATCCGAATTCCACGGTGAAAGCCGTGGCCGCCACTCCTTTAAGGTCCGGGGCCAGCCAAAAATGTTCCAACGCTTGCTGCCAATTGCCCGACAATTGGGCGTCGCCGCGCATGAACAGGAACAGCTCGCCCGTCGCCTGCTGAGCCCCCAGATGCAGCTGTTCTCCGAAATTAGTCCGCTCGTGAACGATCACGCTATCGGCCCACTCCCGGGCCGAGGCCGCGGTAGCATCGTCCGAATGCCCGTCCACCACTATGACCTCGAACGGTCCTTGCGTGGATATCTGGCGCAAACGCTTGAGCGAGGCCCCGATATGGAAGGCCTCGTTCCAAGTGGCGACGATCACGGATATCTTCATGCGGGATGGAAAACCGGTCCGGCATCATGTTGACCCATTTCCCGCCGCCTTGTCAAACTTGCCGAGTACGGCCGCCGCGCCTCGGAAGCGGCAGATTAGGTACAATGACCTCGTGAAAGTCCTGCTTTTCGGAGGCAGCTTCGACCCCCCGCATATCGGCCACGCCGCCCTGCTGCAAGCCGCGGCCCAACGCATACGCCCGGACCGCATACTGGTCATTCCGGCCTATCGCGCTCCGCTCAAGGACGCCCACTTCGCCACCCCGGCCCAGCGCCTGCGCATGGCCCGGATCGGCCTGCTGCCCCTGCTGGCCAAGCGTTGGCGCCGGATCACGAGCCTGCATACGCAGGAACTGCTCAGCCGCCGCCGAGCCTATACCGTAAACACCGTGCTCCATATCCGCCAGCGCCATCCGGACTGGGAACTGCATTTCGTAGTCGGCTCGGACGCCGCCTCGACTTGGGCCCAGTGGCGCTGTCCCGCCCGCCTGGCCGGGCTCTGTACCTGGTGGACGGCCCGGCGCCCACGAGCCGCCGGCCGCATTCCGGCGCACTTCAATATGCTGCGCCGCCGCATGCCGGCGGCAAGTTCCACGCTCCTGCGCGCGCGCCTGGCCGCCGGCCAAAAAACCTCCCCTTATCTGCATCCGGACACCCAGGGCTTCATCCTCCGGCACCGGCTCTACGGCACGGCCCTCATAGAAGCCTTGCGCACCGGACTCAAGCCCGGCAGATTCGAGCATACCCTGGCCGTGCGCCGCTTGGCCGAAGCCTTAGCCCGCCGCTGGCAGGCGGATCCCGCGCCGGCCGCCGCCGCCGCGCTCCTGCATGACTGCGGCCGCCTATTATCGCGGCCTCGCCAAGCCGCATATATACGCCGGCATCGGATCCGCCTGCCCCACCGCGGCCCGGTCATGCGCAGGCAGCCCGGACTGCTGCACGCCTACGTAGGAGCGCACCTAGCCCGCGCCCGATTCGGCTGCACGGATCGCGCGGTGCTCGCCGCGGTCCGCAAGCACACATTAGCCGACCGCCGGATGTCCCGGCTCGACCGCATACTATATGTGGCCGACGCCGCATCCGAAGACCGGAGCCATCCCAACGCGGCGCGCCTGCGCCGCCTGGCCTTTCAGGATCTCAACGCCGCATTCCGGGCCGGTCTCTCCACTAAACTCCGCTACGCCCTAAAACGCGGCCTATGGCTACACCCCCTATCCATAGCCAGCTGGAACGACTTATGCGCAAGAACATAGCCGCCCACGCGCTTTCCGGCCGGATGCTGGCCGTCCTGCTATTGGCGGCCGCCGGGATATTGGCTTGGCAA
>JBAZVY010000058.1:0-4717 GCA_041660645.1 Elusimicrobiota bacterium | reverse complement strand
GCCTCTGGCCCAAGCCCTGCGCTCCGGACGGCCGTTGCTGGGCTGGCTGTCGTTCTCGAATGCCGTCCCGGGTGCGCCGCCGGCCGCGTATCTAGCCATCTACCAGCCCAAACGCCGCACCCTGGACCTCATCTACATACCGGCCGAGACCCGGACCGAGTCCAACCGGACCCTGGCTTCGATCCATGCCGCGGCCTTACGCGGCGGGGCCGAGCCCGATCCCGCCGCCGACCGATTAACCGAAGCCGCCGCCTCGTACCTGGCCATCCGAGTCCCGGAATACCAGGTCTGGCCCGGCCTGCCGATCTGGCGCGCGGCCGCTCCGAAAGGATCGGACGACCCGGCTCTAGACGCACGGGACTGGCTCCTGCGCCGCAGCGGGGGGCTTTTCTGGCCGGGGATACTGCGCCGGACCCGGAGCCCTGGGACCGCCGGCCCGGGCTGGTCCTGGCTGGACCGCATCCTACTGGCCGCGGAACTGCAGCGCCTGCGGCCGGAAAACGTACGGCCGGCATGGCTGCCGCCCGAAGAGTCCATCGGCCCGGTGTTCGGACGCTACCTCAGCCCGGAGCCTCCAGACCCTGCATCCGAACACATCACCGTAGAGGTGCTCAACGCCTCGGCCCGCCCCGGCATCGCCAGCCGCGCTAAAAATTTATTACGATTGAAGGGCGCAGACGTCATGTCCGTGGGCAACACCGACGCGCCGCGCAGCCGCACCATGATATACGACCGGACCGGCCGATTCGACAACGCGGCCGAGGTGCGGCGGATATTAGGTTGTCCCCTGGCCCGGACCGTGACCCAGGTCGATCTCAAGCGCCTGGTCGACGTCTCGGTAGTCCTGGCCGAGGATTGCCCGCTGTAACGACTCATGGGGAGAACATGGAATTAGTAGAGATCCTGAAGACCGCCGTGCAAAGCGGAGCCAGCGACATCCATCTGGTCATAGGCAAGACCCCGATGATGCGCCTAAACGGAGAGATCTGCGAGATCCCCGGGACCCAGAAGCTATCCGCGGATGAATCCAAACGCCTGATCTATTCCATCCTCTATGAAGAACAGCGCGCTAAGTTCGAGGAGAACTGGGAGTTGGACTGTTCTTTCTCCGTGACCAATTTCGCGCGCTTCCGCGTCAACGTCCTGGTCCAGAAGAACGGCGTGGAGGCGGTGATGCGCGTGATCGCCACCAACATCCCCACCCCGGAACAGCTGCGCCTGGCTCCGGCCGTGACCGGGTTCGCGGATCTGCCCCGCGGCTTGGTGCTGGTGACCGGGCCTACGGGCTCGGGCAAGTCCACCACACTGGCCACCATAATGGAGCTCATCAATCAAAAAGAGAGCTGCCACGTCCTTACCGTAGAGGACCCCATAGAATTCGTATATGAATCCAAAAAGTGCATATTCCGGCAGCGCGAAGTCGGACAGAACACCAAATCATTCGCCGCCGCCCTCAAATCCGCTCTGCGCCAAGACCCGGACGTCATCCTAGTAGGCGAGATGCGCGACCTGGAGACCATACAATTGGCGGTCACCGCGGCCGAGACCGGGCATCTCTGCTTCGGAACCTTGCATACCCAAGACTGCCCCTCCACCATCGACCGCATAATCGACGTGTTCCCGCCCCATCAACAGTCCCAGATCCGGGTGCAATTGGCGGTGGTGCTGCAAGGCGTGGTGTCCCAGATCCTGCTGCCGCGCGCCGACGGGCAGGGCCGAGTAGCCGCCCGCGAGATCCTGGTCATGACCCCGGCCATATCCAATCTCATCCGCGAAGGCAAGACCCACATGATCTACGGCGCCATCGACACCGGGGCCAAATACGGCATGGTCCCCATGGACCGGGCCCTGGCCAACCTAGTCAAGGAAGGCTTGGTCAAGCCGGAAGAAGCGCTCCTGCGCGCTCATAACCAAGAGACCTTCAAGATGATGGTCAACATGAACGCCCGGCCCGCGGCCCAGGCCCTCTAGCCCGGAGGCACGATGGACCCTAACTCCAAGCTCAAACTCCTGCGCTCCGTATGGCTGCTCGACCAGATCCCCGACCGCCAGCTCGCCACCCTGGAAGGGTTCCTCTCACCCACGGACTACGAAGACGGCGCGGTGATATTCGAGGAAGGATCCCAAGGCGATAGCCTTTATTTCGTCACCAGCGGCAAAGTCCGCATCTCCAAGCACGTATCCGGCGATCAGATGAAGGATCTGGCCATACTCGGCCCCGGAGACTGCTTCGGAGAGATGGTCCTAGTCGAGGCCGTGGCCCGCTCCGCCCGAGCCACCGCCGTGGGCGGGACCGCCCTATTGCGGCTGCATCGCGAGGATCTCGACCGCTGGCTGAAATCCCATCCGGAATTGGCCCTGGATTTCTTCTCGGAACTGGTCCAGGTCCTGTCCAAACGCCTGCGCCGGACCTCCAACGAACTGACCATGATCTTCGACCTCTCCCGGCTGCTATTGGAGCGCATCCGCACCGGCCCAGAACTGCTGGCCAAGGTCCTGGACCGCGTACTGCCCCATCTAGAAGGTTCCTGGTCCGCGGCCGCCTATCTCTACAACGTATTCAACGACGAAATGGACCTCGCGGCCGGCCAGGGCGGGTTCGACTTCGAGCCCCTACGCGCGAACCTGCCGGAGGCGGCTGCCTGGCTCGACCCCCAGAACTACTACGTGGCTTTGCCCGGCAACGGCCGCGCCCACGCCCACGGCTACCTCCTGCTGCACGCCGACGCCGCCCTGTCCGAGGACATGCGCGCCGAGGCCGGACGGACCCTGACCACCGTGGCCCATCTGCTGGCCTCGGCCCTGGAGAACATCGACTTCCGCACCGAAGCCAGCTTACGCGAACGACTCAAGGAGAACCGTCCCCATGGCCCGAACATTTAAATATCTAAGCCTGGCCCTAGCCCAGGCCGCAGACGACAAGAAGGCCGAGGACGTAGTGCTCCTCGACGTGCGCCGATACAGCCCCATCACGGAATACATACTCATCGCCACGGTCACCTCGCCCCCCCACCTGGGCGCGGTGGAGGACGCGGTCCGAACCAAGGGCAAGGAACTGGGCGTACCGGCCCTGCGCAGGGCCCGCCCAGCGAGCGATAAGTGGCGAGTGCTGGACTTCGGCGGTCTTTTAGCCCATTTCATGACCGAAGAGACCCGGCGCTTCTACGCATTGGAGAAACTCTATCCTCTGGCCAAACCTATGGCTTGGGCCGCCGAACCTGCCGCCACGCCGTCCCAGTCTGACCGCAAGCCGCGCAAAGCCGCAAGGGCCCGCTCATGATCCTAGCCGCCATCAAAAAAAGCCTCACCGCCAAAGCCGAAGGCTGGGCCAAGTCCGCCGGCGTACAACTGCCCGCAGAACTGCAGATGACCGCGCCCCCGGCTCATCTTAAGACCGACCTCTGCCTGCCCGGCCCCCTGGCCATGGCCAAGACCGCCAAAAGGCCGCCCATGGAACTGGCGAAAGGCCTGGCCGAGGCCTGCGCCGGACTGCCGGAAGTGGAATCGGCCCAGGCCTCCGCGCCTGGATTCGTGAACATCAAGCTGCGCAACTCGGCGTTATGCGCGAACCTAAAGGCCATAACCCTGGATCCCAAGATATATGGCCGCGATGAAGGCGCAGCGCCGCGCAAGATCCTGATCGAATTCGTATCCGCCAACCCCACCGGCCCTCTGCACCTGGCTTCCGGCCGGGGCGCCACCCTGGGCGATTGCCTGGTGCGCATATTCCGACGCCTGGGCCGGGATGCGTCCGCGGAGTTCTATGTCAACGATGCGGGCAAACAAGTCGGTCGCTTAGGACAGTCGCTGCATGCCCGCAGGCACGGGAACGAACCTCCCGAAGACGGCTATCACGGCCAATACGTGACCGACCTGGCCAAATCCTTCCCGGCCGAAGCCGATGCCTGGACCCCGGAGAAATTCCAAGCCGAGGGCATAAAAGCCCTGCTCCAGACCCATCGCGAGGACATGGCCGGGTTCGAAGTACGATTCGACCGCTGGTTCCTGGAATCAGAGCTTCACGCCCGCCAGGCCTTGGATGCCACCCTGCAAAAGCTCAAAGCCCGGGGCATGGTATATGAGAAGGAGAACGCGGTCTGGCTGGGCACCACCGGCGCGGCCGGTCAGCACATGCGCCCTAACGGATCTCCTGAAGGGGCGCAGTGCGGCGCCGCTGACGCGGCAGCCGATGACAAGGACCGGGTCCTGATCAAAGCCGACGGCAGCGCCACCTACTTCTTGGCCGACATCGCCTATCACGAAGACAAATACCGCCGCGGCTTCCAAGAGACCATCGACATCTGGGGCACGGACCACCACGGCTATGTGCCGCGCATGCGCGCGGCCATCGCGGCCCTGGGACACCCCCCGGAATCCTTCCACGTCATAATCCACCAGCTCATACATCTTTTCAGAGGCCAGACCGCGGTAAAGATGTCCAAACGCGCGGGCGAATTCATCCGCCTGCGCGAGGTGGTCGAAGAGGTGGGCAAGGACGCCTGCCGATTCTTCTTCGCCATGCGCACCCCGGACTCGCATCTCAACTTCGACCTGGAATTGGCAAAAAAACAATCCTCCGAGAATCCCGTGTACTACTGCCAATACGTGCACGCCCGCATCTGCTCCATATTCCGGGAAGCGGCCAAGCAGGGGCTATACGGTCCGGATATGCCTCTGCCCGGCCCCAACGGCGCCTTGCTGGATTCCCCGGAAGAAC
>JBAZVY010000057.1:0-11733 GCA_041660645.1 Elusimicrobiota bacterium | reverse complement strand
CCTGGACCAAGCCAAGTACTCGGCCAGCCACTTAAGCCGCCGCACCTTGGTGCTCATAGACGAGATCCACCATTTTAACCGCACCCAACAGGACGTACTCCTGCCCTCGGTGGAACGCGGCGACATCCTGCTCATCGGCATGACCACGGAGAACCCCTCGTTCTACGTCAACGCGGCCCTGCTCTCGCGCTTCACGGCTTTCGAGTTCCAGCCTTTGACCGAGGCTCATCTTAAGGCCATCCTGGACCGGGCCTTGAGCGAAAAGCGCGGCTTGGCGGAATTAAAGCTCAAGCTGGCTCCGGAGGCGGTCCAGCATCTGACCCGCATGGCCGCAGGCGACGCGCGCAAGCTGCTCAACGCCCTGGAACTGGCCGCGCTATCCACCGCGGCCAGCCACGACGGCCTGCGCCACATCACTTTGGCCGTGGCCGAGGAATCCATCCAGCGCCGCTCCATCCGCTACGACAAAAAATCCGACGATCATTACGACCATATGTCCGCCTTCATCAAGTCCATGCGCGGCTCGGACCCGGATGCGGCCGTGTATTGGATGGCCAAGATGCTATCTGCGGGCGAGGACCCGCGTTTCATAGCCCGGCGCATACTGATCTGCGCCTCCGAGGACGTGGGCAACGCGGATTTCCGCGCCCTGCTCATAGCCTCCGCCGCCTTCCAAGCCGCGGAAGTGCTGGGCATGCCCGAAGCCCGCATCCCCTTGGCCCAGGCCGCCATCTACGTGGCTTGCGCGCCCAAATCCAATGCCGCCTACCTGGCCATAGACGCGGCCATGCAGGAAGCCCAGAACGGCGCGTCCCGGGAGGTGCCTCTGCACCTGCGCGACGCCAGTCTCGACGGCAAGACCCGCGGACATGGCCAGGGCTACAAATACCCGCACGACTACCCCGGCCATTACACCCCGCAGGAATATATGCCCGATCCCAAGCGCTTCTACGAACCCACCGACCAAGGCGACGAAAAGCGTTTAAAAAACCGGTGACGGGGATTAACTTTTAACTTTTGCCGGTACTGGCAAACAAGACAAATACGGAAACATCTGACACCGAAGGTTTGTAATATATCCTCGTCATGCCTCCAGTAGAGTCCCGTCCGCGCGTCTTCACGGTCACGGAAGTCAATTCCCAGATACACGAACTCCTAGAAACCGCGTTTCCGGAACTGTGGGTGGAGGGCGAGATATCCAACTGCCGGGCCTATCCCTCGGGCCACACCTACATGACGCTCAAGGACGAGAACGCCCAGATCCCGGCCGTGTTGTTCAAAGGCTCGGCTTTACACATACGGTTCAAGCCCCAAGACGGCCTCAAAGTCCTGGTGCGGGCGCGGGTCTCGTCTTACATCAAACGCGGCGACGTCCAGCTCATAATCTCCGCCCTGGAACCGCGCGAAAAAGGCGCTCTGCAGCTGGCTTTTGAACAGCTCAAGGCCAAGCTGGCCTCGGAAGGCCTGTTCGATGACGAACGCAAAAAGCCTTTGCCCCGCTATCCCCAAAGCGTGGGCATAGTCACTTCTTTACAAGGCGCGGCCGTGCACGACATGATCAACGTGCTAACGCGCAGATGGCGCGGACTGAACATCCTGATCTATCCGGTCAAAGTCCAGGGCGACGGCGCCAAGGAAGACGTGGCCCAAGCCATCATGGATTTCAACGAATTCCTGCCCAATACCAGCGTATTGCTCGTAGGCCGGGGCGGCGGCTCCATCGAAGACCTCTGGGCTTTCAATGAGGAGATCGTGGCCCGGGCCATAGCCGAATCCAAGATTCCGGTGATCTCCTGCGTAGGCCATGAGACCGACACCACCATCGCGGATTTCGTGGCGGATATGCGCGCGCCCACGCCCTCGGCCGCGGCCGAGCTGGCCGTGCCGGACCGGATGTCCGTGGCCTCGGACATCTGGGAAGCCCAGCGCAATCTATCCACCACCATGCTGGAGCGCATACGCAGCCTGGAACAGCGCCTCAATTTCGCCAAACAACATCCCTTTTTACAGAGCCCGCACCGCATGTATGAGGAACGCATCAAACGGGTTGACGAGTTATCCGGCCGCCTGCCCGAAGCCATGCGCCAAGTCCTGCTCCACGCGGAAAAGGACCTGCGCCTGCAGATGGAGAAGCTCGACGCTTTCAGCCCGCTCAAAGTCTTGGGCCGGGGCTATGCCATTGCCGAGACACTGCCGGAGCGCGCCATCCTGCGCCGGGCCGATCAAGTACATGCCGGAGACAAAGTGCGCGTGCGCCTGCACCAAGGCGAGATATACTGCGAGGTTAAAAATGACCAAGACCGCTAAGAAGGATATTAAGGAAGGCTTTGAATCATCCCTGGGAAAGCTCGAATCCTTGGTCCGGGAGCTGGAATCCGGGGATAAGGGCCTGGAAGAGTCCTTGGATATATTCGAGAAAGGCGTCACTTTAGCCAAAACCTTGACCAAACAGCTGGAAGAGGCCAAGAACAAGGTTGAGGTCCTTACTAAGGAAGGCGGGAAATTAAACCGCAAGCCTATGGAGGAAACGCAGGAATAAAGCGCAGCCAGGCGGCGACTTATCGAGAGAGAAATACCGATGATATCAGCACTTTTCAACAAGTTACCTCCAGCGTTGGAGGTAAAAAACAAAAAGCGATTTGTTTTTAAATATAATTTCGTGCCCAGGTCGCCACTAACAATGCGGCTAGCCAGCCTGGGGCTTTGCCTGCTAATATCGACTTGCACCGTGATGGCTGGGACCACGAAGGCAAAAAACTCAAAGCAAAAAACACGTACGATTGCTGAGTTGACGAAATTTGTTTGGGAGCATGGCAAAGAAAAACCCCTCAATCCCCCCCTGTCCATTAATTTGGGTTTTGATGGCGCTGTTCCAGCAAAAGCAATCCGGTACAAAAGCAAAGATACCCCGGATGATCGAGAACGAACCTTTCATGTGGTTTACCATCAAACCGATGATGGCCAAAACGAACCATTCGCTTTATCATGGGGATGGACCAAAGTAATGATCGCAGGAGAAACCAAAAGCATTGATGGCATGGACTTCAGAACATCTCTGGATGGAACTCTGCAAAATGTGGTCCACGCTAAAGGTATAGTAGGTGAAATAGAACAAACTCAACTGCCAATAGATTCTGAAGATGTCTTGTCTGGATTTAAAGAAATAAAACAATTCTTTCTGACCAAACCCCTGCCTTCGAACAAATGAAATCCCTCCTCATCCTATCGTTACTACTATCTCAATCCTCAATATGTTCAGCTAACGCTCCTTCACAAATCGATGCGGAAGATTCCTGGAACCTGGAGCTTAAAAATGGCATCCAAACCATCAAAGCAATAAACACTCAAGCCAGAAATCCATCCACAACGCCTCAACAAAAGCAGCAGCTTGCCCAACAGAAAGCCCAAGAACTCCAAAAAATACAGGATATCGGCATACGGAATGCAGATGACGTAACAGCACAAATCAAGACAGCCCAAGCTTTCGTGCAGGTAGACGAGCCCACGCTCGCGCTGCCCCGCGCGGACCGCGCCCTTGAGATCGCGCCGGACAACCCCGACCTTCTGGCCATGCGCGCGGATATAAACTATCGTGTCGGCGACTTCCCGGCCGCGGAACGCGATGCCCGCGCCGCCCTGCGCCGCAACCCGCGCAACGCACAAGCCTTCGGCATACTCAAGCTGGTAGAAGGCCGCAGCGGCCCGGGCGCAGGCTCAAGCCAGCCCGCCGCGGCACGCACATCCGCAGGCTCGATCCCGACTCCGCACCGGAGCGCCCAGTTCGACCCCACCCTGACCGCCAACGCCGACCGCGTAAAACTCGAAGCCCTATTGCGCGAAGCCTACGGCAAACTAGGCCTAGGCGACAGCTCTGCCGCCCTGCGCGTACTGGAAAAAGCCGCATACATCTCGCCTAAGGACCCGGCCCTGCTGTTGGCCCGAGCCCAGGCCAAGCTCGCGCAAAAGGACGCGGTCGGAGCTTTACAAGACTCAGAAGCCGCTTTGCAAACCAAGCCAGACTCAGCCCGCGCCCTGCTGCTGCGCGGCCAAGCCAAGCAAGCCCTAGGCCAAGACGCCGCTTCCGTACTTGCTGACTTCAAGGCTGCCGCCAACATGGACGCGGGCTTAGCCGGATTCTACGAACAAGCCTTGGCTAAGATGGCCAACCAAGCGCAAACCGCCCAGTCTGCCTCGGATGCCGGAAGTTCTCGGTCCGCGCCATACCAGAACATCTTCGGACTCGATCTCCGCTCCCTATCCCCGCGCGCCTGGGCCGGCATCGTCGGCCTAGCCGGGCTGGCGTTAGTCATGCTCTGCATAGTCTGGTATCATTTCAAGCGCCGACCCCAAGCATGAACACTAACGAATCGATCTGGGTAGACGTCCCCTTCGAGGTGCAGAAGCCGCATCACGGCCTGCGCCTGGACTCCTATCTGGCTGAACGCCTACATCGCTACTCCCGAGCCCAAGTCCAGCGCCTCATCGAGGACGGCCGCGTGTCCTTGCCCGGCCGCGCTATCAAGCCCGCCACCCGCCTGATCTGCGGCGAGACCGTGCTCATCCGCTATCCGCGCCATCAAGAACTGCCCTGTCCGCATGACGAACTGCCCGTAGTGTACGAAGACGAATGCCTGCTCGTGGTCAACAAGCCGGCGCCCCTGCTCTGCCATCCCACGGACCGCATCCAGAACAACACCGTCACCTCCATCTTAAAGCGGCAATTCCCCGGGCAACGCCTGCACTTGGTGCATCGCCTGGACCGCGAGACCAGCGGCACTTTGCTCCTAGCCAAGAACCCCAAGGCCGCGACCGCCGCGGCCAAATCATTCGTCAACCGCAAGGTGCGCAAGCAATACCTGGCCTTGGTCTTCGGCCGGGTAAGCTGGCGCCGCAACTCCGTGGACGCAGCCCTGGGCCGCGAGGATCGCGACATCAAGGTACGCCAAGCCGTATACCAGGATGACGTGCCGGCCACCGCGGCCTCGGCCCAGACCGAATTCGAGCGTTTAGCCGGCCGGGACAGCGTATCCTTAGTCCGCGCCTTGCCCAAGACCGGACGCCTGCATCAGATCCGCGTGCACCTGGCGCATCTGGGCCACCCGGTGCTGGGCGACAAGCTCTATATGGGCCAAGGCGAGCTCTACATGAAGGCCGTGCGCAAGACTTTGACTCCGGAGGACATGGACAAGCTCGGCGCGGCGCGCCAGATGCTGCACGCGCACCGTCTGAGCCTGCCCCATCCCGGGACCGGCCAGGAGCTGACCGTGACCTCGCCTTTGCCCGAGGATTTCCGCCGCATACTCCAAGACGCCGGCATCCCCTTGCCATGAGCGAGACTACGATCAAGGCCGTGTTCTTCGACATCGGCAATGTCCTTCTGCATTTCAACCCAGCCGAGGTCCTGCGCGAAGTGGCCGGCGCCATCGGCCGCCACCCCATCAAGGTCGCGCGCTACCTATGGACCTCGAACAAGATCGAGGCCTTGGAACGCGGCGAATTCGGCACGGATGAGCTCTTCCGCCTGTTCCAAGAGGAGCTCGGATACGACGGGACCTTCGCGCAGTTCCGCAAGCTCTGGTGCGACCATTTTCGGCCGGAACGCAAGACCGTGTCCATGCTGCGGGCAGTCAGCAAGCGCGTAGACACCTATCTGCTCTCCAACACCCACGCCTTGCACTACGATTACATCAAACAGCACTACGCCTTCCCAAAACACATCCGCGCCGCCGTGCTCTCCCACGAGCTGGGCATGCGCAAGCCGGAAGCGCGTATCTTCGAGGCCGCGCTCAAGATCGCCAAGGTGTCGGCGGAGCAGGCCGTGTTCATAGACGATCTCAAGCCCAACGTGGAAGCGGCCCGCAAAGTCGGATTCCACGCCATCCTCTACAAAGACCCCGACGATCTGCGCCGCCGGCTCGTGGACTTAGGCGTACTATAGCGGTGACGGGGATTAACTTTTAACTTATTCGGATCTTACTGAGCGCTTTGGATATGGCTGGCACGCTTACATTCAAGAATCCAGCTATTTCAGTCAACGAAAATCCGCTCCTAAAAGCCTGAAGCTTAAGCTCATCCCTGGCTCGGCACAGGTTGCGATTGCGGGAACTGCCGCGCATAACCTCGATTGATATGTTGTTAGCCGCCGCATAATCAGCAGCCATCGCATCCAGCGAAAGGACTTCCGCATCCCGGACATTCAAATCAATCATATCCGAATCATCGTCGCCGGATTCCTCATCAGGCTTGATATTGTCCAGTCCCGACATACCTTGCTGGACAAACCGCAGATACTCCGGCCTGGCAGAACATATATCTTTACCGAATAAAGCCAGTACGGATCCAGGATCTACCAAATTATCTTGTCTCAAGCCAAGATAGTTCAAATGGCTGGAATACTGCCACTGCGCCGGGTCGCTGATCAAGCCCGCTTTTACAGGATTCAGATGCACATATCGCGCAAGCTGAAGAAGATATGTGTCGTTGCCGCAGATCCGCGATCCGTACCGCTCTTGAAATACGTGCCCGATGCGCCCGCGTCTATGATTTATATATCGGGCGTAACGATTAAGCACTGCGGACATAGTATTGGAAAGCAAAACCACCAAAGGCCTTATTATCAGATGGATATGATTAGGCATCAGACAATAGCCCAGAAGCTCGAACCCAGCTATGGATTTAATCCGCCGCAATATATCAAGAAACCGTTCCCAATCTTCCGGAATTAAGAATATCGGTTCTTTTGCGTTACCGCGCGCTGTAACATGATATATTTCGCCCAGGGGTTGTATGCGAGGATGGCGGCTCATGCTATGCATACGATCCGGAAGCTGAAAAGTTCCAGGAAAAGTTAAAAGTTAATCCCCGTCACCGCTAGAGCGGCAGCACTTCTTTTTGGCGGGCGCGGGGGAAGTCGAAGCGGTGCACTTCGCCCAGGATCATGGCCGCGAGTATGACCAAACCGCCCAGCGCGCGCCGGGCCACGAAGGGTTCCCCGCCCAAGGTCCAGGCGAATATGGCGGCGAACACCGGCTCCAATGAAAAGCCCAAGCTCACGGTCAAGGGCGGCAATCTCTTCTGGATGACCATCTGGATGAAGAACGCGGACAAAGTCGGAAACACCGCCAAGAACACCATGACCCACCACGCCCGGGGCGAGGCCACGGCCAAAGGCAGGCCCAGCAGCCCGCAGGCGATGAACGCCAGCAGCCCGGTCATCCAGAACTGATGGAAGGCCAACAGGAGCACGTCCGCATCCGCGCGCACGCAGCGGTCCGTATATAAAAGATGCCCGGAATAGGTCATGGCCGCGGCCAAGGACAAGGCGTCTCCGCGGTTGACCCCGGGCATGCCGCCGGTGAGCAGCCAAAGCCCGGCCACGGACAAGCCCACGGCCAGCCATTGCGTCAGCGCCAAGGAACGGCGCAGGAACACCAGCAAAAACACGGGCACGAACACCACGAACAAGCCGGTTATAAAAGCCGAATTCGTGACCGTGGTATAAGCCAGACCCAAGGTCTGGGTCACGTATAGCACCAGCAGTATGACCGCGAGTATGGCGCTCTCGCGCAAGTGCCGCCAGGGCCGGGGCTTGCGCCAGACCCAGGGCAGCAGGCAGGCCGCGGCCAGGATAAAGCGATATGCGACCATGGCCACGGCGCCCACGTCGGCGAGCGCGTCCTTCACGATGAAGAAGGTCGCGCCCCAGATCACGGCGCAATACAGAAGACCGATGGCAGCCATGCGGATAATAGTATCATAGGTGACGGGGATTAACTTATTAACTTTTAAAACAAATTCCTCAAAAGTTAATCCCCGTCACCATGAAACGATCCCGTCTCGATGAATTGCTCCTGGCCAAAGGCCTGTTCCCTTCCCGGGCCCGGGCCCAGGCCGCCATATTGGCCGGTCACATCAAGGTAGATGGCCAGCCCGCGGCCAAACCCGGCACGCCCACCCGCGAAGACGCGGCCGTGGAAGTCATCGCCGATGCCAATCCCTTCGTATCCCGCGGCGGCTTAAAGCTGGCCGCGGCCCTGGACGCCTTCCCAGTGCGTACCGAGGGCCGGATATGTCTGGACGTGGGGGCATCCACCGGCGGGTTCACGGACTGCCTGCTGGCGCGGGGCGCGGCCCAGGTCTTTGCCGTGGACGTAGGCACGGCCCAACTGCACTCCAAGCTGCACGCCGATCCCCGCGTGCACAGCCGGGAAAACCTCCACGCCAAGGACATGAAGCCCACCATGTTCTCCCCCCGGCCGGACCTGGCCGTCATCGACGTGTCCTTCATCTCTCTGCTCAAGGTCATGCCTTACGTCTTGCCTTGCCTGGCCGCGCCTTTCGAAATCCTAGCCCTGCTCAAGCCCCAGTTCGAGCTCGAGCCCAAGCTCGCGCCCAAAGGCGTGGTGCGCAAGCCCGAACACCGGGCCCTGGCCTTAGAGCGCGTCCGCGAAGGCCTGCGGGCCCTGCCCCTGCGCGAGCTCGGGGTCTTGGAATGCCCGGTGCACGGCCCCAAAGGCAACATCGAGTCCTTCCTGTATTTGCGGGACCGATGCGATACTGATAAAATCTAATATAACGAATATGGGGATGCCGATCGCCGATGCCAACATCGAAAAAAAGTCCCGGGTCATGAAGATAACCTTGGTGCCGGACCAGACCTCGCCCTATGGCGAAGACGCGTTCTGCCGCGAGTTCTGCTCGCGCGCGGCCGCGCGCGGCCACCAAACCCAGATCACGCCGGTCGCCCCCGGACCGGTAGCCTCCGGCTTCGCCCAAGGCAGCGACGTGGTGCTTATAAACAGCTACCAATCCGCCGCCATCCGGGCCGCGCGCGCGGCCGGCAAGAAGACCGCGGTGCGCCTGATCGATTCTTTCACGGAACTCCCGGCCGAAGAGCTCGCCGCCATCCGCGCCGACCTCAACCAAGCCGACGCCCTGCTGATGCCGAGCCAATACCTGGCGCGCCTGGCTGCGGGCTGGGGATTCGCGGGCCGCTTCCATACCGTGCCCTACGCCTACGACCGGGTCCGGGCCAACCAGATAACGCTCGTCACCATACGCGCCTCCCGCACCGATTTCCAGATCATAACCTCCAGCAAATTCAACGAGTCCTGCCGCGCCGGGCTGGAGTTGCTCATATCCGCCCTGGCCGAACTCCGCCTAGATTGGCACCTATCCATCGTAGGCACGGGGCCCATACTCGCCTCCATCCAGGACCGGGTCCGCCAAAGGCTGCCCGCGGACCGCGTGGTATTCGCCGGCGACCTGCCCCATCTCAAAGTCATGGAGTTCTTCCGCGCGGCCAAGGCTTATGTCAACCCCAGCGGGGAAGAAGGCTTCCCGTCCATGGCCCTATATGCCCTGTCCGAAGGCTGCCCCGTGGTCGTGCCCCGCATCGGGGCCATGCCCGAACTCATCAGCGACGGCAAAAACGGCCTGCTCTTCGACCCCGGCCGGCCCGCGTCTTTGACCAGCAACTTAGTCAAGCTCTGGGCGGAACGCGGCCTATCCTTGCAGTTGATCGCCGAAGGCATAAAGACCGTGGAACGCCACACCTGGGACGCCACGGTAGCGGCCGCCTTCACCGCCCTGGAGGACATGGTCCGATGACCTCCTTGTCCTGCGCCCTCATGCTCGATCTCGACGATGCCGTGGATTTCCCGGGCAACGAAGGCTCCGTGTTCGGCCGCCCCCTATCCTCCTATCCGCTCATGGCCGCCCGCACTTCCGCGCACGTGCGCCGCATATATGTACTCACCGGGTCGCCCGCGGTCAAATCCGCGGCCCTGCAATACGACGCAGTCATAATCGACCCCCCCAAGATCAAACCCTCTCTACCCGGCTTTCTCCAGCACGGCTACAACGCCATAAAGAAAGAATTGCAGCGCGAAGACACCGGGCTCGAACTGCTGGCCGTGCTATTGGCCAACGCCCCGGCCGTCACCAAGGACATGATCGACACCGGCATCGAAGCCCTGCTCGACCGGCCGGAGCTGGACTCCGCCCTGAGCGTAGCCCCCTTGGAACGCTGGTCGCCGCTCTTGACCAAGCGCCAATCCGAAGACGGCCTGCTGACCCCGTTCTATCCAGCCCCAGCCGGCAACGCCATTCCAAAGGCCGGCCAGGGCGGCGCCCTGCCGGGAATCGAGTTCGCCGCTTGGTATCCGACCTGGGGCGTGACCGTGCTGCGGCCCAAGCATCTGGAGACCCCCTCCGGGGACCCGCCCTTGCCCTGCCTAGGCCGAAATATCCTGCCCCTCAAACAATGGGGCGGCGGGCCCATAGACTACCAATGGCAAGTCCCCTGCCTGGAATACTGGCTCAAGAAAAATGGCATCGTGGACGCCTCCGCGCATCTGGAGCGCAAGCCCAAGCCCCAACTCGCCCCCAAGACCGACCGCCGCTGATTTCGGTGCCTGGCGTTCAGTATTCTTTGATATCTGGCGCCCGACAATTTAAAGAACTGGCAGGATTCTACCTGACTCGATGTCACATCTAAAACCGACTATTACATCTTTGCTTTAGTTCAAGAATACAACGACCAGAAGAAACGGCGTACCCTTACTTCGACTCCAAAGTCCGAACTTTGCTTGACATGACTCTGTATAGGGGGAATTTGATTTTGGAAGATTAAAACTATATAATATTAAATTATTGGACACCATGACCTCGAAGTAGGAGGGTGAAAAACAACCAGCGAGGAAATCGCCTTGACCAAAAATAAAAATAAGGCCCCTAATCTTTCAGCGGCGACCAAGCCCATCGCACTCACCCCAGGTGATTTTTCCTGCCTTCGCGACCGCACCGTACTAATTACCGGAGGCACCGGCTCTTTCGGCAAGCGTTTCGTGGAGACCGCGCTGCAGCACAGCCGCCTGCGCAAGCTCATCGTCTTCAGCCGGGACGAGCTCAAGCAGTCCGAGATGGCGGCCAGTTTTCCGGACAAGCGTCTGCGTTTCTTCATAGGGGACGTCCGGGACCTCCAGCGCCTGGAACGCGCCCTCACGGGGGTGGATTTCGTGATCCACGCCGCCGGCCTGAAACAGGTTCCCACCCTGGAGTACAATCCCTTTGAGGCCGTCCTCACCAACGTCATCGGCGCCCAGAACATCATCAATGCAGCTATCGACCGCGGGGTCCGGCGCGTCGTCGCCCTGTCCACGGACAAAGCCGTCAATCCAGTCAACCTCTACGGGGCCACCAAGCTCTGTTCCGAGAAACTTTTCATCTCCGGCAACGCCTACGCAGGGGCCACGGGGACCCTCTTCTCGGTGGTCCGCTACGGCAACGTGGTGGGCAGCCGCGGGAGCGTCGTCCCGCTGTTTCTATCCCTGCTCGGGAAAGGAGTCCTGCCCATCACGGACGAACGAATGACCCGCTTCTGGATCACGCTGGACCAGGGGATACACCTCGCGCTCCGGGCCCTGACCCGCATGCATGGCGGCGAGATCTTCGTGCCCAAGATTCCCAGCATGCGCATCATGGACCTCGCCAAAGCCATCGCCCCGGACTGCCGCACGCGCGTGATCGGGACGCGCCCCGGCGAAAAGCTGCATGAGGTGCTGATCACCGAGGACGAGGCCGCGCACTCCCTCGACCTGGGGGACCTGTTCGTGGTCAAGCCCAACTTCCATTGGTGGAAGCAGGGCCACTGGGAGGAAGGCACGGCCGTACCGGCAGGCTTCCGCTACACCAGCGACGCCAACGATCGGTGGCTGACCCCGCCGGACATCC
>JBAZVY010000056.1:8148-11765 GCA_041660645.1 Elusimicrobiota bacterium | reverse complement strand
TCGGCCGCGCATGGCCGCATGCCCCAATTAGCCGGCGCCACGATCACCGCCGGCGCCGATGTTGCCCAGGTCTCGCGCCTGACCACCGCGGTCTCGGACGCGCTGACCACCCGCCTAGTCCAACTGGCCTTGGAAGAGCTCGGACCGCCGCCCGCGGCCTTCGCTTTCATGGCCCTGGGCAGCGCCGGCCGGAAGGAACAAACGTTATACTCGGACCAAGATAACGCCATCATATATGAGAACGCAGCCCCCGGGACACAGGAGTATTTCCTGTCCCTGGGGGCCAAGGTTTGCGCCGGCCTGGACGCCGCCGGTTATCCTTTCTGCAATGGGAGAGTCATGGCGCGGGAACCCAAATGGTGCCGCCCCCTAACGGAGTTCAAGGAGATGTTCTCGCGCTGGACCGTGGAGCTAGGGGATCAGGACCTCCGCGACGTAAACATCTGTTTTGATTTCCGGGCCGCGGCCGGAGATTCCCATCTGGCCGCGGAATTACGCCGGCACGTCCTCGACGCGGTCCGAGACAAACCCCGCTTCCTCTTCCATCTCGCCGACACCACGCTGCAGTTCAAGCCGCCGGTCGGCTTCTTCGGCAATATCCAAGTCGAGAGCAGCGGAGCCCATGCCGAGGCCTTCAGCATCAAAACCGCGGTCGTACCGATCATCAACTTCGCGCGGATATACGCCCTGCATCACGGGATCGCCGCGACCAACACCCTGGAGCGACTGCGGCTGCTGCGCGGCTTGGATGTCCTGACCCAGACCGGGCATGATGAGCTGGCGCAGTCATACGTCGAACTGATGCGCCTGCGCCTACGGCACCAGGCCGCCCGCCTGGCCGAAGGGCTGCCGCCGGATAATCACATAAACCCCAAACGCCTGACCGAACTAGAACGGATGATGCTCAAGCGCATCTTCTCCCACATAGCGGCCTTACAGGCGCGCCTGACCACGGATTTTGCGCGTACGGCCTGACCCCCTCCCATGAGAGTCCTCATCGCAGGCGACGCGCATGGCGACCTGGAGGGCTTGGCCCGATTGGTCCTGCGGGCCTACCGCCGCCACGGCGTGACCGCGGCGATCCAATTAGGGGACTTCGGGTTCGAGCCCAAGGTCCTAGAACGATTCCGGCGCTCCGGAGGACGTTTCGCGGTGCCGGTCCATGCCATAGACGGCAACCACGACGACCATCTCTGGCTCGACCGCCAGATGCGCAACGGCGGGACTCTGTCGTGGCGGAACGAATTCAACCTGCATTATCACCCGCGCGCCTCCGCGGAGGTCTTCGGTTCTTCGACCGTGGGATTCCTCGGCGGGGCCCTGCATGTCGACCGGCCGCAGAAGCTGCATCACCGTTCGCTGACCTCGAACTTCGTACAGCGCCGCCAACAGCGCCGCGCCTCCGACCTTTTCAACCGGGTCCATCCCGACTTGTTAGTCACGCACAGCTGCCCGGCCGGCATCGGGGTCGGGATGCGATCCGACGAGGCGTTCCGGGAGGGATTGGCGCTGCATGTCACGGGGGCGGGATTCGATGCCGGCCCCCAGCACGATTGCGGCGAGCCGGAATTATCCCGGCTTTGGGAGGGGCTCGTCCTCCGTCCTCGCGCCTGGGTATTCGGGCACTTCCATGTCCCCCACTCGGCGGTAGTGGCGGGAGTGCAATTCGCATGTCCCGGAGGCTTGCCCGAAGAACGCAAAGACCGCATCTTGTTGGCATGGGACACGGAAGCGCGCAGCCTGGAAGTCCTTGCGGATGCGGGTCCTAAAAACTGCTGACGATCCGCTCGCAGCTCCGCCTCAAGGCAACAACTGGTCGTCGTACATCTCCGGCGTGATCGCAGGCTTAGGTTTGGGTTTCGGCGCCTCCACCGGGGCCGAATCGATCGGTTCCGGAGCTGCCGGGGCAGCAGGCGCAGCGGGGACCGCATCGCTCGATACCGGAGGCCTGTCGGCCGCGCCCGTCCCAGCCTCGACCGCAGGCTCGACCCGGAGCGGCGCCGGGCGCGCCGCCTTAGCGGAACGCTCCAACAAGGCCCGGTCGTCTATGAGGCCCTGTACCAGCTTGGCTATGAGATTGTCGGCCGCCGCGGCTGGGCCCTTCTCCATGGTCTTCATCTCCGCGAACATGGACACCATGGAATCGGCGGTCACATCCATGGTCTCGTCATAAGTCTTTATGCTGCGGCCCGCGGCGTCCTCTAAGGAAACCACGCCCTGGGCTATATGGTGGCTGGTCTCCCGCAGCACGGCCCCGGTTATGAAGCCGGTGAAGCATACGAATACTATCTTCAGGCCTTGAATGGGATCTTGCACGAACTTGTACCCGAACTGGGCGGATAGTATCAGGTCTACATCTTCCAAGGCCTGACGGGTCAGCCGCATGGGATAGCGCACATCTTGAAACAGCTTGGATTGCCGCAGGGCTTGGGCGAACTTAGGCGCCAAAGAGTACCCCTTGTTCTCCAGCATATACTTGGTCTGCCACAGGTCGCTGGTCGTATTGCCCACGGTAAGGGCGGAACGCTGCTCGTCCAGCACCAGGCCCACGCGCAAGGGCAAGGTCGCATCCGAATGGGGCATGGAGGCCGGCGGTTCCGGCTTGAGCGTATAATGCATGCAGCCCGTGACCGACAGAAGTCCGGCCATGCCCACTGCCCATATAGCTTTAGTCATGCCTCTATACATCTCCGCCCTCCCTGCGCCTGACATAGGTTTCGGAAATCATACCATTATGCCCGGGTCAAACCGGGTAATCCACCGCGGCCACGGACCACCTCTGGGTCCCGGCTTCGGTTTCCCAATCCAATCCCTGCCCCGGCCTCAGCCCGAATAGCGCCTGCACGAAAGGCCCGGTCCAAGGCACCAGTTCCCCGCCGGCCTGGGCTTCATCCTCTCCCACGATGCGCAGGACGCGGGACTCCCCATCCCGGCGCTGGAGCCGAACTCGGGCTCCGAACCTTATCTCCACGGGCGCAGGCGAGATCGGATCCACGGGGATGGCGGTCTCCAGACGCGCGCGCACGTAACGCAAGTCGCGCTCGATCTCCGCCTTGCGCTTGCGCACCGCCGGATCCGTCTTATCCGCAGGCAGGCCCGCGTGCTCCGTCCGCAGGCTGGCCTCCTGATCCTCCAGAAGCCTTTGGCCCCGGCGCGTCACATAATTGGGCTGGGGCGATATCGGGCGTTCCCAAGGCTGGTCCGGCTGCTCCGGGCCGTCTTCCTTGACGAAAGCCCGGCTCATGGCGCGCCGCCCGAGGCCGAGCCCTCGACCAGCACCGGGTCCCAGCCCTCAGGCGCGGACAGAACTGGGGTTTGGGCGCCGCCGGACGCGGACTTGACCTTAGCCGCGGCCTGTTCGAACGCCGCGCGCAGCGTGACCTGGCCTTTTTTATCCGCGGCCCCGGTCAAGGCCCGGATGAATTCCAAAGTGAACAAGCCGTGCCCGTCTTTGGTGTCCACGATCCGGTCCTCTTTCGGTCCGGCCCCGGCCAGCACCGCCACGCCCGTCCCGGCCTGTACGCCGGCCGTGGGCGCATCTATCATCACCAGAGCCGCCCCCGCGCCCAGGCCGGACGCGGTATCCATAAATTCCGACCAGGCCAAGCCGCCGTCCC
>JBAZVY010000056.1:0-8138 GCA_041660645.1 Elusimicrobiota bacterium | reverse complement strand
TAGCCTGAGTTCGCTGCCGCCCTTAGGGTCGGTCCCCGTGAGGCCGGCAAAATAGAAAAACGCCTTGGCCGCGCCCGCCCCGCGGCGCGAGCAGGCCTGTAAAGCCGCGCGCACCGCGGCCCGATCGGCCCGGCGGCCGGCCAGCCAGAACACATTGCGGTCGGGCCAGCCCAATCCAATGAGCTGCGCGCGGATGGCCGCGGCGTCGCGCTCCGCATAAGCCGCTTGCGAGCCGTCTTCATACCGTTCCACGCCCACGACCAAAGCCAGAGCGGAAGCCTCCACGGGCAGACGATAAGCCGCCCGGTCCGATTCCGAACTCACCGCCGCGTCCAACGCCGGCTGGGTCGCGGGCCGGGATTTCGAATACTGCGCGGCATAAGCCGCAAGTTCCGGAGACTTGCGCACCTGCCCTTCCAGCAGAGCCGCGGCCGCATCCAATGCCTGGGCGAACTCGCGATACAGATCCTGGCGGATGCGCACACGCCCTTCCGCGATCGGAGCCTTTATGCTCTCCGCCTCCAAGTTAGCGATGCGCTTGCCGGCCAAGTCGCGGAACTCCACGGCCAGCCGCACCCGCGCGTATTTTTCCAGCTTGATATTCCGTTTGAACGCGGCCTCGGCTTCGAGCACCGCCACCAGGTCGGCGCCGGCGCGGGCCGCCTCTTCCGGCCGCTCCACGCTCACGCTGCCGCCGAACGGCCGGGTCACGGCGGAACCGGCCTCGGACATGAAGCGCCCGGCATTGTCTACGCTGTCGCGCACCTGATAAGGCGCCTCGTTGCGATAATAGTCGGATAAAAAACGCACCGACTCCCGGGTCGGTTCGCCATGATACAAGGCCACGGTCAGGCTCTGAAGCGGCTCCGATCCGGGCGCAGTCTGCGCCGACGCCGCTACCGCCAGGGTGTACGCCAACAATATGGCGATCATGATTGCGACTCCTCCGGGGCGGCGGCTCGGGCCAAAGGCACGGCCGCCGCGGCCCAGGCTCCGGCCGCGGCCAGGCTGACCGCCGGGAACAACCAGCCCGGCAAGTCCCCGGCCAATCCCTTGGCTAAAGAGATGAGTCCGGCGGCCACGCCCTTGGAGAAGCGGTTGTTCAGGGCATCCACCACCTGCTTGGCCCGATAACGGGCATCGAACGAGAGCGGTATATAGAGCAGCTCCTTGCTGGCCCGGAACACGGAATAGTCCAGCCCTTTGAACACCATGAGCGCTAAGGCGGCCACGGGCAGGGCGGGGATGGAGAGCATGAGCCCGGCGGTGCATAGGTGGACCAAGGGTATCCCCACCAGGATGACCCGCAAGGGCAGCCGCTTCAAGACCAACGGAGTGAGCACGAACTGCATGAGGAAGGCCAACCCGTTGGCCATGGCCCAGAACGTGCCCAGATATGCGGTGCGCGCATCCTGTCCCGGCATGGCCTGCTCCAACAGCGCGTAAAGCCTCAGATTGGCGGAGACCGCGAAGAATTGAGACAGCGCCACTACGATGCCGATGAAAAGCAGCACCCGGTTGTCCACTATGAGCCGCAGATGCATCGACCCCATGGCCCCGCCGCGCTCCCGAGCCGAAGGCTGCGGCTCCCCGGCGAGCCGATACGCGGTATCCGCCAGCAAGGCGGCCGGTATAAGGCTGAGGCCGCTGAGCAATATGAACTGTTCCGACCCCAATGCCGGAGCGAAACGCCGCAACAGCACCCCCGCCAGTATGGGCCCGATGGAAGACCCTCCTAATATGGGACCGTTGAATATCTTGGCATTGGACTGGTCCAAGGTGCTGTTTATAAAGGACCAGAACTGTTCCACCAATATGACTATATAGGCTTCGGTGAATATATAAGTCGCCGCCACCGCCGGTTTCCAGCCGGTGCATAAAGCCAGGTAGGCGGCCAGGAAAGCCGCTGCGGAACAACCCAGGGACAACTGCAAGGTCCACCGGCTGCCCATGCGGCTCAATATCCGGCCATAGACATAGATGAACGCGGCCATTACCAGCGGCACCACGGTCATGGCATAGGGCATGGGCCCGGACCCGTATGCTCCGATGAATAAAGAAGCCGCGGCGCTGCGCGCGAACTCGTAGCCTCCCACCAGGCAAGCCGCGGACAGAGAGATGCTGGCCATGGCCAATACCAGGGAGCGCTGGGTCCGGGGCGCGGGAGCGGCCTCGATCATACCCGGTATGATACCAAACCCCGGGGGCAGGCTCGGATGAACCGGCAGTTTTAGAAATAGTAGAATGCCAGGCACCATGGATTGGAAAGCCGAGCTTTCTGCCCGATTCCAGCTGCGCTGCTTCCAGGCTGAACCCCTGGCTCCCTACACCACCTTCCGAGTAGGCGGCCGGGCGGAGAGCCTGGTCCTGCCGGAGAGCGTTGAAGAATGGTCCTGGCTGTTGGACTTCGTGAAAAAGCGCGGACTCCCCCTCACGATCCTAGGCCTGGGCTCCAACGTCATAATCAGCGACTCCGGGCTGTCTGGGGTCGTGGCCTCCACCCGGGGCATGGCCCGCATAGAGATCTACGGCAACGATATATCCGCGGACTCCGGCGCGGCCCTAGATACGGCGGCAGCACGATCCGTGGCCGCGGGCCTGGCCGGCATGGAAAAGCTCTCCGGCATACCCGGCACGGTAGGCGGAGCGGTAAGGATGAACGCCGGCGCATACGGACAGGAGACCTTCGACCAACTGGCAGGATTCACGGCCCTGCGCCCAGACGGAACGATGCAAAAATCGGTCAAGTCTGAAATAAAATACGGCTACCGCCAAGTCTCCGGCATCTCCGGGCTGCTGATATTGTCCGCGCACTGGCAGCTCCGCCCGGGCGAGCCCGCGGCCCCGCTCCAGACCCGAAAAGACACGCTCCGGGCCAGAGCGGACAAACAGCCCTTGGACCTGCCCTCGGCCGGCAGCGTATTCAAAAGGCCGGCGGGCGACTTCGCCTCCCGGCTCATAGATTCTTGCGGGCTCAAGGGGCTGACCGTAGGCCGCGCCCAGGTCTCGCCTAAGCACGCGGGCTTCATCGTCAACCTGGGCGGAGCCACGGCCCAGGACATCCTGGCCCTGATCGCCCAGGTCCGCGCCGCGGTTCAGAATAAGACCGGAGTAAGATTGGAGTTGGAACAGATACCCCTGGGTTTCTAGAAGGAGGATAAAATGAAAGGACCATTCCAAGCAGTAAAGATTACGGACAAAGTATATTGGGTCGGAGCCATAGACTGGGACATCCGAGACTTCCACGGCTACTCCACCACCCGGGGCACCACCTACAACGCCTACCTGATCATGGCGGACAAGCCCACGCTCATAGACACGGTCAAAGCCCCGTTCCTAGACGAGATGATGAGCCGGGTGGCCTCGGTGATAGACCCCAAGTCCATACGCTACGTAGTCTCCAACCACGCGGAGATGGACCATTCCGGCTGCCTGCCTGCGGCGCTCAAGATCATCCAGCCGGAGAAAGTGGTCGCCTCGCCCATGGGAGTCAAAGCCCTGCAAGCCCACTTCCACTGGGACGTACCGGTCGAAGCGGCCCAAGACGGCGGCCAGCTCGATCTCGGCGGAGACCGATTGACTTTCACCGAGACCCGCATGCTGCACTGGCCGGACAGCATGTTCTCTTATCTGGAAGGCGCCGGGATACTCTTCTCCAACGACGCCTTCGGCATGCACCTGGCCTCATCCCAGCGCTTCGACGATGAGACTCCGGACTGGCAGTATGAGGCGTCCAAATACTATGCCAACATACTTCTGCCCTTCTCGGAACTGGTCCTGGCCTTACTCGCCAAGCTGGCCAAAGCCGGATTCGCGCCCAAGATGATAGCTCCGGACCACGGCCCCATCTGGCGCAAGGACACGGCCACGATCGTCTCCTTGTGGAAAAAATGGGCCCAGCAGAAAGGATCGGACAAAGCCGTAGTGACGTTCGACACCATGTGGGGCTCGACCGAAAAGCTGGCCCGGGCTTGCGCCGAAGGCCTGCTAGCCGGCGGAGCCCAGCCCGTGGTCATGCCCATGCGTTCCAGCCATCGCAGCGACATCGCCACGCAAGTGCTCGAAGCCGGCGCTCTGCTGGTGGGCTCGCCCACCATCAACCGGCAGATGTTCCCCACCGTGGCCGACGTGCTCACTTACCTCAAGGGCCTCAACCGCAAAGGCCTCATCGGCGCGGCCTTCGGTTCCTACGGCTGGGGCGGCGAATCGGTCAAGCTGGTCTCGGAGGCCCTGACCGCCATGGGCATAGATACCCTAGATGCGCTAAAATGCCAGTACGTGCCGGATGCCGCGGCCCAGGAAGCGGCCTATGAACTCGGACGCAAAGTAGCAGCTAAAATGAAGGAGAAGCTATGAAGAAATACGTATGCAAGGTCTGCGGCTATATCTACGATCCCGTGGTAGGCGATCCTGACCACGGCATACCCGCCAACACTCCCTGGGACAAGATACCGGAGGATTGGGTCTGCCCGGTCTGCGGCGTGGGCAAGTCCGAATTCGAACCCGAAGGCTGAGTCAGGAGGGACGGGCGGACAGCGGCTTGCGGGCGACGGCCAGATGATTATTCGGTTCCTCGGTCAGGTCCCCCAGGCTCAAGAATAGGCAGAGCGGGACGCTGGCTGCGGCATATAGGCACATCACGGGGAACAAGAGATAAAAAAAGACGGATCTCTTGTATTCCGGAGCCGAATAGCCCTCCGCTCGGAATGAGTGGAGGAAAAAATGGATCAGATGCGAGGCCGTGCTCGTCCACCGGCCGCCGAGCGGTCGAAGTTCGATGACCTCGAGGCCCGCCAGGCCCAGCGCCTTTTGGATCCAGAATCGCGAGAAATTATAGTAGTAGCGCGGGGCTTGGTGGAGGACGGCGGTCTGGGGGATGAGGAATATGGCCGTCCCGCCGGGGCGCAGCACCCGGGAGATCTCGCGCACCATCCGGATGGGCTCGAAGGTATGTTCCAAGACCTGGATATTGAGGACGGTATCGAAACTCGCGTCGGGGAAGCTCATCGCTTCTCCGTCCCCGATCACGGACCTATAGCGGGCATCCTCAGATTGGAACAGGGTCTCCGTCCGCTCCTCAAGGTTCGTCCAGGTTTGAAACCGGATGCCCGGGCGCTTGCGGACCGCCGAGAAGAAATCCCACCCGCCCACATCCAGCACATCCCCCCGGGAGTACTCCTCCAGCGCGCGGAATAGCGCGCCGGACCGGAGGTTCCGGGCCCAAGAGGTGAACCGCTCAGATAATTTTTTTTCCATAACCACGGCATACGGCCAGGCGCCGCCATCCCGGGAGCATCGTGCTGTCCCGGCCAGCTCGTATATTATAGCCTGATGTAAGTAGGAATGGCGGGCCCGGACGGATCCGAGGACGCGAGCCGATCCGCCCGACGCATCAAGATTTTCCGATTTTTTTAAGCGCCCGCCAAAGCGCCTGGGCGGTCCACACTACCGGCCGGACCAAGGGATTCTCAGTCAGCATGCGCCAGGCTTGCCGGAGCGGGGATTCCGGGTTCACGCTGCCCGGACCCACCGGATACATGCTCTGGAACTCAGGCGCGGCCGCCACTTTATCGTCGGCCACATAGACCATGGGACGCCGGGCTAGTTTCTGGCTGATCACATAGATGATGATATCCAGACTCTGCTGGGCCAAGAACATGGGCCAGAACATGGACATAGCCCCGGAAGCGAAATATATCCCGCCCAAGGCCAAGGCGAAATCCCGGACCTGTTGGATGGCGCCGCGCTGCCAGCGATTGATGCGGCCGTTGTCATAGAGTATGTTAAGACCTTGGAAGCCCAAAGTGCCGAAGAAAGTCCCGAGCACCGTGGTCACGCCCACATCCTGCCAGTAGCGCCCGGACCAAGGCGGTATGGTCCCGGGCAAGGCGGTCCACGCTATGCTCCGGAAAAACGCCCCCCACCATTGCCCATAGAGCAGATTGAATATGGTCTGATACTGCAGGCCGCGCTGCTTGCCGATGATGCTCTGGAAATTAGACCAGGTGTTTATCCATATGCCATGGAAGGCATTGAGCCCCAGGACCACTCCCAGGCTCACGGCCAAGGCCGCAGGATTTCCGGCATAAAGCGCGCTCCAGGCCAATACCGTAAGCACCGAGGGGATGGCCTTGGCGATGATCCCGCCTATGATCTCATTGCCCGTAGGATTGGTATACGCGGCCCGCAGGGTGTGGGCCAGATAACCGATCTCCCGCAACGGCGCGGCCAGGGGTCCGAACAGATAACGCTGCCAGGGACTAGTCGGAGCGCTGGGGCCCGGCACCGAGGCATCGGCAACGGGCACAGACGCGATCGGAGCCGGAGCCTGCGGGCGCTCCCAATCTATGGCTATGGTCTCGCCTTGGAGCTTGGCGGACAATCCGCTGCTCCGTAGGGCCTTGACCACTTCCGCGGTATCCGCCGGGGTCAGCCCCCCTGCCGCCGACTTCTTGGCGGTCACCATTCGGACCAGTCCGGACTTGTTCAGATCAGACCGCAGCTTGCCGTCCCGGCTCAATATGCCGGCCAGCCCCGCCAGATCCGTGACCACGGGCTCCACGCCCGGACGGGTGATGAACACCTTGACCCCGCTGAAAGCCTGGTCCAATACCCGCTGCTTATCATCTCCGCCGCGCGCCGCTTCCAGTCCGCGGACCGATGACTCCAATATTTCTTGCGCGGATGCGGCCTGCGGCTGTACGGCGGGACCAACCGGCGCCGAGGGCGCAAGCTGGGGCAGGACTGCGGGCGCGTAAGCCCACGCTGGCTTGGCGGATACCGAGCCTGTGACTCCGGGCAAAGACTGCAGGCCCGGGAGCGCTCGCGGCCCAGCCCAGGGCGCCGATTTTAAAGCGGCAGCGGGGATACGGCCCACGACCTGGCCCACCGCCGAGACCGGCAAAGACGCGGTCCGGCCGCCCACGCGGCGCAAGGCTACAGAGGCAGCGGCATAACATTCCAGGCCAGGAGCAGTCGCGACCAGCAGGAGGGCGAGGAACGCGCGCGACCAGTTAACGCCGGCTACGGGCTTCATCACCCATAGTATAGACCCCAGACGAAGACTAAGGCTGGGTCATCAGGGTAAGAGAGCCTGGTATTTGGGCCTGGTACCGCCTGGGACCTTTGCCAGAAGGCCTTCCAGCCGTCAATTCGCGCAGTAGCTATCAGCCGCGAATTTATCCAATCTGGACACGACATCTCCATCATCGATACCCGAGAAATCCGGGTCCTTGAAGAACGTGGAGAAGACGAGATAACTGGACCAGGCGAACACCATCACGCTGGTAGTCAGTATGAAATATACCCGCTGGTATCCGAAAGAGGCGAACAGACCGAAATAGAAGCAAAGGCTGCCCAGCTGATACATATGCATCATCATGGAATGGCTGATGACGCCGGCCTTGCGGATCTTGTTGATGGCCGGGACCAGGGGGCCTCCGGAGATCAAGCCCTGCAGGTTATTGAGCAGGATGAGGCCGATCCCAGCCCAAGTATATGCCAATGGGTTCTCACCGATAGGGCCCAGCAACAGCCGGCACTAGAACTCGAAAACACAGAATTGCGTATATACGAACAGAAAATCCCCGATATAGGCGTTGTAGACTCGGAGCATGCCGGTCATGCGGCCCAAGAACTTCATGTAAGTCTGTCCGAATATGGTGAACACGATGTCCTGCAGCTGATACCAGGATGTGGCTATCACGGCCCGGTACAGGGGCAGGTCGCCATGCATCACGCCCTTGACCGCGAAAGCGGCGCGGATCGCCAGGTTGATGCCGAAGGTCTTGGTGAGCAAGTAGAACATATCCTGCCGGTTTGGCCGGGTCATGCAGCTTCGGAATATGTCTTTGACGCTCTTGATGTAATTGGTGTCGAATCCCACCAAGGAGCGTTTGCGCGCGAATCCGTCGGACTCGCTGTCCTGATGCGCCTGCTTTTTCTGAAGCTCGTATTTCTTGCGCTCTTCCTCGTTCTCGAAATATCCGGATATGGCGTTGAAATACGCGGATTGGTGCAGAGGCACCTTGCTCACGCGCACCTGTCCGGCGAAGCGCTTGATCAGGCCGCGGCTCACTACCCGGTCCTCCGGGGCCATCTCGGACAAAAGATTGCCGCCGAACCCCTCGGAATAGGTG
>JBAZVY010000055.1:0-11801 GCA_041660645.1 Elusimicrobiota bacterium | reverse complement strand
CCTGGGCAAAGCCGTGGCTTGGCTGCCCTTGGCGGCCTTGGCCGGCATACTCTTGGTTCTGGCCGTGCGCATGTTCGACTGGAGCAGTTTCCGGCTCCTGCGCCAGCGCAGCACCTGGTTCGATTTTGCGGTGGCTGGGGCAGTGGTGGTCACGGCCGTGGCCTGGGACTTGGTGGCCGCGGCCGGGGTAGGCGTGATCCTAGCCATGCTCTTGTTCATCCGGGACCAGATGCACTCCTCCGTGGTGCGGCGCAAGATATACGGGGGCAAGGTCTCCTCCCGGCAGAAGCGCCTGCCCGAGGAAGCCGCCATACTAGCGCAAGAAGGCGGCAAGATCGCCATATTCGAACTGCAGGGCAGTCTCTTCTTCGGCACCACGGACCAGCTCTTCACCGAGGTGGAGCCGGAATTCGCATTGCGCCGCTACTTCATCTTCGACATGCGCCGGGTGCTGTCCGTGGATTTCACGGCCGTGCACATGCTGGAGATGATCGAGTCCCGTTTGGCTGAAAAGGGCGGCCGGCTTTTATTCGCGGACATCGCCAAGACCTCGCCCACGGGCCAGGACCTGGAGCTTTATTTCGGACAATTGGGCCTGACCGCGCCCACCAAGCGGGTGCATCTGTTCCCCACTTTGGACGACGCCTTCATCTGGGCCGAGGACCGCATCCTGGCCAAGCACGTCAAACCCGCGGCCCCGGACGAACTGCTGGCCCTATCCGACATAGAACTGGTCAAAGGCATGGAGCCGGAGCTGGTGGCGGCCTTGGCCGGCTGCGTGCACGAGAAGAGCTTCGCGGCCGGGGAAGCCTTATTCCAGCAGGGCGATCCCTCCGGCGACGAGATGTTCTTGATCCGGCGGGGCAAGGTGCGCATCGATCTGGACCTGGCCGGCGCCGCGGGCAAGCACCTGGCCACCATAGGCAAGGGCGATTTTTTGGGCGAGATGGCTTTTCTGGACCGGGCCGGCCGCTCAGCCACGGCCAAAGCCGTGACCCCGGTGGATTGTTTCGTGTTGTCCCGCTCCTGCTTCGACGTATCCGCGCCCCAACATCCGGACCTGGGCCGCAAATTCTTCTGGCGCTTATCGCGCGCCTTATCCGCACGGCTGAGGTCCGCTGACGCCGAGATCCGCGTACTATACGAGGCATAGCTATGGCTAAAAAGAAAAAAGAAGAAGCGCAAGACGACTCCACCGGCACCTATGCGTTCGACAAGGAAAAAGGCAAGGTGGTTAAGGTCTCAAACAAAGTCCCCGGGGTCTCCTCCAAGGGCAAGGGCGGAGGCGACATGTCCAGCCTGCCTTGCGGACGCGACTCGGGCGACGCCTGCGGGGGCTGCAACATGGGTGGGATGGGAGGCATGGGCGGGATGGGCGGATTCTAGACATGCGCTGGCTGTGGCTGCCCCTGCTGCTGCTGGCCAACGCGGCCGGAGCCCAGGAGCGCAAAACCGCCGATGCCCTGGCGCTCTCGGGCTCGGAGGCCGTGCGCTCGGACCTGCTCAGCGCCCAGGCCGGAGGCGGCATCCAGGACGGGCCGACTTCGTTCGACAAGCTCAGCGAGGCCCAGTCCTGGCTGAGCCAAGGCAAGCCCGCGGAGGCGGCGCTGGCCGCGCGCCGGGCCATCGAACTGCAGCCCCGCAACCGCCGGGCCTATGACGCGCTGGCCACGGCCTATCGCCTGCTGCGCGACTATAAACAGGCGCTCTACGCGGCGGACCTGGGCTTGAAGGCCTTTCCCAACGACGCGGAACTGCTCAAGACCAAGCTCTTCGCGCTCAACAAGCAGAAGGACTTTTCCGCGGCCTTGGCCGCGGCGGAACAAGGCCTGAGCGTCAACGCCACCGATGCCTTGCTGTACGTGTTCAAGGCTTACGCCCAAGGCGGCAGCGGCGACACGGACGGGATGCTGGCCAGCCTGCAGACCGCAGCCGCCTTGGACCCGAACCTGGAAGGCGTACTGTTGCAAGCCCGCCGGGACGGCAGCGGCGAGCCCTTCATCATGCCGGGCGACATCCCGCCCCAGGCCCGGCCGCAACCCGGACGCTTCAGCGCCCGGGCGCCGGGCAAGCGCGTGCTGGTGGTAAGCGGCCTGCTCCTGTGCCTGCTTGCGCTGTTCGTGCTTTTAGCCCTGAGCGGGGGCAAGAAAGGGCCGCGCAGTCCGGAAGACTTCTCTTGAACCCGCCCAGCGAGAAGCGGGCCATCTTGCTGGCGGCCAGCGCCAGCTCGTTTCTGACCCCTTTCATGTCCTCGTCAGTGAATATCGCCCTGCCCCGCATCGGCGCGGACCTGGGCATGGATGCGGTAAGCCTGGGCTGGGTGGCTACAGCTTTCTTGCTGGCCGCGGCGGTATTCCTGGTCCCGTTCGGCCGTCTGGCCGACCTGCGCGGCCGGCGCGCCATATTCGGGGCCGGAGCCCTGGTCTATGCCGGAGCCTCCGGCATATGCGGGCTGGCGCCCAGCGCGGCCTGGCTGATAGCCGGGCGTTTCGTGCAGGGCATGGGCGGAGCCATGATATTCGGCACAGGCATGGCCCTTTTGACCGGCGCCTATCCGCCGGGGGAAAGGGGCCTGGCCTTGGGCATAAATTCCGCGGCCGTGTACCTAGGCTTGTCCCTGGGCCCGTTCGTGGGCGGCTTCATGACCCAGCACCTGGGCTGGCGCAGCCTGTTCTTGGCCATGGTGATTTTAAGCCTGGCCATGTCGAGCTTGGCAGCGCTCGTGCGCGCGGACGAGCCGGCCGCGCACGGCGAGACCTTTGACGCGGCCGGAGCCTGGCTCTACGGCGCGGCCTTAGTGGCCTTGATGCTCGGCCTAGGCCGCCTGCCCGCCGCCAGCGGCGCGGCCGTAGCCGCCGCAGGCGCGGCCGGCATCGCCCTATTCGTGCGGCGCTGTGCGCGGGTGCATCATCCCGTGCTCAACGTGCGTTTGTTCTTGGATAACGCGGTGTTCGCGTTCTCCAACCTGGCGGCCCTGATCCACTACAGCGCGACTTTTGCCGTGACCTTCCTGCTGAGCCTTTACCTGCAGAAAGTAAAAGGCTTAGGCCCGCAGGCCGCGGGCCTGGTGTTGGTGGCGCAGCCGGCCATGATGACGGTGTTCTCGCCGCTTTCCGGCCGGCTGTCGGACCGCCTGGAGCCCAGATACGTGGCCTCCACGGGCATGGGCATCACGGCCTTGAGCCTAGCGGCCCTGAGCCGGCTGGACGCAGACACCGGCTTGCCGGTCATACTGGCGGAGTTGGCCCTTTTGGGATTCGGGTTCGCGCTCTTCTCCTCGCCCAACACCAACGCGGTGATGAGCGCGGTGGAAAAACGCGCTTTGGGCGTGGCCTCCGGAACCTTGGGCACCATGCGCTTGGTAGGCCAGCTTTTGAGCATGGGCTTGGCCACCGTGGTCTTGAGCCTCGGCATCGGGCATGTGCCTTTAGCTCAAGCCCGCGTTCCAGATTTTCTGACCGCCCAACGCGCGGCCTTGCTGGCGTGCGCGGTCTTATGCACGGCCGGGGTGTTCGCATCCTTGGCTCGGGGCGACATAAGGAGGACTTCATGAGCCTTTGGCACGCGGCAGTCTTGGGGATATTACAAGCCACTGGGGAATTCCTGCCCATATCCAGTTCCGGGCATTTGGTGCTGATGCCCTGGCTCTTGGGCTGGACCTACCAGGGCAAGATCTATGACGTGGCCCTGCACCTGGGCACGTTGATAGCAGTCTGCGCGTATTTCTGGAAAGATTGGCTGGGGCTGCTGCGCGCGGGCTGCTCGCGCACACCGAGCCCGGAACACAGCATGTTCTGGCGCATAATCCTAGCCACGATACCAGGCGGATTGGCCGGATTGCTCTTGGACAAGCATGTGGAGGCTTGGTTCCACGAGCCTTGGCTCATCGCGTCCAACCTCATGGCTTTCGGGGTGGTGCTCTGGTGGAGCGACCATAACGGCCGCAAGACCGAAGAAGCCAAGGACCTGTCTTTGCGATCCTGCCTGCTCATCGGCCTGGCCCAAGCCCTGGCCATAATCCCGGGCGTGTCGCGCTCCGGCATAACCTTGACCGCAGGACTGGGGCTGGGGCTCAAGCGCGAGGCTGCGGCGCGCTTCTCCTTTTTACTTTCCGTGCCCATCGTGGTGGCGGCCGGGCTCATGAAGCTTCGGCATGTCGGCCCCGAAGCGCGCAGCGCGCCTTTCTGGGTCGGCGTGGTCATGAGCGCAGTGCTGGGCTGGCTGTGCATCCGCTTCCTATTGAACTACCTAAAGGAAAACGGCACGGGCCTATTCGTAGCTTACCGGGTGCTGTTCGGCTTGTTCTGCCTGGCGTGGGCCTTCATCTGATGGAAAAGCTCATGCGCGTGAAAGTGCACCCGCAGGCGCGGGAAAACCGTCTGGAAGAGAACGCGCCTGGGCGCTTCGAAGTATGGGTCAAGGCTGAGCCGCAACAGGGCCAAGCCAACGCCGCGGTGCTGGCTTTACTGGCCCAGCATCTGGGCATCCCAGCCAAGAAGCTGCGCATAATAAAGGGCGCGACCTCTCCCTCCAAGATCGTAGCTATCCTCGGCGCTTAGTCAAATCCTGGGGTCAGGCTTCAGCCACCGCGGACAGGGGCCGGTCCTTGTGCGTGGACTTCAGCGGGGTCTCATGCCAGAGCCGGGTCATGAGCAGGGCGCCAATAGCGGAAAAAGGGATGATCATCCAGGTCCAGGCTGACCAGCCCCATTTATCCAGGAAATGGCCGAGGAAGAATCCGGTCAGGCCCGAGGCCAGGTACTGAACCCCGTCCAAAAGGCCGGCCACGGTGGAAGCGGCCTTGCTGCCGCCGAAATCCATGGAAGCGGTGCCCGACAGCATGCCGTGCACGCCGAATATCCACATGCAGGTGAATCCAATGAGGAAGGCGGCTGCGACCGGATGGTGGATATTGCCCAGCATGAGCAGGGCGATGATCTGGCCGATGTAGAAGATAAAGGCCACGGGCGGCCGGCGGGACTGGAACAGGCGATCCGAGAGGTAGCCGCAGAGCACGCCGCCGCAGATGCCGCCCACGGTTATGCCCACGGTAGCGATGGAAAACAGGGCGCTGCCATGCTCGATGTTGTGCACTTCTTTCAAAAAAGGCACGAACCAGAGCATGACGCCCTGGCGCACGAACCCGGTGCAAAACTCGGATAAGGCCAGGACGATGATGACCCGGTTGGTGAACACGCGCGTAACCAAATGGTTCCAGTCTATAGGCTTATGCCGGTCCGCGTCGTGGGCCGTGGCGTCGCCGGTATTAAAATCCTCGAACCCGGCTTGGGCCGGAGTGTCGCGGACCATGAAATAGTCCACCAGGAACATGACCAGGATGGCGGCCGAGGGGATGAGGAACACATAGTACCAGGGAAGATAGGCCAGGATCCAGCCGCCCACGGTCATGGCCAAGAAGTAGCCGGATGAGATCATGATGCCGAATATGCCGCCGAACACGCCGCGTTCCTTGACGTGGAACCAGGGCGCGTTTACCTTGACCACGGACAGGGCGCCGAAGGATTGGAAATATTGGTTGACCGCATAGAGCAGCGACATGCCCACCACGAGCTTAGTCGCCCAGCCGTTGAGGAAACACAGGCCGATGACCAAATTGAGAGCGGCGGCGCCGAGCGCTCCGAATAAAATGGCTTTTCGGCCGCCGATACGGTCGGCCAAGGGGCCGTTGAACATGACCGAGAGAGCGTAGGTCCAGAATCCGGCCGTGGCGATCATGCCGAACTCGGCCTTGGTGAGATGGAACATGTCCATCATGGTCTTGCTGGCCACGTTGAGGTTGTAGCGGCCCATGTAGAAGGTGGCGTAAGTCAGTCCCAACGGGAACCAATTCAAAAATCTGCGGTGGCGATACTCTGGAGAGTGGTTCATCGGGTTGGCCATGGCGATCTCTTTACTGGACTAGGATTAAAGGTGGGATGATTATGCCAAATTGGGATGGGCCCGAGGAGCCGCCTGTAGGCCTAGGCCAGACCTGGGCCTAATGCCGGACGCTGGCGCGCGGCTTCGTCCGCGGCCACGATCTCGGAGATGACGGCCGCGCCCCGGATCACGCGGAAGTAAGTGTCGTAATGAAAAAGGAAGAATCCCATCTCTTTATCGTCGCGCAGTTGGGCATGGTCGCGAGGGTTGCGCGGGTCATGGCTGAGACTGGCGGCCAATATGCGCTTGAACTTCGCGCGCATGCGGGCCGGGACCACGCGCTTCAGGTCGGCCTGGGCGCCGGGCGTGAAAACCACCTTGAGCCGGGGCGCGGGACAACGCGCCACCCAGCCCGAGCGCACGCGGCGCGGCCGATCGCAGCCCGGAATATAGGGTTTGATGTCCAATATGGGCGTGCTGTTGACCAAATCCACGCCGGAAAGATAAAGGGTGTCGCCTTCGATACGCTCGATCTTGGCCAAGGTCAGGCCGATAGGGCTGGGCCGGTGCGGGGAGCGAGTGGCGAACACGCCGATGGTCTTGCCCCGGAGCCGCGGCGGATGGATCTTGGGCCGGAAGGTCTTATTGGTGTTAAGGTGGAATTGAAAGATCAGCCATACGTGGCTGAACTCCAGGCCTAGCAGAGAATACTCCGGCAAGAACTCGGCCTTGATCCGCAGCCGGGCCGGGGCTTCCGGAACCAACGACCCCTGCCTCGGCGTACCGAACTTCTCCCGAAAACAAGACTCCAGGATCCCTATTACCTTCATCGGCGCTTGTCATTTTACCAGAAACCGGTGCCTGTCATTCGGCTATTTCGCCTGTGCCCACCCTGCGTCGTCCTGGTTTAGAAAAAGTAGAATGACAGGCACCATATGCAGCATGATGAAGTAGTGGATTTCATACGCAAGAACAATGGGGCCAAGCCTTGGCCGGCCGTGCATAAGGACCTGATCGACCTGGGCTGTACTGAAGAAGATATAAACGAAGCCATGGACGAGGTTTTCCCGGGCCAAGAACAACCCAACCCAGTGGCCCGGATCCGGGCTGGCATGGTGGGCGCGCTCATCGGCATCATCCTGTGGGCCGTATTCGCGGCCATATATCGATATCATTAGCCTTCCCCCCAAGCCCGGGGCATCCTTGTTATAATCGATATATGGAAAAGGACCTGGCCGTAGTATTGGCCGAGACCGCGGGCTTCTGCCCGGGAGTCAAGAAAGCCATCGATCGGGTCTTGGAACTGGCCCAATCCGGCAAGCACCCCATCTACACTTTGGGCCCCCTTATCCACAACACCCAGGTCATCCAGATGTTGGAGCAGAAGGGCATCCATGCCGTGAATTCCTTGGATGAAGTCAAAGGCCAGACCGGAGTGATCGTGATCCGCGCCCATGGCATAACCCCGGAAGTAGAAGCCGAGGTCCGCGCCCTGGGCTTGGAAGTGGTGGATTCCACCTGCCCCCTGGTCAAGAACGTGCATTCCGTGATCAGCCGGTACGCAGCCATGGGTTATGCCACGGTGATCGTAGGCGACAAAGGCCATGCCGAGGTGACCGGACTATTGGGCTATACCCAAGGCACGGCTTACGTAGTGGCGGGTCCGGAAGAAGCCGAGAAGCTGCCCCGGTTCGACAAGGTAAACATCGTGGCCCAGACCACGCAGGAAGAGGACGTGTTCCTGAAGACCGCGGCCGTGGTCAAGGCCCACAGCCGCGAATCCGTTATCTCCAACACCATCTGCAAACCCACGCGCGACCGCCAGCGCGAGACCGTGGACCTGGCCGGCAAAGTCGACCTGATGATCATAGTAGGCGCCAAGCATTCGGCCAACACCGCGCGCCTGACCTCGCTGTGCCAACGCCTCTGCACCAAAACCGTGCACGTGGAAACCGAGGCGGAAGTAGACCCCAGCGTGGTCAAGACCGCGCACCGCATCGGCATCACGGCGGGAGCTTCGACCCCGGGCTGGATGACGGACCGGGTGCTGGAACGGATAAAGGCCATCCGCAAGAAGGAATACACCTCGCCCCTCAACCTCCTGGAAAAAGTCATGGAGTTCCTGGTGGACTCCTGCGCCTATACCGGCCTGTCCGCCGTAGGCCTGACCTTCGTATGCATGAAACTGCAAGGCGTGCGCATAGACGACCGCCTGCTGGTATTAGCCGGACTGTTCGTGTTCAGCCTGCACATCATCAACCGGGTCGCGGATAAAGGCGAGGGCACGGTGGAAAGCCGCAAGGCCGAGCTCATACAGAAACATCGCTTGTTATTGACGGTCACCGCCTTCGGGTCCGGGCTATTGTCCCTGGGCTTGGCGATGTTTTTGAGCATAAAGATGTTCGTAGTGGTGTTCTTCTGCTGGATGCTGGGCGCGCTCTATCCCTTCCGCTTCCTTTACGGCCGCACCGGCAAGACGGATTTCCCGGGCTCGCGCGACATAGCCACGGCCCTGGGCTGGGGCATGGTGTGCGCTTATCTGCCCGGCCTGCACCAAGGCATAACCTTCACCAAGGCCAATTACCTGGCCGTGCTCTTCGCCATCCTGCTGGTGTTCATCCGCTCGGTCATGTTGGGCATCAGCGCAGTACACAGCGACCTGATCGTGGGCCGGGAGAATTTCTACAAAGCCATGGGCATGTCGCGCACTTACACCACTCTGGGCTCCATCCAGGCGCTGCTCACCGGCATATTGATAATACTGCTGACCATGGGCTGGAAGAGCCATCTAGTAGGCGCGCTTCTGGCCGGCAACCTGGTGTTCGTGCTGATCTCCACGGTAGGAAATTTCCGCCGCATCCCCAAGGGCTTCTGGGGTGAAGCCGCGGTGGACGCCCAATTCCTGATCCTGGCCCTGCTAGCCTGGCTCAGCGCAAGAATTTAACTGGTGCCTGTCTTTCGCGATTTCTGCAAATCCGCTCGACCGACCGCGCTGGTGATGACGGATGGGGCACAATTCAAAAACCTTGCGATCTCTATTGGCCTGAACCCTGATATTACGGCCCTACGGATAAATTCATATCTAGCCTTAACCACCACGCGAGCACGGCTATCAATATTTAAAGCCGTCGAATCCATCCCCCATTCTTTTAAGGTCTCATCCGCTATCCTTAATAACACCCCTCTGCCCGTACCCGCCTGAACCCAACCACCATTATCCCCACTAGGCGCAGCGGGATTGCCCTCCGAGCCAGATGCTTGTACCTCGAATGGATCCGGGGCGTCGACGCAATCATGGATTCCATCCTCTATGAATTTGGCATATCTATTTTTAGCGGACTCGATATCCGCAGCAAAAAACGATAACGCAAAATCCGCATCCACTATGCCGAATCCTCTTTTCCCCAACAACTCATTATGCCCGCTATACGGCCAATCCTCAGGCCGTTCTACTTGTATTCCGCGCACAGGATTCAAATGGATATACCTAAGCAGCGTAAAGAAATAATGCTCATCTGTACAAGAACGGTCCTTGTACCGAGACTGAAATAGATGTCCGCGTATTTGTCTCCTTCGCGTCACATATTTCGCATAACAAGTCAGAATCCAATGCATGACTTTGTCTAATGGCGCTCCTAAAGTGCGCCCAAGAATATGGAAATGATTGGGCATAAGGCAGTAAGCATAGACTTTGAAATCAAATCGCGTCTTGGCCTTATCCAAGATTCGAATAAACTCCCTATAGTCGTTGCTGTCAAAAAATATATTTTGCCCGTCATTCCCGCGGGACATGACATGATAAATCCCACCCGACTGGTAGACCCTTGGTTTTCTGCCCATGACAAACATACGATTGAACAGATAAATAGTTCCATACCCGAAAAAGCCGAATGCCAGGCACCGAAAGGCTAGCAGGCCCAGTCTTGCCCGGCGATGAAGGCTTGCCCAGCGGAGATGCCGCCATCGTTAGGCGGCAGGCGTTGGTGGGTGAAGACCTGGAACCCGGAGCGTTCCAGCAGTTCCGCAGTCCGGCTGCTCAGATAAGCGTTCTGGAACACCCCGCCGGACAGAGCCACGCGTTCTAAGTTGGCACGTCTGGCTACGGACACGACCAGTTCGGCCAGAGCATTATGGAAACGCGCGGATATCCGGCCCACGGGCACACCCCCGGACACGTCCGCAAGCGCGGCCCGGACCAACGGCTCCCAGTCCGCGATCAAGGACGAACCCGGCTTCAAGGGAAAGGGGTAGGCTTCATCGCCCGCAGACTCATCGATGACATGCTCCAACGCCATGGCGGCCTGGCCTTCGAACGAGTTAGCTTGGCGCAATCCGACCAGCGAGGCTAGGGCGTCGAAAAGCCGGCCCGCGCTGGAGGTCCTCGGCGACAAAGCCAAAGCCGCGGGCAATTTGCGCGCCGCTTCCCAACCTTCCGGAAACATGGCATGCAGCCGCTCCAGGTCCGCGTTCATTTCAAAGAGCAATCCCAGGCTGCAGCGACGCGGCTCTCGAATCGCCGCCTCTCCGCCAGGCAGCGGGAATGTCCGCATGTGTGCGAAGCGCTTGGCCCCGGTCTCATCCACGATCAGGAACTCGCCGCCCCAGACCAAGCCGTCCGTGCCCAAACCCAGGCCGTCCCAAGCCACGCCCAGCACCGGCGGAGGCGCGTCATTCTCCGCCATGCAGGCCGCGATATGCGCGTGATGATGCTGCACGCGCACGATAGGCAGCCCCAGGGATTCCGCGTGCCGGGACGAGGCATAGTCCGGGTGCAGGTCGCAGACCACTTTCTTGGGTTTGAACCCATAGAGCGCGCACAGGTCTTTGACTGCGGCCTGGAAAGCTTCCAGGCTGGCCGCGGTTTCCAGATCCCCCAGATGCTGGCTGAGTACGATCTGCTTATCCCAGGCCGCGGCCACGGTATTCTTTAGATGCGCGCCCAAGGCCAAGACCGGAAGAAGCTTGGGATTGACGCGCAAGGGCATAGGCGCCAATCCCCGGGCGCGTCTGAGCACGAGCTGCCGGCCGCGCGCCTGACGCACTATGGAATCGTCCGCATGCCGGGCTATGGGCCGGTCATGCATTAGGAAGCAATCCGCTATGCCTTGGAGACATTTTTTAGCCTCGTCATTCTGATAAACGATGGGTTCTTCACTAAGATTGCCGCTGGTCGCCACCACTGGGAAGCCCAATTGGCCCATGAGCAGATGATGCAGCGGCGCGTAAGGCAACATGGCTCCCAGCCAGGGATTGCCGGGCGCGACTTCGGCCGCGATAAGGTCTCCGGCCGGGTCCGGCCGGCGCTTAAGCAGCACTATAGGCGCGACCGCGGAATCCAGCCATTCGGCTTCCAATTTTGAGACCTGGCAAGCGTCCCGCAGCTGCTCCAAATCCGGGAACATGACCGCCAGAGGCTTCTCGTGGCGGCGCTTGCGCGCGCGCAGCCGGGACACGGCCGCGGAAGAGCGTGCATCGCATAAAAGCAGGAACCCGCCTATGCCCTTGAGGGCCACGATCTCGCCGGACCGGATCTTCTGCGCGGCTTGATATAAGACTTCCATCGGTCCATTCGGGGCCGGACTCGGCGCGGGATCCAGCCAGATCTTAGGCCCGCATTTAGGACAGGCTATGGGCTGGGCATGAAAGCGGCGGTCGCGCGGGTCTGCGTATTCCATCTGGCATTCATCGCAAAGCTTGAACCCGGCCATGGTGGTGTTGGGCCGGTCATAAGGTATTGCCGTAATTATAGTGAAGCGCGGGCCGCAGAGCGTGCAATTTGTGAAAGGATACGCGTACCTGCGCGCTTCCTTATCAGCGATCTCAACCAGGCATTCCGGGCAGGTGGCCAGGTCCGGCAGTACCCAGGCCGAAGCGGAAAGCGCCCCTTCGCTGGGCTTGATGCTGAAATCCAAGAATCCGGC
>JBAZVY010000054.1:7943-11825 GCA_041660645.1 Elusimicrobiota bacterium | reverse complement strand
CCAAGACATCTTCCGGAAGCTCATCCAATACCAGCTTCTGCTTGCGGTCAGCCACGATCAAGCCGAAATCTTTTGCACAAGACGCGGCCATGGCGGCCAAGTCCACGGTCTTAGATTCGCGCAAACCCGGTATCTCATCCATGCGCGCCAACTGCAGAACGTCCTCGATCATGCGCTGCAATCGCTCCGTGGACATATGCAGCAAGTGTAAAGTGCGCTTATGCCCGATCCCGACCCCACCGCCCTCGATGTCCTCGAGCTGATCCTCCAGCAAAGTCACGCCGGAACGCACCACCGTGAGGGGGGTCTTAAGATCATGCACCAGCATCGCGGAGAGTTCGCGTTTCTCCAACTCCAGCTCTCTACGGCGGCGGGTCTCATCCTTGAGCACCGCGCCCATGCGGTTGAACGCGGCCACCAAACGCGCGACCTCATCTCCGGAATCGTCGTCTCCGCCCAGCGGCCGGAAGCGCTCCGGATCCTTGGGCAAGGCCTCAAAACGCGGCACCAAGCGCTCGATGCGCCAACCGAACCAGGCGCCCATGAGCCAACCCATGATCACGATGCCCAAAAAAGCGGTCACGCCCCATTGCACGGCTCGTCCCTCGATCTCGGCCAGACGCAGCTCCAGGTCTCCGGTACGATAGCCGACCAATACCGTACCCCGCCCTTTGGCCCCCAAAGGCACATCCGCCTGCACGTCATATACTCCATCCGGCACCTGTTGCAGGCGTACGCCCGGATGGGGCTGACGCCCCAGCCAGCGCGATTCATCCACCCGCCGCAATATGAGATTTCCCCGGCGATCGCGGACCTCGACTACGGCTATGCCCGCCTGCCGGACCATGGCCGCCAGGTTGGCGCCCAGATCGTTGAACTTCCCTATGCGGGCCTGAGCCGCGACCAAGGCCCGAACCGCGGTCGAAGTGGCCGCCGCCATGTTCTCGGCCTGCCGGTAAGTCTCGCGGCGGATGGTGCGTATATGGTTATACAGGAAGCCGGCGGCGATAGCTAGACCAAAAAAAGAAAAAACTAGGGCAAGACGGACGCTCAGACGCATGCATCCCCGGACGGCTTAGGCAAGATATCGAACGGCACCTGTTATCCAGTCAGCCGCACGACCCGCTGACGTTTTAAGTCTACCTAATTTCACCGGCTTGCGCCACGAACCAGAGAGGATATTTTTAGCTATACTTTGCACGTGAAGGGATCATCCTCCTGGGCCGCACTGCCGACTCGTTTCTGGTTCGGACTGCGCACTCTGGCCTGGCGCGGAAGGTTCTTCACCGGCAAAGCCAGCTTTGTAGCCGCGCAAGTAAGGCTGGTCACCAACGCGGTAGCCGAAGTATACGACCGCCGGGGCCAGCCCCTAGGCCAGCGCCTGCTCTCCCATCACAGGCTCCAGACCCAGCCGCCGCGTACCGGCAGCCAAGGCTGGGCCCTATTTGCCAGAACCTACGCCCGCCCAGCGGGCGATGTCCTAGTCAGCCTGCAATGCGGCTACTGCGGACACATATTCATGCTTACCTTCACCCCGGCCGGTCCGGATTCGGCCGTGGGAACAGCGGACGCCCAGCCCGCTTCTTACGCCTCAGACTGGTTCACCTTCATGCACAGTTCCTACCAGGGCGAGCCGTCGCTATCTTGCCCGCACTGCGAACAACGCAGCATCCCGCATGTCAGCTACCTGAATCGGCCTTAGTTAAAATAAAAACCAATATGGAACCCACACCTACGCCCCAGCCCCCAACTGGCGGAACTATCGCCCAAGCCGGCCCGAACGACGCCGCCCCGGCCCAGCCATACGGACTGGCCGCCATGCTTGAAGATACCCTGACGCTCGCCTTCCGCGCCCCCGCCGCATTCACGGCCGCGGCCCAACGCCCGGTCCCAGCCTACATGCTCCTGCTCGCCAATTTCCTGGCCTTCAGCACGGCCGCCTATGCCGTCAACTTCACCAAATCCGCGATCTCCATGTCCGTCCTGAGTCACTATTCCCCGGCCGTGTTGCTGCTCGCGCTGGCCGCCGGCCTGGCGCTGGCCTTGCCCGCCGGCTTCGCCGCCGCCGCCGTGCTGCACGGCTTGATGCGGGCCGCAGGCGGGACCGCGGGATTTGCGCGCAGCTTCCAGGCCCTCTCCCTATTATCCGCGCTGATCGTACTGCAAGCCATGCTCAACTGGTTCGAACTCGCCTGGGCCCTGCCCTCCCTGCTGGGCGCATATCTCGGAATGACCGCGGCCCACCGCCTGCACGGCGCGCCCAAGCTCCGCGCCGCCATAGTTTTCTGTCTCGCGGCCGCCGCCGCATTGGCCGGACAATGGTGGCTGCGCGGCCAACTGCATCGGGTCGCGGGATCAGTCGAAGCCGCCCGAGGCCGGCCCGACGCGGCGCCAGCCGGGGCCCCGCCAGCTGATATTGACGAACGGCTCGAAAAGCTGCCGGAGTTCGCCATGCCCCTCGGCCCGTCCGACGACAAACAGCCATCCGGACTAGACCTCCTATCCGGGCCCCCGGCCAGCCGTACGATCGACCCGCAGCAGCAGGCCCAAGCCATGCAGCAAGCCGCCAGCAGCATGCTGGCGCCGATAACCTCCATGCTCAACGACCCGCGCGTCACCCATAACATGTCGCCCGAGCAAGCCCAGCAGGTCAAGGAGCTGACCGCCATGCTGACCCGCATGCAGAGTTCCATGGCCGAAGGCAAGGCCCTGTCCGCCCAGGAGCAAAACGACATGATGCGCAAATTCCAAGCCATGACCATGCGACTGATGCACCAGATCCCGCGCGGCCCGGCCCGGCCTCCAGCCGGGCCCGGAGAGCGCTGATGCGGCTGCAAGGCCGGGCCGTGTTGGTGACCGGAGCTGCCCGCCGGGTCGGCCGCGCTATCGCGCTGGCCCTGGCCGCGCGCGGCGCCCGCGTGGCTATACACTACCACCGCTCCCAACGTGAAGCCGCCCGCCTGGCCGCAGACATGAAAGCCGGATTCGGCCGCGATTGCATGGCGGTCTCGGCCGACCTCCGCGACATACGGGCCGTCCGCCGCATGGCCGCGGCCGTGGCCAAACGCTTCGGCGGCATAAGCGTTCTGATCAACAACGCTTCCGCCTATAAGCGCACGCCGTTTTCCGAGACCACGCCCGCGCAATGGGACGAGCACATGGACGTCAACTTGCGCGCCGCCTTCTTCCTCAGCCAAGCCGTGGCCCCCGGCATGCACAGCGCCGGGGAAGGGAAGATAATCAACATCGCGGACTGGTCCGGACTGCGCCCCTACCCAGCATACATCCCTTACTGCGTATCCAAGGCCGGACTGCTGTGCCTGACCACGGCCCTAGCTAAACAACTCGCGCCCGAAGTGCAGGTCAACGCCGTCATGCCCGGCCCCGTCCTGCTGCCCGAAGGCACGCCCCCGCGCCGGGCCCGGATCGTGGCCCGGGCCAACCCAGCAGGCCGCTTGGGCACGCCCGAAGACGTGGCCAAGGCCGTGCTTTATCTAATAGAATCTGGGGACTTCGTGACCGGCGCCGCCCTGCCCGTGGACGGCGGCCGGCTCATCGCATAAAATGCCCACAGTCACCAAAGTCATACATTTCTGCTACGGCCACCGGCTGCTCGATTATCGAGGCAAATGCCGGCACCTGCACGGCCACAACGGTCGGCTTGAAGTCACCCTGCGCAAAGCCAAACTCGACCGCCTAGGCATGGTCATGGACTTCTACCGGATCAAGTCCACTGTCGAGCGCTGGGTCAAGGCCGAACTCGACCACCGCATGCTGCTCAACGCCCGAGACCCGCTGGCGCCGATACTGCGCAAAGCCGGAGAGCCCGTGGTCACGGTCACCGGAAACCCCACGGCCGAGAACATCGCCCGCCTCATATTC
>JBAZVY010000054.1:0-7933 GCA_041660645.1 Elusimicrobiota bacterium | reverse complement strand
CAGCGTCCGCTTATGGGAAAGCCGCGACTCCTACGCCCAAGTGGGCGACGGGGTCAGATCTTGACTTTTGACCGACCCTCCGCACCTAAATGAGCCCTGACCCGGCCCGCCCAGCCCGCCAGTTCGTCCGAGTTCCCCAGTCGCAACGCTGTCCGCGCCACACTGCGGCTTATTCCGGAAGGACTCAGTCCATACCGGTCTGCGATCACGCGCAAGGACAATCGCGATTCCTCTCTCAGTAGAAAAATCTCCAACTCTCTACGCCCGCCCCGGGCAGCTCCGCACCCGCACGCTGCGATAGCCCGCAAGACCGCCTCGGAATCCGGCCGCTCCATGATCTGTTCTTGGAAAGGATATTCTCTGGATAATTTTGCGGGCCTCCCGATCCTATCCCTGATTTCGGCTGCGAACTCCTCGCTGCCCACAAACCACCGGCCCTTCGCCATCTGCTCCAGATTTTCCTGCGTGCTGGCCGACACGAACTGGGCATACCCGTCCGGATCCCCGTCGAAACGCGCCAACGCAGTCCCGACCTCCAGCCACTGGGGGGACTTCCTCAAGCCTACGAATTCTCGGCAACTGCTCCACTCATAATCCCAAGGCCGCCGGACCAGGCCCGCCTTCACCGGGTTTTGATGGATATACCGGTGCGCCGTAAGATAGTAGCTGTTCTTGTCTATCAGCAGCGACTTGTAACGGCCCTGGAACACATGACCCACGCGTTGGTGGCGCTTGTTGAAATATTGGGCATAGCGTCCGTCGATCCGCCGCATCCCATCAGCCAATTCGCCTCTCTTGGCTTCGATCTGAATATGATAATGATTGGGCATAAGCGCATAAGCATGGATGCTGAAATCATGCCGCACAGCCGCATCGCCAAGCAGGTCCAGAAATGTCTGGAAGTCCTCATCGCAAATAAAAATATCCTGATGCGCATTGCCGCGGTTCAGGACATGATACATCGCCCCAGGGAATTCGATTCTAAGCGCTCTAGCCATATATAACATACGATCACAGTCGATTTTTGTTCCAGGAAAGAGGAGGAAAGGGGTCGTATCTTGATTTTTGACTACAGCCCGAGCATTCTGACACACTCCGACATAGGCATCAAGCCCCGCCCTGCAGAATTAACAAAAACAACTGTTCGCAAATGGTAAAATTTCGCCCTGACAGAAAGCGGGGGACCTCTTGACAGAAAATGGCTTTCCTGCAACACTTCCGTTCGGAGCCTAATGTTACAGTATAAGATTAAAGTACGCGTGGGCGAGCATGAATTCGAGGCCGCCGGCCCGGAAACCACGGTCCGCGCCCAATTCTCGGAATTCAAGGACCTGGTCCGACTAGTGGAATCCCGGAAACCATCGAAAACCCAAGCCAAGCCCCGCGCCTTCTCTGAAGCAGAACCATTCAATATGCCCGACCCAGCACTAGCAGAAGCATTCTCCGTAGACACACAAAGCCGGAGACTAAGCCTGCGCATACCCCAAGAAGCGAAGGATGCGGGCACCGCGCTGCTGGCCTTGATGTACGGCTACCGCCGCATCCTGAATATGGCGGACATTCCAGTTACACACCTATCAGATGATATGAAAGAATCCGGGCTGACCCGATTCTCACGCCTGGACCGGGTCTACAACCCATTACAACGAGAAGGGTTGGCCACAAGCATCGGCAGAGGCAAAGGGACAAAATACAGGATCACGAACAAGGGCGCCCAGCAAGCGCAAGACTGGATACAAAAAGCATTGAGCAAAATCGGGCATGCACCGCAAAGCGCGCACACGCATACAAGCAGCGCTTTAGTCAAAAGTCAAGATCCGACCCCAAATTAGGTTGTTTTTTTAAACGAAAAGCTGGAAAGGGGATTTAAACGTGGCAAATGACGCAATTGCGCACGGATTTCGCACCTTTGTAATAGATATTTCGCAGGGATAATCAATAATTACACCAATGGACTTTCAGGCGCGCGCAATAATGCGTCTTTTTTTATTTAGCGCCAATACTGTCTTCTCATTATCCTCCCTAGCCGTGGATTTTATTTTTTTTCGCGCGCGCGTTCTCAGGCCCGTCGGTAAAATCCGCAGCCTGGCCCTAGCCGCCCTATTGATCCTGGCCGGAGCCGCCCAGGCCTGGGCCTATACCTGCGGCACCACCCTGAGCGTCAGGAAGCCCGTTGGCAGCAGCCCTTACAGCACCATCCAAGCCGCGGTCAACGCCATCCCGGCCAGCTACAGCGCCAACTACTGCATAATCGTAGACAGCAGCACTTACAGCGAGCAGGTCACGGTCCAAAACAAGGTCCCGACCGCCAACACCTACCGCATCACCATAATGTCCGACCCGGGCTTGGCCGCCAGCACCTGCTCCCGGGTCAGCCCGACCTCAGGCGCGGCATTCTACATCTACAACTCCAGCGTAAGCCTGCTGGATATCCGGATAGAAACCAGCAATAACGTGACCTACGGCGTGGAATCCACAGGACAGTTCGTGGAAATATCCAGCGTGAGCATGACCCTGCTCGGGACCGTATCCACCGCGGGCATGAGCCTCTACAATTGGAACACCCTATCCTACTCCAGCATAACGATCGCCAACGCCAACGCCATAAGGCTCTTCAACAGCTCCGGAACCACGATCTCATTGAGCACGGGCATGGTCACGAGCGGCAGCAATGCCGCGCTAGCCCTGTCCAATGCGTCATCCAACACCATTACCGGCATGTTCCTGCAGAGTGCCGCCGGCAACGGCCTTAGCCTCGACGGCTCAGAAAACAACTTTATCAGCAGGAGCTTCCTATCCGGCGACGGATACTACGGCTCCATATTCGACGCCGCCTCCGATTCCAACACCATAACTCTGAGCACCATGACCGGGGCCTACAACGGCATATACCTTCTGAACAGCGCGTCCAACACCATACGCGACAGCTTCATATACGGCGCCACCCGGAGCGCCGCCTTGATAAACGGGTCCAATTACACCACCATAACCAACAGCACCATGACCGCGAACTTCGCCGCCGCCAACAACTACGGCTCCCTGCACATAAACGCCTCTTTTTCCGCCAACATCGACCGGTGCTTCATACATACTCCCATCGGAGATTATGGCGCCCTCATCATGTATTCCAGTTCCAATTCCATAACCAACAGCACCATCACCTGCGCGTCGAGTAACGGCATGTATGCCCGCCAAGCCTCATCCAACACCATCAGCAACAACTTCATATACGGATACGATAACGGCCTGTACATATGGGACCATTCCGAAGCCAACGTCGTAAGGACCAGCACGATAATGGGCCCCAACAATTACGGCCTGACCTTGCTCACGACCTCCTCCAACACCGTGGATCAATGCTTCATATCCGGGTACGAAGCCGCATATCTATCCAACATCAGCTCCGCCACCATAACCAACAGCACCATGTCCGCTTCCAGCCTTGGCCTTGATATATACCGCTCGACTGCCATCACCATAAGCGGATCCTATATCCAAAGCCAAAACAGCCACGGCGCATTGTTCGATGGCGCCGGCGAGATCTCGCTGCTGGGCAATCGAATCCAAGGCGCGCCGCTATCCTCCGGACTAAACTTCAGGGCGGGGCCCGGACCGCTCTTTATTTCCAGCAACACCATCATGCCCGGCGCCAAATACGGCATATATATCCTCACGCAACCGGCGGACGCCCAGGTATGGATAACATCCAACACTATCTTGCCTACGATCAGCAATGCCCGCACTACCTACGGGATATTCCTGGACAACCTGACCTCGGGCGCGACCATATACAACAACGGCTTTTACTATCGCTCCCCAGGCAACAACGGGAGCTACACCACATACGGCATATATTCTCTGAACTCTTCAGGCATAAACCTGCACCACAACCGCATAAGCAACCCGGGCATGCTCACCGGCGGCAACGTAGTCAACGCCTATTTCACGGGCAGCACCGGCATCGACTTCGACTTCAACGACGTAAATTCCACTGGCACGGGCCTGACCAACGCCTACCTATTGCAACTAGCGGCTTCCACGGTATCGGCCCATAACAACATATTCCTATCCTCCTGGCCCGTGTCCGGCACGGCCGCGAACCTGACCATGCTCGCCAACTCAGGCCTAGACTCTGATTATAACGACTGGTTCAGCTCCGGAACTTCTCGAATGGCCACCTGGGGCGCTAACTATACGACCCTAGCAGCTTGGCAGGCCACCGCCAAGGATGCCGACTCCATAGCCGCCAACCCCTACTGGTACAACACCTCGGCCAATGTCGAGGATTTCCATCCCATGTCCACGACCGGCCGCTACAGCTCGGCCACGGGCGACCTCACGTCCACGGACGGCATGGATTCGCCCACCATAGACGCGGCCGACAACCTGGAGCCCTACGACAACGAGCCCCCGCCCCACGGCAGCAACGCCAACCTGGGCTCCTACGGCAACACGGCCGAGGCCTCGCTCTCCAACGCCTATTGCGCCATCCAGCGCAACGTGCACCAGGCCAACGGGCCCTACAAGACCATCCAATCCGCGGTAAACGCCTTGCCCCATAACCTGACCGGCCCGGCCTGCGTGGTCATCAAGGATAACGCTACTTACCCCGAAAACGTGACCGTGGAAGGCTTCACCCACAATAACTCTTCCATAACCATAACGCTCGATCCCGCGCTCAGCCTGCACCCGACCGTGGCCCCGACCGGCGGCGACGCCGCGTTCACCATCAGACAGACCAGCGTCAACATCCTCAACCTCGACATCAAACCCACCAACTCCGTGAGCTATGGCATCTGGGCCTCCTCGCCCCTGATAACCATATCCAGCGTGAACGTGGACGGAGGCAACAAGATCACCGGCGCCGGGATGAACCTGGCCAGTTGGAACACCCTGAGCTATTCCAGCATCACGGTGCAGGACGCGCACGGCATATACCTGCCCGCCTCGAGCATGACCACGGTGGCCTACTCCACGGCGGTAAACGCCTCGGCCTCGTATTTCGCGATGCATTTGAGCGCCGCCTCATCCTGCACCATCGTCGGGCTATTTGCCAGCAACTCCTTGGAGTCCACCATACGGATAGATTCCGGCGGTTCCCATAAGATATCCCAGAGCAGCGTCACCTGCAGCGACAGCTACAGCTATCCCATCTACATAAACGCCTCATCCTCCAACACGATCACCACCAGTTTATTCACCCACACCAACCTCGGATACGGCATGCTGCTCGCAGGCAATTACAACGACATAAGCTTCAGCACCATCTCATCTTTCGCAAAATCCGCGCTCTACATAACTGGCGGATCCTACAATACCATCCGGAAAGTCTTGGCCACTGCCCCGCAAGAGGGCGGCGTGGAGCTGATCAGCAATTCCAATTTCAACGCCATCGAAGACAGCACCCTAAACGGACTTTATGGCTTCTATACCAGCGCATCCGACTCCAATACCGTCACCCGGAGCGTCCTATTCTCCACCTCCGGATATGGCGCTTACCTAGACGACGGCTCCGAAGGCAACATCATAAGCTTCAGCACCATAACCGCCGACGGCGGGGTCGCCGGCAGCATCACTTATGGCGTCTACCAATACCGGGCCTCCTCCAACACCATAACCGACTCTTATATCCAAGGCCCGCGCGGCGTCTACATCTACAACACCACCAGCACCGTGGTATCGAACAGCGTCATAGTCGCCACCAACACCGCAGGCTACGGAGTATACGCGAGCTATGGCGCAGTCAACATGACCTTATCCTCCAACACATTCATATCCGGCGGGCAGGGCACGGGCGTATACCTGTATTCCGGAGCCCCCTACCACCAAGGCTTGATGACGATATCCTCCAACATATTCAAAGCCAGCGGCCAATATGGCATCCGCATCGGAGCCATGGTCAATGCCCGCGTCATAATAGCCTCGAACACGATAGAGATCCCGGCCACCAGCGCCTTCACCCCGACCTACGGCATATACCTCAGCGGCTTGACCACCGGCGCCACCATATATAACAACGGCCTCTATCGCCGCACCGCCGCGACCAACACCGGGTCCACCGCATACGGCCTATACGTGCAGAACTCCGCGGGTATAAACTTCCACCACAACCGCATAAACAACCCGGGCCTGACCACGGGCGGCAGCGCCATAAACGCTTATTTCACGGGCAGCAGCGCCGGTATAGACTTCAATTTCAACGACGTCAACTCCACGGGAACTGGCATGAGCACCGCATATCTGCTGCAGCTCAACAACTCCACGATCACGGCCCGCAACAACATATTCCTGTCTTCGTGGACCGCGGGCGCCAATTTCGCGAACCTAAGCATGAACGCGCCTGGCTCGGGCATAAACTCGGACTACAACGACTGGTTCAGCTCCGGCACCTCCCGCATGGCCACCTGGGGCACCCCGACCTATACCACCCTGGCCGCCTGGAAGGCCGCGGGCGAGGATGCTAACTCCATAAGCGCCCACCCCTACTGGCACGACACCTCGGCCAACATCGAGGATTTCCATCCCATGTCCCAGGCCGCCGACGGCCGCTTCAATCCCATAAGCAACGCCTTCGACGGGACCGATCCCGTTACCTCGCTGACCATAGACGCGGCCGACCCAGCCGAACCCCTGAGCTCTTACGTGAGCCTGCCTCCCACCAACCTGGGCGCCGAACCCGCCGACAACGGCGCCCGCGCCAACCAAGGCTCCTATGGCCAGACCGATCAAGCCTCGCTGAGCTACACGGCCCCTTTTATCGCCCCGACGGGCTGCGGCCTGGTCAAAAACGTCATCCAAAACAATACCGGCGACTATACCCGCATCCAGCCCGCCCTGGCCGCCCTGCCCAATAACCTGCCCACCACGACCTGTATCGTGGTCCGCGACACCCAGACCTATTCCGAGCAGATCACGGTGGAAGGCTTCACCTTCACCTACACCACCGACACCCTCCGCATCATGTCCGACCCCAGCTTTGTCAGCTCGGCGCCCATAATCATCCCGCCGCAAGCCTCATACGCGGGCTTCTGGGTGAAGAACTCCAGCGTGAGCCTGGAGCACCTCACGGTCATAACCACCAACACCGTCACCTACGGCGTGCTCGCCTCCTCGAGCCTGATCAGCATCTCCAGCGTGAACGTGGACGGGGCCTGGGGAGGGGGCGGGTACATAAACGTCGCCGGCATCAGCCTGTCGAGCTGGAACTACCTGGGCTACTCCAGCGTCACGGTCAATGGCAGCCGGCACGCACTATCCCTGACCGGCTCTACCATGACCCGGGTGGAATTCAGCTCCGCCCAGGCCAATTCCGCCGCGTATTACGCGCTATATCTAAACGGCGCCTCGTCCAACACCTTCACCGTGTTCTTGGCCAGCAACCCAACCGGCATAGCCGCGAATATGAACCGCTCCCGCTACAACACCATAGACCGGAGCACCATGGTCACGGTCAGCGGCGGCGCGGCCATCGACCTGGTAGCCTCTAGTTCCAACACCATCACCCGCTCCTACCTGAGCAGCATCGGGACCTACGGTTTAGTATGGGAAAGCGCGTCCAACGGCAACAATATATCACTGAGCACGGTGGCCAACACCGGCAACTACGGCATATACATAAACAATTCTTCTTCCAACACGGTCTCGCAATGTTTGGTCTTCGGCAATGGCGGCCACAACATCTTCATGACCAACACTGCCAATTACAACACCATCAGCCGAAGCTCGGTCACCGCCGCCAACGGCTCCCTTACTCCGATATTGATCAACAACTCTTCTTCCAACACCATCTCGCAATGCTACGTAAGCAACACGGCCGGCAACGGCTTGGGCATAATAGGCGGATCCCAATACAACACCGTCGACTTGAGCACCATAACCGGCAATGTCTACGGATACGCCGCGCTCGATATCGATAATGCTTCATATAACACGG
>JBAZVY010000053.1:0-11839 GCA_041660645.1 Elusimicrobiota bacterium | reverse complement strand
GAGTCCAATCCCATGATGGGACATCGCGGCGTGCGCTTGGGCATCACCTATCCCGAGATCACCGAGATGCAGGTCCGCGCCATATTCGAGGCTGCGGTGGAATTGGGCAAGGAAGGCATCAAGACCCTGCCTGAGATCATGATCCCGGTGGTATGCACGGACAACGAGCTCAAGAATCAATACGCCCTCATCGAGAAGGTATACGCCGAGGTGCTCAAATCCAAGAACGTGCGCGTCATCCCGCATCTGGTCGGCACCATGATCGAGATACCGCGCGCCTGCATCGTGGCCGATCAGTTGGCCGAGGTGGCGCAGTTCTTCTCATTCGGCACCAACGACCTGACCCAGATGAGCTTGGGCTTCTCCCGCGATGACACCGGCGGTTTCATGGGCGACTACCTCAAGCATGAGATCCTGGCCGCCGACCCCTTCCAGACCATAGACCAGAAGGGCGTAGGCGAACTCATGCGCATGGGCGTGGAGCGCGGCCGCAAGACCCGCAAGGACCTCAAGATCGGCATCTGCGGAGAGCACGGCGGAGAGCCGGCCAGCGTGGAGTTCTGCCACGGCCTGGGCTTCAGCTACGTGTCCTGCTCGCCGTTCCGGATACCCATCGCCATACTGGCCGCGGCCCAATCCGTGGTCAAAGAGAAGCCGGCCAAGCGCAAGTAGTTCATCGTAGGTCGGACCATAACCGCCCCTGGCGCAAGCCGGGGGCGGCTTATTTTCTATCTCTATCCCACATACGCCAGTCTTATTTCACCCGGCGCAGCACGGAGAGCAGCAAACCCGCGTCCTTGGCGCAAGGCCGCATGCGCTTGAGCGCGTCGCGCACCTTGCGGGCCTGCAGGGCCGGGGCCACGCCCGGCATGTAGCCCAGTATCGGGAATACCCGCAAGAACTCGGTCAACAAAGCCTCGGTCTGTTCCGCCGGCGCCGGAGCCAGTTCTGGAGCCAAAGCCTTTTGCTTGCCTCGCGGACGCGACAACTCATAAGCCAGCAAAGCCACGGCTTGGCCCAAATTCATGGAAGGCAGTTCCGGCACGGTAGGAATGCGCACCAAAGCATGGCAATGCGCGATATGTTCCCGGGACAGGCCGGTCTTCTCACAACCGAAGAGTACGGCCACCCGACCCCGGTTCGGGAGATTCTTCTTAAGGTAATCAGACAATTCCGGTAGGCTGACCACGGGACGACGCAAGCTGCGGCGGCCGTCAGAAGTTCCCAGGACCAAGGCCGCATCTTTTATGGCCGCGTCCAGGCTCATGGCCTGGCAATCGCGTAACAGGTCAGACACGCCTACCGCGGAGCGGGACTCTTTCCAGACCGGACCGTAGGGATCTACGGCCGCCAGGTCGCGGAACCCGAAATTAGCCATGGCCCGCACGGCCGCGCCGATATTATTGGGGTCTCGGGGCCGGACCAGCACGAACCGCGCTCTCATCTCCGCAGACGCAGGAAATGCGCGGCACAGCGATGGTATTTATCCATCCGCTCCGCGGGCATGTCGAAGCGCTTGGCCAAGCGCGCGTCGAAGCGCCGCATATCCGCTACGCGCTCCATTTTTTCACCCAAATCGTCGTCCGCGGTCTTGACCTCGTCCTCATACTCCCAGAACGTGGACAAGGGATGCAGTCCAGACGGACGTATATGGAAAGCGAACAGCCGGTCCAGCGATGGCTCCAAAAACCCGCTGCCGGTCTTGACCCGGAACTTATCCTTGCGATACAGGCAAAGGATCACTCCGCGGTCTATGCGGCCCAGGATCTTCTCGCCCAGATGCCGGCGCATGGACCCGGACATGGCCGGGTCCGCGTGCTCGCGCAGGATGTCGCGCACCGAGACATCCGCAAAATGCACGATGTCATGGTGGCTCTCCTCGCGCACCGCTCGGGTGATCCGGTCCGAACAGAACTCCGAACGCACCAGCACGCCGTCGCGCCAGAACCCCGGGCCCTTGTACTGCAGATAGACATAAGTGCCGTCGCCCTTATAGCGCAAACGCAGGCTAGCGCCCTTCTTGAGCAAAGCCAGGTCCGGGGTATCCAGATATTGGTCAAAGAACACGGCCTCGCGCACATGACGCACGCCCTTGAGCCCGAACAGGTGGTCGCGCAGCTTCTCCGCCTGTCCATCCCGCACCCGGCGCTTGGCCTCGATCTCCACGTGCCGGGGATCTTCTATATCCAGGCGCCGGCAGATATCGCGCTCTTCGTTCTTCATAGCCTATCGGGTCTGCTGAAGGCCGCCGAAAGAGATCACGCCCCAGACCGTGGTCGCCGCGCAGCAGGCCAAGACTGCGGCCAAGTCCCAGGCCGGCGGCAGCACGCTCCAACCCAGCATCACCCAGCGCATCAGGTCCACGCAATAGGTGAAAGGATCCAAGTAGGCGGCCAGGCGCAGCCAGGGTCCGGATTGGGTCAGATCGAACAAAGCTCCGCCAAAAAAGAACATGGGCCAAGTCAAAAAACTCATGACCAGGCCGAAGCCTTCCATGCTCTTCATGCGCGCCCCTATGGCCAATCCGATATTGGCCATGAGCAACGCTATGAGCACGGATACGATCAGCGCGCCCACGGCCCGCAGCGGGGAAACCGGCAGGATGAAGACCGCGCCCACCAGGAGCAGGATGATGGCCTCCAGGACCGCGCCGACCATCCCGCCCAAGGTCTTGCCCATGAACAAAGTGCTCCGGGATATGGGCGCGGCCAAGACTTCCTTAAGGAAATCCAGGCGCTTGTCCCATATGATGTAGAGCCCGTAGGTTACGGCCGTGAATAATATGACCATGCACAAGATGCCTGGGAATATGAACTGCTGGTAATCATATCCTGGCACCGGGCTATGCCCGGCCAATCCCCGTCCCACCACGAACAAAAAAAGCAAAGGCGATACCAAGATGGACACGATGCGCTCTTTTTCCCGGAAATAGACCTTGACCTCGCGCAAGAGCAAGGCATATACGGCATTGGCCGCGGCGCGCATAGGGCTCATCGCGTGCTCCCCGCCTGCGCGATCCGCTCGAATACCGTATCGCTGCCCGCTTCATCGGCCATGGGCCGGCCCGTGAACTTCATGAACACGTCGTCCAGCGTGACCCGCCGGAACTCGACCTCGGTCATGTCCGAGCAGCGGTCCAACAAGGCCTTCAGATGCCGGGGCGCATCCTGCACCGTGAGCCGCAGCCCCCCATCCTCCCGGACCAGCTCCTTGACGAAATCCATGCCCGCGAACGCCTCGGGCCCCACGTTGCCCCGCAAGCGCACGATATCTCCGCCCACCTTGCGCTTGAGTTCCTCGGCGGTGCCCAGCTCCCGGATGCGGCCCCGGTCTATTATGCCGACCCGGTCCGCCAGGCTGTCCGCCTCTTCCATATAATGCGTGGTCAAGATTATAGTGGTCCCGGCCCGGGCTTTGAGCGCCCGGATATGCGCCCACACGGCTTGCCGGCTGGCTGGGTCCAAACCCAAGGTGGGCTCGTCCAAGAACAGGATGCGCGGCTCATGAATGAGGCCGCGGGCGATCTCCAGCCGGCGGCGCATGCCTCCGGAATAAGTGCGCACCAGGTCGTCGGCGCGCGAACTCAGGTCCACCAAGGACAACATGCTATCCATACGGCCCGGGATCTCGCCCCGGGGCACCCCGTAAAGCATGGAATGCAGGTATAGATTCTCGCGCCCGGTGAGCAGATCGTCCACGCTGGGCTCTTGGAACACGATGCCTATGTTGCGCCGCACCGCCAGCGCCTCGCGCACGACATCATGGCCAGCCACGAGCGCCGAGCCCGCGCTGGGCTGGACCAAGGTGCAGAGCATGCTGATGAACGTGGTCTTGCCCGCTCCGTTGGGGCCGAGCAAGGCGAAGACCTCGCCCTCGGCTATGCTCAGATCTATGCCAGCTACGGCCGTCAGGCTGCCGAAACGCTTGGCTAGCCCCTGGGTCCGGATGGCCGCGGCCCTATCCATCAATAGCGCCTCATCAGGCCACATTCATCCCGGCTACCCGGAAAGTGGGCGCGCCCATGCTGCCGTAAAAAGTAAGGTCGTCGGCGACCGCGTCTATGCTGGCGAGCAGCTGCTTCAGGTTGCCCGCGATCATGGCCTTCTTGACCGGATGTCCGAGCCGGCCTCCGGTTATGGCCAAGCCCGACACCCCGACCGAGAATTCCCCGGATATGGTATCGGCCATATGCATGCCCATGATCTCCAGCACCAACAGTCCATCCGCGGTGCCGCTGATCAAGGCCTCGCGGCTGCACCGGCCCGGCGCCAGGTACATATTGGAATGCGTCGGGCTGGGCAGGCCTTTATAGGAGCCCCGCCCGGCCGAAGCATTGCCCGGACGGCCGTCTTTCTTGCCCGTATAGGTATCGTAGAAGAATTCCCGCACCACGCCCCGGTCGATCATGGTCTTGGCCGAAGTCGGACAGCCTTCGTCGTCGTGCAGACAGCTGCCCAATCCGCCGAGCCGATGCGGGTCATCCTGTATGGTGACCAGCTCGGAACCCACCTTTTGCCCCCGGGTCCCGGCCAGCAGGGATTTCCCCCGCTGTACCTGATCCGCGCAAAGCAAGGTAGCGATCAGATCCAGGATATCTCCGGCCACCCAGGGATCGAACACCACGCAGCGCCGGGCGCCCGGCAGCTTGCGCGAACCCAGCAGGCCCACGGCCCGTTGCGCGGACTGCAGCGCCACCTTATCAAAATCCATCCCTCCGGACTTACAAGCCGATAGGAAAGAAGATCCCACCTGGACGTCGTCTCCGGACTTGGCCAAGGCGGAAAAACCGACGCTGGTGGAGGTGCCCCGATCGCAAGTCAAGACTCCCCGGGTGTTGGCGATGACCACCTCGCCGCGCGATTCCCCATAACCGGCCCGCAGCATGCTGGTCAGGCGCGGGTCGCTGGCCCGGGCCGCGGCCTCGCTGGCCCGCAGGCGCTGCACCACCTCCTGCAGCGGGACCTGGAAGAGACTGTCGTCCCAGAGAGAGGCGGCCAGGGCCGGGTCGGCCGCATCCGGCCCGGGCGCCGGGAAATCCTTGCAGGGGTCGGAGCCCAGATGGATCATCTGTTCCCGGGCCCGGCGATAAAGGTCTTGCGCCGCCTGCGGGCTTATGCCCCCGGCCGCGGCGAACCCCATGCCGCCGCCGCGAAGCACGCGCAAGCCGATGCCCTCGGATGTGCCGTGCTGCATGTTGTCGAGACGGCCGTCGCGCATCTCCACGCCGCGCTCCTCGCCCCGGGCCAGATAGATCTCCGCCTCCGCCTCCGGATCCTGCCGCCGGATCCAATCCAGCGACTCGACCGCGAATCCGCGCAGGTTCATGGCCGCCCCATTGCGGTCAATCCCATATAGAGGAAAAGGAACCCGACCAGCAGGAAGAACGCGCCCCACTTGCGCCGCTCCAACGCCAGATGCGCGTCATTGAGCAGAGTCTCGCGCAAGAACGTGTACATGCGCTCTATAAGGTCCGGACGATAAAGATAGCCCAAGCCCAACAGGAAACATCCGCCGCCTACCAAGATCTTGAATATATCCGTCATGCGACAGGGTTGAATCGGTTCATTGCGATTTCCAGGCCCTCCGCGGCCGCCACCCGCACGGCCGCGCTGGCTTGTTCCAGCATAGAATCGAGGAGTTCGGATTCCTCGGCACGAAAATTAGAAAGCACGAAAGCCGCGGAATCCATGCCCGCAGGCTGGGGCCCTACGCCCACGCGCAGACGGGGCACCTCATCCGTGCCTAAAGTGGAGAGGACCGACTCCATGCCCTTCTGACCGCCCGAAGAGCCCCGGGGCCGCAGACGCAGCCGCCCCAAAGGCAAGGCCACGTCGTCGAAACAAAGCAGGATGCTCCGGGACGCGACCTTATGAAAATGCGCAAAGGCCCCCACCATGCGGCCGGATTCGTTCATGAAGGTCATAGGCTTGACCAGCAGCAGTCCCTCCTGTCGGCACCACTGCCCCAGCCCCCGGAAGTCCCGCCATTCGGAGCCCCCGGCCAGCCGCTCCACCACCCGGAACCCGACGTTGTGCCGGGTCCGGGCATAGCGCGGGCCGGGATTGCCCAGTCCGACCACGAGTCGTACTGGACTGATTCCCGGCCCGGCAGAGGGGCTCTCCGAGGACATGGGCCCGGAGACGCCGGCTTACTTCTCGCCTTCCTTCTTGGCCGGCTCCTTGGCCTTTTCGGCGGGAGCGCCCGGCTTGGCCGTTTCCTTGACCAGCTTGCCTTCCTCGTCCTTCTTGCCCTTGGTGGACGCGGATTCCGGCTCCGCTGCCGCCTCGGCTCCGGCCGCAGGCACGGCCGCGGCCACTTCCTCGACGACCTTGACCGTGGTCACGCTCACCACCAGATGCTCCGCTCCGTCCAAGACCTCGATCCCGGAGCCCACGACCAGCTCCTTGACCTCGATGTGCTGGTTGAGCTCGAGCCGGGAGATATCCACTTCGATGCTCTGCGGGATATCCTTGGGCAGGGCCCGGACATGCAGCTCGCGCAGCTCGTATTGCACGATGCCGCCGGAGTTCTTGACGCCCGGGGCCTCGCCCACGATGCGCAAGGGCACCTTGGCCGTGATCTTCTGGGTCAGCGATATCCTCTGAAAATCGGCGTGCACCAGCCGATCGGTGACGGGATGGCGCTGCAGATCCTTTACGATGACGGTCTCCTCCGCCTTGCCCGCGACCAGATGCAGGATGGCGTTGACGCCTCCGCGCTTGCGCGCCGCCATAAGTTCCTTTTCCGACAGCGCCACGCGCACCGGCGGCTTGTCGCCCCCATAGATCACGCCCGGTATGCGGAAGCTGGCGCGCAACGTGGAAAGGTCCTTCTTGCTGCCCTTACCGTCCCGAATCTCTACGTTCAATTTTATATCTTCCATGACTCTCCTCTTTTCAAACAAAAAGTTCGCTGATCGAAGATCCGCGATTATTGCGCAATATAGCCTCGCCCATCAACGGGGCAATGGACAGGACCTTGATTTTACCGCTCTCCAGATGATGCACCGGCAAAGAATCGGTGATCACCATCTCTTCCAGATCGGACGCCGCGATATGGTCCCGCGCCGCCCCGGACAACACCGCGTGCACGCAGGAGGCATAGACCTTGGCCGCTCCGCACTCGCGCAGCTTCTCCACGACCTTGATCAAGGTTCCGCCCGTATCCACCATATCGTCCTGTATGAGGGCGGTGCGGCCCTCAACCTCGCCGATGATATTGTAGACCGAAGCCTCGTTGGGATGCGGGCGCCGCTTGTCCACGATGGCCAGCTTGGCTTCCAAGCGCTTGGCCATGGCCCGGGCGCGCTCCACTCCGCCCACGTCGGGAGATACCACCGTCAGATTCTGCAGCGCCTTCTTGCGGAAATAGTCCAACATCACCGGCGCCGCGATGAGATGGTCCACCGGGATCTCGAAGAACCCCTGGATCTGGGCCGCGTGCAGGTCCATGGTGATCATCCGGTTGGCGCCGGCCGTGGTGAAAAGGTTGGCCACGAGCTTGGAGGATATGGGCACGCGGGGCGCGCTCTTGCGGTCCGCCCGGGCATAACCGAAGTAAGGCACCACCGCGGTGACCCGGCTGGCGGAGGCCCGGCGCAAGGCGTCGATCATGATCAAAAGCTCCATGAGATGCTCATTGACCGGCGGGCAGGTGGGCTGCACCACGTAGCAGTCCGCGCCGCGCACGCTCTCGTCTATATGCACGTTGATCTCGCCGTCGGAAAAACGCCCCACATAGGCCTTGCCCATGTCCATGCCCATATAAGCGCAGATATCCTTGGTCAGCCGGGGGTTGGCGTTGCCGGAGAACACCTTCAGCTTGCGGCCCCCCGGATGGTGGTGTTCCTCCTGCGGGGATGGGCCCTGGAGCTTGGCGGTCATGGCGTTCTCCAACAATGAATTCCTCATGTCTTATTGACCTGGCGGGCGCGGGCTATGGCCAAAGCCGCGTCAGGTACGTCCTCGGTGATGGTGGAACCGGCCCCGATCTTGGCGCCGCGGCCGACCTTGACCGGAGCCACGAGATTGACGTTGGACCCGATGAAGGCCTTGGCCCCGATGAAAGTCTTGTGCTTGACCTTGCCGTCGTAGTTGCAGGTTATGGTCCCGGCGCCCACGTTGACGTCCTCCATGATCTCGGCATCTCCGATATAGCTGAGATGCGGGACCTTGGATCCGAACCCGATGCGCGAGGCCTTGACCTCGGAAAAATTACCGACCTTGGCCCGCGGCCCGATGATGGAGGCCGGCCGGATGTTGGCGTAAGGCCCGATCGTGCACTTCTCCAAGATGCGGCAGTCCACGAGCTGGGAACTGCGCACCTCGCATTCGTTGCCGATCTGGGCGTTTTCCAGGAAACAGAACGGGCCCACCCGGCAGAGCCGGCCGATCTTGGTCTTGCCGCGCAATATGGTGAAGGGCTGCAGCACCGTATCCTGGCCCACCTCCACGTCGGCGTCGACGTGGGTGGAGGCCGGATCGCACACGGTGACCCCCGAGATCATCAGCCGCTCCAGCATCCGACGGTTGATGACCCGTTCGGCGGTGGCCAACTGGATCCGGGAATTGATGCCCCAGATCTCTTCCGGATTGGAACTGATATAGGCATTGATCTTGCCGCCCTTGGCGCGGACCAACTCCATGATATCGGTGAGGAACTGCTCCCGCTTGGGCCCCTTGGGAGCGATTTCCTTAAGGCCCAACAGCAAGGTGTCGACCTCGAAACAGTAAGCGCCGGAATTGACCTCGCTGATGTTCAATTCCTTGGGCGTGGCCACGGCCTCTTCCACGATGCGCAATACTTCGCCCATGGGGCTGCGCACGATGCGGCCGTAGCCCTTGGGATTAGCCAGCTTGGCGGTCAAAAGGGTGGCTTGCCCCTTCTGCTCTTCGTGGCTCTGGGCCAAAGCGTAGATGCTCTCGTAGGTCAACAGCGGGGTGTCGCCGCACAGCACGGCCACGGTCTTGAACTTCTTGATGAAGGGCACCGATTCCAACACCGCATTGCCGGAACCGCGCGCCTCTTTCTGCAGGATGAACTGCACCGGCCGGGTGATCCCGACCTCCTTGACCAGCTCCAACACCGTGGCCTTGACCTTCTCCGACTCGTGCCCGACCACGATGCCTATGGCCGCGGGCTTGAGCGCGTTGGCGATGCGCAAGGTATAAAAAATCATGGGCTTGCCGCCGACCTTATGCAGCACCTTGGGGATGGCCGACTCCATCCGGGTGCCCTGGCCCGCGGCCAGGATCAGCACGCCCAACGATTTGCCGTTCTTGCGTTGTGTGTTCATCTTTGGCTCATCCTAGATAGTGATTTTCCCAGGCCTGGGCTCGAACCAGGAATAGCGGATTCAAAGTCCGCTGTGTTACCATTACACCACCTGGGAGTCGGATATATTTTCCTTGGCTGCCGCGGCCGGACCGCCGTCCTTCTTGCGTTCCGACTCGTAACAGGCCATGACTCGGTCCTCGAGCAGCTTGCGAAAGCCCATGTTTATAGGGTGGGCCACGTCCTTGTACGTACCGTCCGGCATCTTACGCGAGGGCATGCACAGGATGAGCCCCTTGGCCCCCTCAATGATCTTCATGTTGCGCACCACGAAACAATTATCAAAAGTGACTGTGGCAAAAGCCTTCAGTTTGTCCTCGTTGCGAAGATGAACCCGGATTTCCGTGATCTCCAAGATACGCTCAACCGTTACAACAGGTAAGAAAAACCTTCCACGGATAGCCTTCCAGGCGTTTGCAGGCGGCTTCGGCCTCGGCATGAGAACCGGCGAAAGCGAACACCGACGAACCCGACCCGGACATCCGTGCACCTCTCAAACCCAGCTGTAAAAGCACTTTCCGGGCCTGTTCGACTTGAGCCAGAACGGGCAAGCGCGCCTCTTCCAAACGGTTGAACAGCAGCCCTTCCCATTCCTCGACGGGCCGCCCCCGCTCCAAACTTCGGATTAGTTTATCAAGATGGGAAAGTCGTGTCAACACGACGGGCCGGGCGGGCTGGGCCAGGGCTTTATAAGCCTGGACCGTGGACACATGCAATCCGGGGTACACCAAAACCATATAAGGCAATGATTTCAAGACTTTTATAGGCTTTAATCGATCGCCTATACCCGTACCCAGGCAGAAGGGGGCCGGATGCAGAAAAAAAGGCACATCCGCTCCCAAAGACGCGGCGATACGGTGCAGCCCGGACCTTTTCTTGGCGTCCAGCTTGATCTCGAATAATTTAATCATGCCGGCCAGGGTCCCGGCCGCGTCCGAGGACCCCCCGCCCAGGCCCGCGCCCATGGGGATGCGCTTGGTCAGGCGCAAACGGACCCCTCCATCCACGCGGAAAGCCTTAAGGAAGGCCTCGGCTGCCCGCCAGACCAGATTATCCGGGCCCGCGGACAAAGACGCGTCCGCGTCGCTGACCACTTCCAAGGCCACTCCCGAACGCGCGGTCTCCAACTCCAGCACGTCGTATAGGTTTATCTTGGCGAACAAGGTGGCCAGCCGGTGATAGCCGTCCGCGCGCTGGCCCGTGATCTCCAAGAACAGATTGATCTTGGCCGGACACTGCATCTTGGTGGATGTCACGCTGCCCTCCTATTTGGATTCGCCCACGAAACCGACTTTCACCTGGTCTAGGATCAAAGACAGGCGATACCCGGATCCGGACAGGGTCAGTTTCCGCGGCACCAGATGGCCGCGGACCAGGATGAAATCCTCCAGCGCCAACCGGCCCTGGCCTTCCGGCGGCGGCAGCGCGGCCAAGCGCAGTCCGCTGCGGTCCAGTTCCAGACGCCGGCCGCCGGCTTCCAGACGCCGGCGCCACCAGCCCTGACGATAATAGGCGGGCCGAAGCTTGAATACGGCCCCAGATAGATATTCGCGCAAAGCCAGGAACATGCCCTCCACCGCAGCGCGCACGGCGTCCGGATCCACGCCCTCCACCCGGATGGCGTCCATAGCCAGACCTTCCGCGCCCAGACGGATACGGAACATGGGCACGAACAAAGGCCCGAGGATGTCCAAGGACAACTCCCGGGGGCCCCGGAAACCGAGCATGCCGTCATAGTGGAAGCGCCGCCCCAGGATATCTCCCTCCACCCGGCAGATGGCGCTAAGACGCCGGACCTGTCCATGGACCGCGGCCAGATGCTCCAGGTACAGGACTCCCATATCCTCCGCGTCGAATCCCCGCGCCGCCTGGGCCGCCTTCCCCGCCACGGCCGCAGACGTGTCGCCTAAGGCCAGGGCGCGCTTCCAAGCTCCCCAAGCCGCAGCCGTACTGCCGGCCCCGGAATAGGCTTCGCCCATATGCTCCCACAAAGTGGCGTCGTCTCCAGCCCAGGCCACGGCCGCCTCCAGGGCGGCCACGGCCTCGGTGGAGCGCTTCTGCTTGTGCAGGACCCAGCCCAAGGAATCCCAATAGGCCGGATTGCGCGGGCTCAAGCGCACCGCCTCGCGGATCCAGCCCTCGGCCTCGAAAAGCTTGAACCCGCGGTCCGCCAAGGAATACCCCAGGTAGTTGAGAGCCGCGGCGTCGTCCGGGTTATCCGCCAGCAAGCGCCGGAACTCAGCCTCCGATTCTTCCATACGCCCCGCTTTCTCCAGCAACGAGCCCAATTGATAGCGGGCGTCGCGGAATCCGGGCTTAAGGGTCAAAACCTGGCGCAGCAGTTTTATGGATTTCTCGGCCTGCTTGGTGTCGTCATAACCCAATGCCAAGAAATAAGCGATCTGGTCGTTGGCCGGCCACCGCGCATTAGCCGTCTCCAACACCCGCACCGCCTCGGGCAGACGGCCGGCCTGGGTCGAGTAGTAGCTAAGGCGCAGAGCCAGGC
>JBAZVY010000052.1:0-11958 GCA_041660645.1 Elusimicrobiota bacterium | reverse complement strand
GCAAAGCAAACAGCGCAGCGACCAACGCAAGCCTGCTCTACGCCTATCCGAAAATTCATTGAGCGCCACTGCCATGACTATGCCCGCAATGAACAGGGCATTCACCGCGCCTCTACAAGTTGTCTTTATTATCCCCCACCCGATGATCACGATAAGGAACAATACGAGTACTTGAAAAGCTGTTTTCTCAGAGGTTTTACCGGCCTCGCGATGACTTCGCCAACGCGCGAAGCCTTCCACGAATATGCCTAGCCCGACACAAAGAGCCATGCCCATCATGGATGCGGCATGGTTGCGGTTGGTGTAGGGCCCAAAAGGCCAGTTTATGCCTACGGGGCGCAGGCCATAATACGCGGTGTTGCCTTGGCCAAGCTGAGAGATGCCGATGACTGAGACCACTACCCCCATAGCGAAAATAAGCCAAGAGAACCGCTTGATCGCCCCGGGCCGGGCCAATATCTGCGGCAGGCAGGCCAGCGCGGCCGCGTACGCGCACCAGAGCAGCAAAGCCTTGCCGGTAGCGCCTGAATCAACGGTAAATGGGCCAAGGCTGCTAGGAGCAGCCACAGGGTGCGGAGCCAGCCATTGCATGAGCCCGACCAGGACGATAAGCCCTACCGCCGGCAACACGAATCGGCGCGCAGGCGAGCTGGGGCTGCGCAGTCCCTGGATTGCACAAAGGATGAAAGCGCAAAATATCAGGACTTCCAGAATGATCTGCGCCCAGAACTCCACCGCGCCAAAGGCCAAAGGCCCAAAGCAGATAGCGGAAAATAAGAATAATTCAGGCAGCCAGCCGGGCATGTGATAGTCCTCTGGAACGTCAGCTACGGATCAGACTTTTACTTCCCGTGGGGACGATGAGTCCCGTTGGTAATCGTGGTAATACTGATGATAGTAATGGCCGTAAGCCGCGTAAGAAAGCCCGCTGGGCTTGGCCGCATTTATGGCCACACCCAACACCCTTACGCCGCTGGCCTGGATCTTCTGCCCCGCATTGGCGATCAAGGGCGTACGCGTGGCTCCGTAGCGGGTCACGATGACCACGGATGGGATATGATGCCCCCAAAGTATAGTGTCGTTGATCGGAAACATCGGCGGGCAATCCACGATCACGCGGTCGTAGTTGGCCTTGGCCCAAGCCATAAGCGCGCCCACCTTGGGAGTATTCAACAATTCGGAAGGGTTGGGCGGCCGCGGCCCGCAAGGCAGCACCTGCAGATTGTCCAATTCCGTCTTCTGCGCCAGATTCTTAAGCTCCGACACATCCGCGCCCACGGCCAAGAAATCGCTCAGGCCTTGCTGTGACGAGATATGGAACACCTTATGCAAAGTCGGCCGGCGCATATCGCCGTCTATGAGCAATACCCGCCCGCCGATCTGCGCGAAGACCACGGCCAAGTTGGAGGCGATGTGGCTCTTGCCCTCGGACTGCACCGCGCTGGTCACCAAGAACGTGGCGGCTTTCTGGGACACCCCGGCGAAATCTATCATGGTGCGCAGGTTGCGGATGGCTTCGCCGGAAAGCGACGCATCCTTGGACAGCAACGGCTCATATGCCTTGTCTTTGAAAACGCAGAACGGGACCAAGCCCAAAAAAGGCAATTTTAGTTTGGCTTCCACGTCTTCCTGGGTGCGGATGGTCTGGTCCACGGTCTCCACGATGATCGTGATCAAGAAGCCCATGGCCAACCCGGCCAAGAATCCCAAGATAAGATTAAGCGTCTTCTTGGGCTTGATGGGCCGGTTCGGGACCTTGGCGGGATCGATTATGCGGACATTGTTGCCCTTGAATTGGCCGGAGAGCTCGGTCTTAAGGCTTTGCACGATCTTGTCCGTCTCAGCCTGTATCTGCCCATGCAAGGCAGCCATATTGGATTTTAACGAGACCATGGCCGGATATTTCGGGGTAAAGCGCTGGGACATATCCGCGTATTGGGCTTCGAGCTTGGCGTACTCGCCCTTAAGGGTCTGGATCAGGGTGTTATTGACCACCGAGGGCAGGGAATCGTACATCTTACGGGAACCCGCGGAATTCTCGTCGAGCTTCAAGGTCTGCAGTACTTCCTTGGAGATGAACAATTGGTTGGCCAGGTTCTGGTTTACGAAGGTCTCGCCGATGGTATTAGACACTTGCGCGGCCAGCTTGGCATCGTGGGAAGAGACCCGGACATAGACCAGCCGGCTGCGCAGTATCGGGGATACGGACACGGCCTTCTTGAATTTCTCCACGCCTTCCGGGTCGCGGAAATCTTCGGCCGCGGCCAAGTTCAAGTCCGAGTAGACCTTTTCCAGCAAGGATTGGCTTTGCAGGAGCTTATACTGGGTCTGATAGTAGTCCTCATTGCTGTTCTCGATCAAAGCGCCGCCCGCATATATGGCGCCTCCGCTGTTGCGCTCTTTTTCTATGACCAGCATGGTGCTGGCCTGATATACCGGCCGGGTCGTGAAAGTGATCAGGATCGCGGAGATGAACACCACCAGCCAGGAGGATAGGATGATCCACCGGCGGCGCAATATTATCTCTACATAATGGTTTAAATCGATCTCGGTTTCAGCGTCAAGGGTTTGGTTCATGGGCTCTCGGTGGGCGATTAAAAGAAGCTCTGCGGCACGTAGACCACGTCGTTGGGTTCCAGCGCGATGTCTTTGTCTTTCTCGCCGCGCTTGGTGATGTCGGATACCACGATGGTGAAGATCTGGCTCTTGCCGGCCACGTTGCGGATGACCTTGGTGCGGTCCGGGGCGGAGAGTTGGGCAAAGCCCCCGGCCAAGGATACGGCTTCCAGCACCGTGAGCTTGGACTCGGTAGGCAACTCAAAAGAGCCGGGCTTGGTGACTTCGCCCAGCACGAACACCTTCTTATTGCCGTATTCCTGGATGAAAATGGTGATCTGGGGGCTTACTATGTAGTCCTTGAGCTTCTTAGCCAGGGCTTCTTCCGCCTCGGCCACGGAGAGACCGCCCACCTTGAGCGTGCCTACCAGCGGGAAGGTTATGGTGCCGTTCTGGCTCACGCGGAGTTTGCGGTCCAGGTCGGTCTGCTGGAACACGGTGATGCCCAAAAGGTCGGCGCTGCTGATCTTGTAGTCGGTCTTCTGGGCTTGGACCTGCTGGAGAGCGGACTGGATGGCGGCTTCCTCAGCCTGGGACTGGGCCGCAACCGGCTTGCCGGCGGCTTGGAGCGTTGCGCAGCCTGCGGCAAAGACTAGGGCTAACAGCGGAGAAAGCATACGCATACATCGCATAAATTCTGTTAGTAATTATAGCAATTCCAGGCTTAGCCGGTCATGGCATTTTGGTCACATCCCGGTGACGGGGATTAACTTTTAACTTGTTTGAACGGAACTTTTCTGGCGCTGATTCGTATGTATGTAAGAAGAACGGATATCGCCGAATCGGACACGGTGATCGATTAGCCAGAGATAGCCATCTGAGGACTTGATAAAACAGCATATACGCTGTATAATATCCATGACATTCGAACTTGAATTCTACAGGACCCCGGCCGGGAAGGAGCCGGCATTAGAATACATCCGGAGCCAAGCAAAAAACCATCGGGCAAAAATCGGTCGAGCCTTGCAGTATCTCGAAGACATGGGCCATACGGCTAGACGCCCGCAGTCCGATTACCTGGAGCATGGTATCCATGAACTTCGGATCGCGACAGGCCAGCACCAGCACAGATTGCTCTACTTTTTTCACGGCTACTCGATCATCGTAGTCACAAACGGGTTTTTAAAAAACGAAGGGAAGGTCCCACAATCAGAGATCGAGCTAGCGCGCACATATAAGATGGATTGGCTAAAACGGTTTGGAGGCAGCCTATGAAAAGCAAGCGACAGAAGGGGCGAGGGACGACCTTGAGGCAATATCTACGCGGAGAGCTGAAGGACGCCGAATTCCAGCGCTTCTATGCAGAGGCGGACATCGAGCTTCGTGTAGCGCTTGAGATCACCAAAGCGCGCGAGGCTAAGAAGATGAGCCAGAGCGAGCTTGCTGCGGCGCTCAAGACCAAGCAACAGACCGTATCCCGAATCGAGCGCGGGGCCCAAAACGTAACCATAGAAACGCTAGATCGGATCGCCAAGGCATTGGGCCGCGGGCTGGAAGTGCGCTTCGTGCCAGCCAACGCCTGATCAAGGGACCAAAAGGCCGGAGTTATAGAAATCCCCGAAAGACAGGCACCAAGTAAGCCCGGTGACGGGGATTAACTTTTAACTTTCGCGGAACTTTTTAGACGCCGAACCCTAACCGATGATTTCCCAGTGTCCGCCTTTGTCTGGCCCGACTCGTCTTAGGGCCCCCTCCACCTTTAACTGCCGGATATGCCACTCGATGCCCTTAGGCGTAAGTCCGGTTATATGCGAGAGTTCTTCCATTGTAACGCACGGCATTTCGCGTATAGCGTCTAATATTTTCTCCCTAGTTTTCTCCCTAGTTTTCTCCCTAGTTTTCACTGGCTCCAGCGGACGATAGAACACGGCTCTAAAAAAATCACCTGTTTCAAAAACCGGCGCCTTAAGGCCGGCTTCCGCCAACACATTCCTCATGCGATTGATGCCGGTTCCGGCCCGTTCCACCTTATGGAGCCGCGCAAAGAGGTCAGCTATGAGCTCATTTCTTCTAACCGAAACTCCCTTTCCCAGAGCCCCTGCCGAGAGACCATTAGGCAGGCTGCCAGGATTGGTGACCTCGATCCTATCCTTGAACACATCTACGCTGACCTGAGTCCCAGTGATGCTGTAATCCCGATGCATGAGGGCATTGACCACAGCCTCACGAAGCGCCTCCAGCGGGATCTCATAGATATCTTGCCGATCGACCCCTTTTATCTCACTCCTGACATTAAGATGTTTCTCCAAAAAAAGGATGGCTTCCCGGAATTGCGTGAACAGGTCATCGCGCACGTCCCGCCGGTCATAGATATATACCCTCTCCACGCTTTTGAAAGCCAACAGCGTCATTTGGACTTGGGGCAAGGATCCCTGGACGTCCTGAGCGAAGAACATGACCCCGGCATTATTCACGCTCGCCTCATCCGCGACCTTCAGACTGCGCAGAAAGTCAGCCGTACTCGTATGCGGACTTCCTCAGGCCGCATCTTTTGGGTGCTGCCATTCAGTCTCCGGAAATATCCGGACCCGCAACTGTAGGGCTTATCCGGCCCCTCCGGCACAGCAACGGCCACCACGCCTCCGACCTGTGCCATTTCCACGTCGATACCCGACTTACAGTTATGGGTCAGGCTATTGATCCGAGCCTTGAGCTCGTTGGTGAGATATTCGCCAGATACCACCCCGTCGTCACGGACGCCCAAGAGCAACGTGCCGCCTTTAGTATTTGCGAAAGCCACGATATCTTCATCGATTCGGGAGGTGTATCTTGCCTTGAATTCAACTATCAGGCTTTCCCCTTCCCGGATCAATAGCTCCATATGTTCCTGATCCATACTTAACATACGATCGGATCAGGGAAAAGTTCCAGGGATCAGGATTCCGGCCGGAATTGTAGAAATCCTAGAAAGACAGGCACCGGGAAAAGGAACAAGGCAGCCGGAACGTCCGGCTGCCCTGTTTTAAGGCCGCTGCTGCCCTTAGAACGCTACGCTTAAGGTAGTAGAGGTCTGGCTGTCCTTATAGTTGTACTGCTGGCTGAACACTGAGAAGCGGCGCATGTGCTTGTAGGCCACGCCCGCGAGCAGCCATTCCTGGATCTTGTAATCCACCTTGGCGCCGGCGGAATACGTATCATCGCGGCGCATGGCAGTGAGGCCGCCCAAGGTGATGGTCTCGGAGTACTTATCGGTCTGCATGCCGCCGTTGAGGCCCAGGGTGAGCTTTTTAAACGTATGGGCCACGTCCAAGGACCCGCCGGTGGTGACGTAGAAGTTGCCTCCGCTGACCGCGTCGTTGAGTCCGCGGTTGGCGCTGAGGTTGACCACGTCGTTGGAGGTGGGCTTGTAGTTCAAGTTGGCCTTGACCGTCCAATTGCGCGTGATGCGATGCTCCTGGGCATAAGCGTTGTCCTTATCGTGCTGCCGATAAGCGCCGCCGGCCTGGAGTTGACCCTTGAGTTTAGCCGTGAAATCGCCTTCCACGCCTCCATCTACGAGCCAGTCCTTATGATTGGCCACGTGCTGCTGGGCGGAATCGCCATGGGTGACCGAGTAGTGCACGATCTGGCGATGCATGCCCACGTAGACCCGGGTCTTGGGCGCTACCTTATATCCGGTCTTGACCCCGAACAGGGACTCGAACCGGTTCAGCTTGTCGCCCATGGTGCGGCTCAAGTACTTATGCACCGTGTGCTGACCGTCGCCGGCCAGGAAGAACTTGTCGCCCAAGCCGTACTCGACCATGCCGCCGGCCGTGTTCTGCCAGCGCCGTTCGCGGGCCACGAGCTCGCCCATGACCGCGGTGTTGTTGGGATTGAACTGGGGGTCCTGGGTGTTGAGGTAGTCGTCGAACAGCCGAGCCTTGATGATGGAGCCCTTGAAGTTATAGGCGCCGTTGGCCTTCTGGCTGATGGCGTTATTGCCCGAGGGCTGAGCCCGGTACACGTCGGAGCGCGCCTCGTAGCCGGCCGTGAACTTATTGGCGTCGCCCACGGGCAGGCTCAAGCCCAAGCCCAGCTTGTTGGTCAGGATCCACGACCCGCGCTTGCCGCCGCCGGCCACCGCATGGCCGTCCTTGTTCGGCGGGACCAGGTAGATGTTGTCGTCATACGTTCCAGTGATGCTGTATGACGGGTGCAGGGCGAGCGCGCCGAGCATGATGCCCTGGGGCTCGGCCGAGGCTGCGCCGGCCATGCTTATGGCCAGCAGGATTGCGGCTAATATCTTTTGCATTTTTATATTTCTCCTGAATCTATACTTTATATTAGTCGATCCTTAAGCGGTCACGGCGAAGACGGGCTGACCGTGGTCGTGGTCTCCTGAGCCGGACTCGGCGGAGGAGGCGGCGGAAGCACGGCATCCACCGGCACGTCCGTCGGAGGAGGCGGCGGCGGGACCACGGCCGCGGGCTTGGGCGCCGGCGCCGGTATCGGAGCCGGAAGAGGAGGAGGCGGCGGAAGCAGGACCACGACCGGGACCACGGGAGCAAGCACCGTAGGCGGTATGGGCGCGGGCGGCGCGGTCACGCCGCCGGAGGTGGCTTGCAGGCGCTGGCCTTCAGCCAAAGCCGCGGTATGCCCGAAGTTGTCGGACACCGACAGGGAGCCTTCGAAGAGGTCCACGGTCACGTTGGTGGGGCTGATCACGTCCATGGCAAACACCGTGCCGCGCACGGAAGCCACGGACACGGGATTGCGGGCGGTGAAGGTGCGGGCCGCGTTCTTCTTGACCCAGGACTCGAGCTTGCCCAGGCCGATGAACACCGCCACCTTGGAGGGCGACACGGTCTCGACCTTGAACAGCGCGTTCTTGGATACGCGCACGATGGTGCCGTCCGTAAACACAATGGAGCAGGCGCCCTTGCCCATAGTCTTGATCTGGGACCCGCTGGGCAGCGACATCTTTTCCTTGGCCATGTTCCAAATATCGGAACCACCGATCTCTACCTGGACATTGCCTTCTACGCCGCCGATGTATGCGGCCATGGCCTGCGCTGGCGCTGCCGCCGGCGCTCCCTGTGCTGACAAAGCTGCCGGCAAAACAGCCAATGCAGCCGCCAAGATAAGAACTCTCATCTTCCCCCCTGCTTATATGTCAAGAATCACAACAGCGCGCATAGTTTATAGTAATGACTACGGACTTTGCAAGCGCATTCCAGTCACATCCCCTGCGGTGACGGGGATTAACTTTTAACTTTTGGACTGTTTCCCAGAAAGTTAAAAGTTAATCCCCGTCACCAAAACGGAATTATTCGCCGGCTCCGGCTATGCGCACGACCTCATCCAAAGTGGTGAGGCCGGCCTTGACCTTGTGCAGGCCGTCTACGAACATGGTCTCCATCCCGTGGCGCACGGCTTCGGCATGGAGCTCGTCCAGGGAAGCCTTGCGCAGGATCAGCGGCCGCAGGGTCTCGGATATGCGCACCATCTCGAACACGAGCAAGCGGCCCCGGAACCCGGTCTGCCGGCAGGCCGGACAGCCCTGGCCCCGGCATATCTCCTTGAAGGATTCCGCGGTTATGCTCACGCCCACGCGTTTGGCCAAAGACACCAGTTGGGCCAGTTCCTCGGGCCCGGGACGGTAGGTCTCGCGGCACTTGGGGCAGATGCCCCGGACCAGGCGCTGGGCGAACACCGCGGTCACGGCCGAGGTGATCAAAAACGGCTCGATGCCCATGTCCAACAGCCGGGTGACCGCGCCCAAGGCGCTGTTGGTGTGCAGGGTGGTGAACAGGAGATGTCCGGTCAGGGCCGCGCGCAGGGCGATCTCCGCGGTCTCGGTGTCCCGGACCTCGCCCACCATGACGATGTTGGGGTCTTGGCGCAGGATGGAACGCAAGCCCTCGGCGAAAGTGAAGCCGATCTTGGGCTGGATGGCGCCCTGGATGATCCCGGGCACGCGCATCTCTATGGGATCTTCCAAGGTCACGATGTTGCGCGCCGGGGAGTTGAGGGCATGCAGCAAAGTGTATAGGGTGGTGGACTTGCCGCTGCCCGTAGGCCCGGTCACGATGATCATGCCTTGGGGCCGGGCGATAAGCTCACGCACGGCCTCGATCTGCACGGGCCTCAGGCCCATCTCCTCGATGGTCGGGACCTTGTTCTTGCGCGGCAGTATGCGCATGACCGCCTTATCGCCCCAGTTGGTGGGGAAGGTGGCCAGGCGCAGGTCCGCCTCGGTGCTGTCCACGGTCACCATCATGCGGCCATCCTGGGGCTTGGCCATGCCCGCGCCCTTTTCCGGATCCAGCCCGCAGCGCACCCGGATATGCGAGACCAGGCGGACGTTGGCAGTGGCGGGGACGACCAGGACTTCCTCGAGCATGCCGTCGATGCGGAAACGCACGCTTAGCCGGTCCTCCCAAGGCTCCATATGGATGTCCGAGGCTCGGGCCAGCATGGCCTCGCGCATGACCAACTGGGTGACATACTTGACTATGTCGTCGTCTTCAGGCGGGGCCGCCCCGTCGCTGCGGCTGAACAGGCCGCGCGCCGCGGGCTTCTTGGCCTTGGCCATGTACTCATCAAAAAGCTTCTGCAGGTTGGACACCACCTTGAGCTTGGGCGCGGCCGGCTGGGCCGCGGCCGCGGGCGCGGCCTGGGCCGCTTCCGAGAATTCCACGTCGTGGGCCTGAAGCCCGCCCGGGGCGTCGCCCGCGCGCGTGGCCATCTCGTCCCACATCTGGCCCACCTGAGGTCCGCCCCCCACGCCGGACTTGCCCAGCGCGTCCCGGCCCGGCAGGTTCACCTCCACGGGCGCGGCCGCGGGCGAGACAGTCTTGATCTTGGGATGCAGGGACTCCCGGAGGAAACGCTCCACGCCGTCGCGCTGAGCCTTATCCAAAGCCACCCAGGTCAGGAACAAGCCGCTATCCTTGCACTTTACCACTTCGGGGTCGGCGCGCATGGCCAGGATGTTGTCCCGGATGCTGCCCTGCCCGACCTTGATGGTCTCGGGCTTGACTCCGCCGCGCCACACCACATATACCCCTTCCAGATTCTTGAAGTAGGCATTCTCAATATCTATGGCGAAGAGTTCGCACCAGGCATTGCCGCGGCTGGTGACCCACGCCAACTGCAGGGATGTGGACATGACTTTGTACCTCTATATGATGCCGAGTTCCTTACCCACCTTCTGGAACTTTTCCAGGGCGAAATCCAAGTCCGGCTTCGTGTGCCCGGAGGACACTATGGTGCGCAAACGGTCCTTGCCTCGGGCCACGATAGGATAGCAGATGGAAAGGGCGAATACCCCCTCCTCGAAGAGCCGGCTGCTGAACTTCTGGGCCTTGGCCGTGTCGCCCACCATGACCGGAGTGATCGGGGTCTCGCTGGCGCCGGTGTCAAAGCCCAGATTCCTCAACCCTTCCTTAAAATAGCGGGCGTTGGACCAGAGCTGTTCTATGCGCTGGGGCTCGTTGAGAAGTATATCCAGGGCCGCGCTGCAGGTGGCGGTCACGGACGGCGGGTGCGAGCTGGAGAAGGTGAAAGGCCGGCCCACGGATATGAGGTAGTCGCGCAGGGACTGCGAACCCGCCACGTAGCCGCCGATAGCCGCTATGGCCTTGGACAGGGTCCCGATCTGGATCTGCACCCGGTCGGTGAGGCCGAAGTGGTCGGGCGTGCCCCGGCCGTTGCGGCCCATGACCCCGGAGGCATGGGCGTCATCGACCATGACGAAGGCCCCGTACTTCTCGGCCAGGTCCACGATGGCGGGCAAGGGGGCCAAATCGCCGTCCATACTGAAGACGCCGTCGGTCACGATCATCTTGCGCCGGGCGGAGCGGGCCTCGGACGATTCCAGTATGGCCTGCAGGGCCTTCATGTCCTTATGGGGATAGACCTTGCGCTGGGCCTTGGACAGCCGCGCCCCATCTATGATGGAGGCGTGGTTGAGTTCATCCGAGATCAGAAGGTCTTTCTCGTCGTTCATGAGGCTCTGGCAGCAGGCCACGTTGACCGTGAATCCGGATTGGAACACCAAAGCGGCTTCCGTGCCCTTGAACGCGGCGATCTTCTTCTCCAAGGCCTGGTGGATATCCATGGTGCCGATGATGGGCCGGACCGCGGCCGTGCCCACCCCGTACTTGTCGATGGCGTCCTTAGCGGCCTTTTTCAAGGCCGGATGATTGGCCAGGTCCAAGTAGTTATTAGAAGTGAGGTTGACCACCTTCTTGCCGTCTATGACCGAGACCGGCAACTGCGCGCTCTCCAGCACCCGGAGCTTTACGAAGCGGCCCTCGCTCTTGAGCTTGGCGATCTCGTCGTCCAGAAAGTCCATCGATTTGGCAGTGACCATGGCGTCTCCCTTGCGGCCTTAACCGAATAGATTGCGCAGGACGAACCATAGGTTCTCCTTGCGCTCGCGGATGCGGCGGTAGAAATACGGCAGCCAATGCGTGCCGTACGGGACATAGACGCGCACGACCTGGCCCTGGGCCGCGAGCTCGCGCCCGCGCTTGCCCCGCAGGCCGTAGAGCATCTGGATCTCGTACTTATCCTTGGCCACGCCCGCCTTCTCCGCCGCGGCCATGGCCGCGGCTATGCGCTCGTCGTCATGGGTGGCGAAAGCCGGGTTAGGGGCGGCCAACAGCATGGCCGCGAGCCGATCGTAGTTGGCGTTGACGTCGCGTTTGTCCGGCAAAGCGAGCTCCGTCGGCTCTTTATAGGCGCCCTTGCACAAGCGCACGCAGCACTTCTCGGCCGCGAGCTTGGCGATGTCGGCTTGGCTGCGATGCAGCATGGCCTGGATCACGATGCCGACCTGGGGATAATACTTGCGCGCCGCATAGAACAAATCCAAGGTCTTCTGGGTATAGGCCGAGCCTTCCATGTCGATGCGCACGAAGATGCCGTGCTTCCTGGCCTCGTCCAGCACCCGGAACAGGTTATCCCGGCAGAAGCCTAGATCCAGGCCCAAGCCGAACTGGGTAAGTTTAAGCGACACGTTGCAATCCAGCCTGGCCTCGGCGATGCTGCCCAGCATCTTCACGTACTCGTCGCGGGCCGCCCGGGCCTGCTCCCGGGTCAAGCACTCCTCGCCCAGATTATCCAGGGTGGCCTTGATGCCCTGTGAGTTGAGCTTCTTGACGGCGGATATGGCTTCCTCGACCGTATCTCCGGCCACGAACCGCCGCGCCATTAACGTGCGCAATCTCACGAAAATAAATCTAACATTTTTTGGGTGACGGAGGTTGACTTTGTTGCCATTTGGAACTTTATTGGCCATTAATCGTATGTTGTATATGAGCCGCCCACCCCGAAACTGGATCCCAGGCGCGATATACCACATAATCCTGCGCGGTAATGCCCGCCAGAACATATTCCTTGTTCCTGAAGATC
>JBAZVY010000051.1:0-12111 GCA_041660645.1 Elusimicrobiota bacterium | reverse complement strand
CCGGGGCCAAGTCCGCGTTTATCTTGGCCCAGGCCGGGGCCGCATCCGTGCTCCCGACGATGGCGCCCAGCGGGCATTCCGCGGTGCATACGTCGCAGTCTATGCAGACCTCGGGATCTATGACCATGAAGGGCTCGTCTTGGTAAGTGGCCGGATGTATGGCGTCTACGGGACAGACCGCGGCACAGCGCGCATAAGTCTCTCCCAAGCAGTTTTCAGTTATGACGTGGGCCATGATCGAGTCCTCCCGTGGCTTGCGTTATGCGCCGTTTCCAGCGCAGGTGAAAGACTACTCATTATAACGCGCCAGCGTCAACGTTCTGGGCGTACGGATAAGGATAAAAGACGATTAAAAACCGCGGCATGTCTTGACATGGCCGGGTTCCCGGTCTAAACTAAGGACAACACAGGGGGCTGATATGAATCGGATCATCGCGATTTTGCTGCTGCTGTCCAGCGCCGTAGGCGTCATAAGCTGTTCCAGCGACCCGAGTTCCGGAGGCGGCATGGGCTGCGGAGGCGCCGCCGGTTCCGGAGCTTCGCAGTTGAATTGCGGCAAGGGCACGCATCAATCCGGCAATGCCTGCGTGGCTAATTGATCGGGCCGGTTGGGATCCGGCCGTCTGCTGAGTCCGGGCCTCGCGGATAGGGGGCCCGGTTTGGGTCAGGGTCTGGGCGGCGCCGGGTCCTGCATGGCTTTCTTCACATCCGGATTGCCTTGCATGATCTGGCCCATGACTTGCTGTTCGTCCACGCTGCCGCCGCCCAATAGGCCGGCGGTCAAGGCCGGGGGCAGGCCCAGGGAGGCGGCGGTGTTGGCCACGAGCCTCTTGACCAAGGCGTCTTCCTTGAGCACCGCCATGGCGGAAGCGGTCACTTCGGCCGGAGCTTGTTTGACGCCTGCCTTCACGAAGTCCTGGACGGCCGGCTGTCCCGCGTATTTGGATACCAGCTTGCCGAAATTCTTGGCGTGCGCCAGCCCGCGCAGGAACGCGATGGGGTCATGGTCGCGCATGTAGTCGTCGTTGAGCTTCTTGAGGTCCGGATAGCTCATCCAATCCCGGCCGTATTGCGCGATGACTGGATAGCGTCTAGTGTAGGCCATGGCCAGATTCCGGACCTTGGCCTCGGATTTGCGCACCGCGGCGGTGAAGTCGGAGCCGGCCTTATGCTCCGGGCGCGGCTGCGCCCCGGCGCCTTCTCCGACGCGGATGCCGCCCAAGCCGCCGTTGTGCAGCAGGCCCAGGCTGGAGGGCGCGGCGCCGGGTGAGCCGGCGGCTGCGGCCGCCGGGGCTTTGGCTTCCTGGGTGCGGGAGAGGTCGAAGCCTCCGGCGTCTATCTCGGCCTTGTCTTTCTGGGTCAGTTGATAGATCATGACCCCTAGCGCCGAGCCGCACAGCACGATGGCGGCCAAGATCCCGGCTCCCAGGCTGCTGCGTCCGCTCTCGGGTTCGTCCATGCCCGAGATTATCGCAGTGCGGCCGGGCTCAAGTCAAGCCGGCCGGTTCATAATTCCATAATCTGATTTAGATATAATCCCGTATATGTTAAGGCGGCTGTTATGCTGTGTCGGGGCTGGGCTATTGCCGGTCTGCGTCCAAGCCGCGAATTTCAATGATTTCATGCCCGGGACCAAGGCCATGGGCATGGGCATGGCCTTCAGCGCCGTGGCCGACGATCCCTATGCCATGTTCTTCAATCCCGGGGGCACGGCCAATACCCCGTATTCCCAGCTCAGCACCAGCCTGGGCCGCATGCTCTCGCCGGTGGGCACGCTGTCCTTCGCGTCCATGGCCTATATCCGGCCTTACGAGCCCATCAACACGGCCACGGTCGGCGCCGCTTATTACGCCGGCCGCCAGACCCATGGCGGCGACAAAGACATGCTCATGGCGCATTACTCGCAAGAAGTGCGCGTGCCGCAATTGCCCCTATTGGCCAAGCCCTTGCGCGTGGGCGGCAACTTCAAGTTCATAAACATCGACCAAGGCCGCAGCGTCCTGGGCATGGGCTTCGACGGCGGCGTGCTGGTCCGGTCCAATATGGGCCTGGCCGCGTCCTTCTGCGTCAAGGACCTGACCACCGCGATCGGCGTGGGGCGGCCGACTTTGACCTTGGGCACGGCCTATACCTGGCAGCGCTGGCTCACCCTGGCCGGGGACATGCGCGTGCGCGACCAATTGACCGAATTCTATCCCGGCCTGGAGGCCGCGTTCAATCAAGGCCTGCTCAAGGTCCGTTTCGGCCGCGGCTTCCAACTCGACGGGGTCAGCCAGGTCGCCTTCGGCTTGGGCGTTAACTTCTCGCCCATCATCTTGGACATCGCCATGACCGTGCCTACCAACGGCATCCACCGCATGGGCGGCGCGTATCAGGCCAGCTTCAACTATCGCTTCGGCGCGCCCTCTTTTTCCGGCAACTTCGTGGGCCAGGCCGCGGCCCAGGCCGACGCCTTGCGCTCGGACATCGACCGGCTGGAAGAGCAGAAGAAGAACCTGCAGAGCGAAACCGACACCGCGGGCACCAACCGCAACATCGTGAGCGATCAGATGCAGGTCTTGCAGAAGCGTTTGTCCGAATCCCAGGACTCGCTGCGTTTGCTGCAGTAAAAGAAGGATGAGCCCGAATACGAGGTCTCGCAGTTGGAATTGGAGAAGCGCAAGTTGGATCCGCCTCCGCCGCCTCCGCCGCCCAAGCCGCATCCCAAGCCTAAGGCTCCGGCCGTGGTCTGGCCGCGCAAGCATCAGGTCCGGCCCGGCGACACCCTGCGCTCTATAGCCCAGTACTATTACGGCGACGCGGCCCAGTGGGAACAGATCTATGACGCCAACCGCGACAAGGTCGAGCGCGGCTTGCCCCGGGAGGGCGTGGTCATGAGCATACCCGCGCCGAGGCCATAATGTCCTCGATCGGACTGCTCTGCAGCGACGAGATCGACCGCCGGAGGCTGGTCATCTTGGCGGGCGAGGCCGGCCATATGGTCATGCCCGCAGGCGGCATCCCGGACGCGGTGGAGATCTTGCGCGAGCACCGGCCCCGGGCCATGCTCGTGGTCGACGGGCCCGGGCAGGACGCGGCCCTGGCCGTGCGGGAGGTCCTGCGCGCGGCGCCCTTGGTGCCCGTGGTGGTGGCCTTGCGCCGCCGCGACGCGGGCCGGGCCGTGGCTTTGATGCGCCTAGGCGCGGCCGAGGTCGTGGCCCCGCCTTGGACCCGGGAAGGCTTGCAAGCCTGCTTGTCCAAGACCATGCGCTACCAGGGCACGGCGTTCTCCGTGGTCTATGCCCCGCCCCGGCGTTCGGCTCATTTCTATCTTCTGGCCGTGCTCTTGTTCTTCGCCGCGGCTTTCGGCTATGTGTCCTTGCAGCGGCAGGAACGGCTGCGCCATGAAGCCCTGGCCAAACGTTCCTACTGGGACATGCCTTACAAGCATCCCACCGGCTTGGCTTTCGACGGCAAGAATCTGTGGGTGGCGGATTGGTATTCACAGGCCCTCTACGAGCAGGACCCGGCGGATCTATCCATCCAGAGGATAGTGAGTTTCACGGCCAAGATGCCCATTTCCGTGGCTTTCGCCATGAACGCGGTTTGGGCGGTGCAGGATTCCGGCACCATGACCCGGCACATGCGCGACTCCAAGCTCACGGTGGTGCAGACCTATAAGGACGCGGCGCCGCACACCACGGGCATCGCGTACGACGGGCTGTATCTTTGGACCTGCGATTATGAGCGCCGGCTCATCTATAAGCACTTGACCGATCCCGACCTTACGGTCGTGGCTTCTTATCGCTATCCGGGCCGGGAGCCCGCGGCCTTGGCTTTCGACGGCAAGTCCCTGTGGAGCCTGGACGCGGTCAACCACGAGCTCTTGCGGCATAATCTGGAACGTCCGGACGAGGTCACCGGCCGCGTGGCCCTGCCGGAATACAGCGACGGCGCGTACAAGCCCGTGGGTTTGGCCTGGGACGGCGAAAGGTTCTGGACCGTGGCGGACAAGGCTCCGGGCGGAGCCGGGCCGGCTCGGGTGTTCAAGCATGCCGACCTCGCGGCCTTGGGGATGCGCCGATGAGCGTGCGCAGCGCCAATTTCGTGCCCGCGCTGCTGCGTTTTCCGGGGGAAGCGGCCCGGGAGGACAGTTGGGGCCGGTTCGTGGAACTGGCCGCATCCACCGCGATCCTGGCCACCCAGACTCCTTTGCAAGCCTTGGACAAGGTCTTGCTCTCTTTCGAAGTCTACGGCGAAAAGTTCAAGGACCTGCCCGCCATGGTGGAGAATTCCATCACGGATGACGACGGCTTCTGCCGCGCGGACCTGCGCTTTCAGGATGAAGTCGAGAAACGCCGCCTGGCCCGCTGTCTAGCCGACCTCCTGTCCCGCCACATCGACGCCCCAAAATAAACTCTGCTTTATTAATGATTTTTCGGGGTCGGATCTTGACTTTTGAGTCAAAAGTCAAGATGTGACCCCGAGGGTATGCAGGCTGGAAGACCCAATTCCGCCGTTACCTTAAGGCCCTGGCTGTTATGACGGCTTTGGAGGCATAATAACGTCAGCATGATAGCGATGAGATATTTAGGCCTGCTGGCGGCCTTGGTCCTGGCCGCGCCCGGCGTTGAGGCCGGCATGGCCCCGAAGGCGGCGCGCGCCGCCTCGCGCATCATCGTCCCGGGCGCGCCGCTCACCGCGCCCCAAAGCCAGATCATAACCATCGGCCCAGCCGGGCCGCTCATCGTGCCGGAAGCGCCCAAGATCATCCTGCCCAAGCCGGTCATACATAAGCCGGAGCCCCAGATCGTGCCGGCTGCGCGCGCGCTCACCCCGGAAGAGGCCGCGCCTCAGGTTTTGCCGGCCCAGGAGGAACTCCAGAGATTGGCGGATTCGCTCGCGGCTCCGCCGCAAGACCAGAAGCGCGATCCGGAGCCGGAGGCCGGCGCGCTGGGCGGAGCTTTCGACGGCAGCCGCCTCAACGACGCCAAGCCCGCGGTGGAATATTTCGCCGGCGGGCCTCTGGCCCCGGAGCTGCCTCAAGTCGTGGCTGCCGCGCGCTCGCTATGGGCAGCCTTGTTGCCTAGCTTATACCGGCGCGTGCCCATGCGGATCGTATATGACCGCAGCGACCGGCCCGAGACCGGCCATACCTGGAGCCCGGAGACCGGCCATACCATAGAGATATCCCCGGTATCGGCCGATTCCCGCGGCCAGGTCCCGACTGATTTCGGCGGGGTCGGGCAGACCTGGGTCCAGCAGAAGATCGAACAGCTCATGCTCATGGGCCACGAGTACGCGCATGTCATATTCGACGCGGCCGTGGGCCGCACCGATAACCACCAGCCGGCCTCGGCCTACTCGGCCATGACCGAGGGGTTCGCTCTGACCGCGGAACAGCTCTTGATCGAGCGTTTGCTGGCCCGCCCGGATGCGTTCGGATTCAAGCCCCAGGACGCCATGGACCTCGCGGCTTTGGCCTCGGCCCGGCGCAACTGGCTGGCGGCCGCGGACACGCATTATGCCGAAGGCGCCCAGCCTTGGCGCCTAGCTTTCGAGCGGGGCGGCGATTTGGGCCTGCGCGCTTTTCTCTCCGGCCTCTCGCCCCGGCGCATGGCGGCTACGCAGCGCTCGGATCCCGCCTATCAGCTGGCTGTCGCTGAACCGGACTTGCTGGCCGCCTATCTGGGCCCGGATGCGGACCATCCTCACCGCCGCGGACTCGAGGCCTTTGCTCGGGCCGGGCGCGGAGATACGCTCAGCGAGGCCGAGGCCCGTCTGGCCGCAGACGCCATCGAGCGCGCGGGGCCGGAGGGACGCTGGCGGCTCTTTGAACGGAGCTTGCTGGCGGATAAGCACATACCGGACCCCACGGCGCCGGCGCCGCCCCGCAGTCCGGGATTGCGCTGGTGGGAGCCGACGCCGGAGCCCTTGAGCGCGGTGGCGCCGGCTTTTGCCCTGGCCCGGCTGAGCCCCGCGGGCGCGGCGGAATTGGCGCGCTTTTTGGCCGAGACCGTGTCCTCCCCGGGCGGCTTGGAGAACCTGTTCGTGCGCCCCGGGCCCGAAGAGCGGACCACGGCCGTGATCGCCGGCGCCGAGGCCCTGCCTTGGACTGAGTCCGACCACGCGGTCTGGACCAAGGCTCTCATGGCTTGGGTCACGGGCCTGTCCTCCTGATCCGGTCCTAATATTATTGGAAAGGCGGCGGGCAATTTGCTATTTTGCAAATATGACCTCAGCCACCACGACTAGACGCACTCCTCTTTACGACCTGCATAAGAAGTACGGCGGCCGCATCGTGGATTTCCACGGATGGGAACTGCCGGTGCAATACGAAGGCATCTTAAAGGAGCACCAGACCGTGCGCTCCGCCCTGGGGCTCTTCGACGTGTCCCACATGGGCCAGGTCTGGGTGCGGGGCCCGCAAGCCCTGGACTTCCTGCAGAAGGTCAACACCAACGACATCTCCCGCATCGGGCCCGGGCAGGCCATATACTCGCATCTGCCCAACGAGAACGGGGGCATAGTCGACGATCTGATCGTATCCTGCTTTGCTAAGGACCGCTACTTTTTGGTGGTCAATGCCTCCACTTGCGAGGGCGATTTCGCCTGGCTGCAGAAGCAGGCGGCAGGATTCGACGTAAAGCTAGAGAATAAGAGCGATTATTACGGCATGGTCGCCATCCAGGGCCCCCGGGCCATGGAAATCGTGGCCAAGGACTTCCCGGCCGTGGCTAAATTGCCGCGCTTCTGCGCCATGGAGCTCGACATACTCGGCCAGCCCGGCATCATCACCACTACCGGTTACACCGGCGAGGCCGGCTGCGAGTTCATCGTGCCCGCGGCCCACACTCCCAAGGTCTGGGAGCACTTGATGTCCCGGGGCAAACCCTTCGGGGCCGCGCCTTGCGGCCTGGGCTGCCGGGACACCCTGCGCCTGGAAGCCGGCTACCTGCTCTACGGCTCGGACATAGACATGGAGCACTCCAGCTACGAATCCGGCTACGGCTGGGTGGTCAAGCTGGATAAAGGCGATTTCATCGGCAAGTCCGTGCTGGCCGCGCAAAAGGCCGCGGGCCTTAAGCGCAAGCTCATCGGCATCCGCTTGCTTGAGCGCGGCGTGCCCCGGCCCGGGACCAAGGTCCTGGTCGACGGCAAGCCTGCGGGCGTGCTTTCCAGCGCCACTTTCTCGCCCACCCTGCAAGCCGGCATCGGGATGGGCTACCTCGACCGCCCGGAGCTCAAGCCCGGGGCCCGGGTCGAAGTCGAACTGCACGGCCGGCAGGTGCCGGCCGAGGTCGTGCGCATGCCGTTCTATCTATCCAAGGAGCTTAAAAATGCCAAAGCCTGAGAATTGCCGTTTTAGCAAGACGCACGAGTGGGTCTGCATGGAAGGCGGCACCGCCGTAGTAGGCCTGACCGACCATGCCCAGCATGAGATCACGGACATCGTATTCATCGAGCCGCCCAAGGCCGGCCGCAAGGTCAAAGCGGCCGAGGCTTGCTGCGTGGTGGAGTCCGTAAAAGCGGCTTTCGACATCTACGCCCCCATCTCGGGCGAGGTCAGCGCGGCCAACGACGCCGTGACCAAGGATCCGGCCCTGGTCAACCGCGACCCGCAGGAAGCAGGCTGGATATTCAAGCTCAAGCCCGCCGATCCCGCGGAGATGGGCAAGCTCATGGACTGGGGCGCTTATCAATCGTTCCTGCAGACCGCAGAAGCCCATGCCGGCCATTGAGGCGCAAGACGTAAATCTGACCCCGGCCGACTCTTTCGCGCAGCGCCATCTGGGCCCCAGCCCGGATGAGCGCGCGCAGATGCTCAAGGCCGTGGGTTTCGATTCTTTGGGCGCCCTGGCGCATGCGGTGGTGCCCCATGACATCCGCCTCAAGCGGCAGCTGCACCTGCCCGCGGCCCTGTCCGAGCATGAGGCTTTGCGCGAGCTCAAGGCCTTGGCCGGGCGCAACCATGTCTGGCGCTCCTTCCTGGGCCAGGGCTATCACGAGGCCGTGGTCCCGGCCGTGATCCTGCGCAACGTGCTGGAGAACCCGGGCTGGTATACCTCCTATACGCCCTATCAGGCCGAGATCTCCCAAGGCCGGCTCGAGGCCCTGCTTACGTTTCAGACTATGATCAAGGACCTCACCGGATTGGAAGTGGCCAACGCCTCTTTGCTCGACGAGGCCACGGCCGCGGCCGAGGCCATGACCATGAGCCGGGCGCTGTGCCCGGATCCTGAGGTCCGGACTTTCTTCGTGTCCGAGGCTTGCCACCCCCAGACCATAGCCGTGGTCAAGACCCGGGCCCAGGCCCTGGGCATCGAAGTCGCAGTCGGCGACCATGAGAAGTTCGATTTTTCCCAGAAGGTGTTCGGCGCGCTGGTCCAGTATCCGGCCACGGACGGCCGGGTCCATGATTACGCCGCGTTCTGCGAACGCGCCCATAAAGCCGGAGCGGTCGTGACCGTGGCCGCGGACCTCTTGAGCTTGGCGCTGCTTAAGTCCCCGGCCGAGTTCGGCGCGGACGTGGCCGTGGGTTCGGTGCAGCGCTTCGGCCTGCCTCTGGGCTTGGGCGGCCCGCACGCCGCCTACTTCGCCACCCGCGACGCTTACAAACGCCACATGCCCGGCCGCATCGTGGGCGTGTCCAAGGATTCCTCGGGCCAGCCGGCCCTGCGCCTGTCTTTGCAGACCCGGGAACAGCACATCCGGCGCGAGCGGGCCACCAGCAACATCTGCACGGCCCAAGCCTTGCCCGCGATCATGTCCGCCTTCTACGCCGTGTATCACGGCCCGGAGGGCATAAAGCGCATAGCCCGGCGCGTACATCAGTTCGCCGGCCTGCTCTGCGAAGGCGCCCGGCGTCTGGGCTGGAAGGTGTCGCGCGAGCCCCTGTTCGATACGGTGCGCATATCGGCCGACGCCAAGAAGGTCAAGGAAGCCCTGGCCGCGGCGCGCGAGCGCAATCTGAACCTGCGCCAACTCGACGCCGAGACCTTGGTGGTGGCCTTGAACGAGACCACGGACGAGGCCGACCTGGAGGATTTGTTCGAGTCCTTGAACTGCAACCGCAAGGTCAGCTTCGGCTTCAAGGAACTGCGTCCCGAGCCGGCGTTGCCCGCGGAACTGGAGCGCCAGAGCGGGTTCTTAAAGCATCCGGTGTTCAACAGCTATCACTGCGAGCACGAGATGCTGCGCTACATCAAGCGCCTGGAAGCCAAGGACCTGTCTTTGACCACGTCCATGATCCCGTTGGGCTCCTGCACCATGAAGCTCAATGCGGCTTCCGAGATGTTGGCCTTGTCCTGGCCCGAGTTCGGGGGCATCCACCCCTATGCTCCACAAGAGCAGTTCGAGGGCTACCGCAAGCTTATCAAGGACCTGGAGACCTGGCTCTGCGAGATCACGGGTTTCGCCGCGGTCTCTTTTCAGCCCAATTCCGGAGCCCAGGGCGAATACACGGGACTGCTGGTCATGCGCAAGTACCATGAAGCCCAGGGCCAGCCCGAGCGCAAGGTCTGCCTGATCCCGGTGTCCGCGCACGGCACTAATCCGGCTTCCGCGGCCATGGCCGGCCTGAGCATCTTGCCGGTGAACTGCACGCCGGAAGGCGATATCGATCTGGCTGACCTCAAAGCCAAGGCCGATGCCCATGCCGCGGATCTAGCCGGGGTCATGGTCACCTATCCTTCCACGCACGGCGTGTTCGAGCCGGGCATCAAGGAGCTATGTTCCATCGTGCACGCGCACGGCGGCCTGGTCTATATGGACGGGGCCAATATGAACGCCCAGGTCGGCCTATGCCGGCCCGCGGACATCGGCGCCGACCTCTGCCACTTGAACCTGCATAAGACCTTTGCCAGCCCGCACGGGGGCGGCGGCCCGGGCATGGGGCCTATCGCGGTGTCTAAAGCCTTGGCCCAGTTCCTGCCCCGCCAGCCTTTGGCCGCGGACGGCCCAGGCATCGGACCTACGGCCGCGGCGCATTATAGCTCCGCCTCCATCCTGCCCATAACCTGGTCCTATATAGCCCAGATGGGTCCGGAGGGCCTGGCCGAGGCCTCCATGGTGGCCATCCTCAACGCCAACTATGTGGCCAAGAAGCTGGCCAAGCATTATCCCGTGCTCTTCAAGGGCCGCACCGGCCTGGTAGCGCACGAGTGCATCCTGGACTTAAGCGTGCTCAAGCCTGCGGATGTCACCGTGGATGACTTGGCCAAACGGCTCATGGATTACGGCTTCCATGCGCCCACCGTATCCTGGCCCGTTACCGGGACCGTGATGGTGGAACCCACGGAGAGCGAATCCAAGGCCGAGCTGGACCGTTTTTGCGCGGCCATGATCGCCATCCGGGAGGAAGCTAAAGAGATCGAGGACGGCAAAGCGGACCGGACCGACAACGTGCTCAAGAACGCTCCGCATACCGCGTTGGCGGTGTGCGCGGACGAGTGGAAGCATCCTTATTCTCGGGAGAAGGCCGCTTATCCGGAAGCTAGGCTGCGCGAGCATAAGTTCTGGCCGGCCGTGGGCCGCATCGACAATCCGTTCGGCGACCGGAATTTCTGTTGCACGCTAAGCGATCCAGCCTGACCGTAGCCCAGGAGGCCTTATCTGCCGCCGCCCAGATGGGGCTAGATGAGGCCATCCTGGTCTATGCTCCTCAGGACAGCCTGATCCTGCGCTTCTATCGCTGGGCGGGCCCGGCCGTGACCTTCGGCTACAGCCAGCTCTATGTCTTGGCCCAGGGCGCGGCCCAGGCGCGCGGCCTGGATGGTTGTTCGGTGGTGCGCCGGGCCACGGGCGGGGGAGTGGTGTTTCACGACGGAGACTTCACGTTCTCCCTGTGTTTTCCGTGGTCGCGCCTAAGCTCGCCTAGTCAGATATATGAGACCATACATAAAGGCGCGGCTTTAGGCTTGAAGGCTTGGGGTTTTGAAGCTCAGCTCTGGCGGCCTTCGGGAAAGCAGCCGGTCCAGCACCAGTGTTTTACCGGGCCGGAGCCCTTTGACTTGGTGGACGGCCGCAAAGCCAAGGTCTTGGGCGGGGCCCTGCGCCGGCGCAACGGCCGGGGCTTGTATCAGGGTTCCTTGCGCTTGCCGGCGCAGCTTAAGGCTGCCCGGCGGCCGGAGTTGGAATCAGCTCTGACCTCGGGCTTGGCCCAGTCTTGGGGCCGTAAGCCGAGCCTGGAACTGGAGCCGGAGTGGCTGAGGCAGGGCGAGATTTTGGCGGAGAAGTATCGTTCTGACGCGTGGAACCATAGGAGATAACATGAAAGCGTTCGTCCTTTGCAAGCTGTCGCCGGGCAAGGAACAGAAGGCCATCCAGAACATCCGGGCCGTGCCCGGAGTCACCGAGGTATTCATGGTGTTCGGGGGCTGGGACGTGATCCTGTCCGCGGACGCCGATACCATGGACAAGCTCTGCGGCCTGGTGGTCAGCAAGGTGCGCGGCGTAGACGGCGTGGCCGCGACCGAGACCTTGGTCACCACCAACCTCTAGGCCCGCGCTTGCCCGTAGTCGCGCTGTTCACGCTCCTGGTCCTGGCTCCGTTCTGGGGCAAGGCTTTCCATATGGACGAGCCTTTCTTTTTGGCCATAGCCCGGCATATACTCCAGGACCCTTGGCATCCCTTGGCCTTCGACTTCAACTGGTACGGCCGGGCCGTGCCCATGGAGGCGATCAACAACACCCCGCCCATATTGGGCTACTTGTTGGCCGGGGCTTGGAAGCTCACCGGCGGCCGGGAATGGGCCATGCGCCTGTGCTTGTTCCCGCTCGACCTTTTGAGCAGCTGCTCCTTGTATCTGTTGGCCGCGCGCTTCTTAAAGCGCCCCTTGCTGCCGGTCTTGATCGTGCTGGCGGCTCCGGCCTATATGATCAACATGAACCATCTTATGGCCGAGAAACTCATGGCCGCCTTCGTGTTCCCGGCGTTGTACGCCTGGGTCCGGGGCGTGGATGAGGACAGCCCGCGCTGGTTCTGGGCTTCCGCTGGGCTTCTAGCTGCAGCGCTGATGTCTAAGTACGCGGCCATATTCGCGGTGCTGCCCATGGCGACATATGCCTGGCGCAAAGGCATGCCGCGGGCCCGCATATGCGCATATCTGGCCGCGGCCGCTTTGCCGGTGG
>JBAZVY010000050.1:0-12256 GCA_041660645.1 Elusimicrobiota bacterium | reverse complement strand
CAATCCCCATAGAGTAGGGCGAAGCAGCTCCGTCCAACAAGTTTTAGCCGTAATGCTTCGCACTACGGCTAAAACTCTCTACGTTAGACGCACTAAGAGAGAACATGAATATGGACGGCACCACCTTCAGCGTGGATATGATTAAGGCACTTGCGTGGCCATTGACGACGATAGTTCTTGCATTCCTACTCCGGGAGCCATTGAAGGCGCTGATCCCACTTATCACTAGACTGAAGTATAAGGACTTTGAACTCGAATTCGATCGCAAGGTGGAAGAACTGCGAAACAAAGCAGCCGATGAATTGCCCATTAAGACTACGGAATATGTCGCACCGGCACTCCCTGCGCCCATGGCCAAGCTCGTCATAGCCTCCCCCAGAGCTGCAATTATTGAGGCATGGCGACTGGTCGAACTCGCTGTAGTTAAACGAGCACGCCGTCTCATTCATGGCCGCGGCGATGAGCCGACTAAGGTGAGTTTTCACGAGGCACTCCGCGAACTAGAGAATGACGCCAAGATTGGCCCGTCAGTTCAATTCCTGGCCCCACTTCGAAGGCTGCGAAACCAAGCCGCCCATGCTCCTGAATTTGCCCTTAGTTCGGAGTCAGCTGCGGACTACGCTGCGACTGCATGCCATTTTGTTCGGACACTCGAGGACTAGTATGGCGTCTAACATCGGATGCTGCGGCCGCGCGCCACAGACCCAGGCGTTGACCGATTATGGGATAAACCCAATTCTTTTCCGTGTTGATTGGGGCGATTCGAGGAGACTCCGAATATCTTCCAACAGCCGTTCAATCTGCGCGGTGTGGCCAAGGAGAGCATCTTGGTGGACAGCTAACGTTTTTTCCACGGCTGCCAGACGTCTGGAAAGTTCTGCATTGGAAAGCAATGCTCGCCGAAATCGAATAAAGGCTCGTATGATTTCCAGATTGACGCGAACGGCTCGGCTGCTATTGAGCACGCTTGAAAGCATTGCAACCCCATGCTCGGTAAACACTCGGGGCGGATGGCGGCGGCCACCCCGTCCTGTATTTGAGGTTTCAAGTTGAAACCTCAAAGAAGCGGTCTCATTTTTGCTGAGTACGAACGAAAAGTCGGCGGGGAAGCGCTCAATATTTCTTTTTACGGCAAGATTAAGGGATTTGGTGGGAACGTCATAAAGAAAGGCCAGGTCGGAATCGAGCATGACTCTCTGGCCGCGGATAACATGAATAAGATTCGTGATTTCGACAGGGTCCATGCTAGTCATACGAATGAGATGGCCATTTTGTTGCCGCGGTCTAACAGCGGGTTCATCCGCCCGAGACATTTAAGGAGTGCCCATAACCGCGGCGGCTGACCCAGGCGTTGAGCGACATGGGCATGGAACAAAACGATGGATTCGCTCGAATGTGTAAGGATGAGCGACCCATTGGACCCCGCCGGCATTATTTACTTCATTCGCGGTCACCGCGTGATGCTTAGCTCCGATCTGGCGAACCTTTACGAAGTCACGCCCGGGGCATTAGTGCAAGCGTTAAAAAGAAACCGGGATCGCTTCCCTCCGGATTTTTGTTTTCAGCTATCTCGCGAGGAATATCTAAACTTGAAGTCACAATCTGTGATTTCAAGTTGGGGCGGCGCCGCGGAGCTCTTGAACAGGCCCCAGGCTTAAATTTATACTACTGCCATGAAGGTCCTGCGCATACTATCCCTGTTCATGTCTGTCCTCTTCTTATCCTCAGCCCTGGCCGGCGCGGCCAGCGTCTTCGAACAGCCCCGCAAGAAACAGCCCAAGAAGGCCTACGATTACGAAAAGTCGCGGTATAAGTCCTATCGGACTCTCACGGACGACGAACAACGCACCTACAAATTCGACGAAAAGGGCAACCCGGTGTTGTCTCCGGCCAAGCTCAAGAAAAAGAAGGCTGCGGCTAAGAAAAAATCCAAGCCCAAGCCCGGCGCGGACGGCGCCGAGGCCCCGGCGCCCGCGGAAGATGCCGCGGCCGTAAAGAGCCAGCCCAAGGGCAAGTGACCGCGGCCGGGCCGCTCCGCGTCAGCCGCGTTGGGCTTGCAGCAGCCGGTCCACGGCCGAGGCTAATTCCCGGGGATGCAGGGGCTTGGCCATGTATAGGTCCGCGGCTTGCGGGCCATCCTTTAGGTCGCCGGCTTGGACGCTGGCCGAGAGCATGATCACGGGCAGGGCTTTTAATCGGGGATCGGAGCGGATGGCCTTGAGCACGTCGTCTCCGCTCAGGCCCGGCAGGCGTTTGTCCAGCACGACCAAGTCGAAGGCCGGGTCCCGGTTCAGCAGTCCCAAGGCGCTTTCTCCATCCGGGCAAGGCACGGCCTGATGGCCGGATAGGCCGAGATATTCCACGACCAAGGTCTGGGTTCCGGGCTCGTCGTCTACTACCAATATCCGGCTCATGTGCCCTTGAGTCCGGCGCGGGGGAACGCTAATTTGAATATCGTACCCGCGCCGGGAGCGCTCTCTACCCAGATGCGGCCTTTGTGGCTTTCGATGATGCTCTTGCATATGGCCAATCCCAGGCCCGTGCCCGGGGTCTTGCGGGAGATGGCATCGCCTACCCGATAGAACTTCTGGAACAGCTTCTCCCGGGCGGCCGGGGGTATGCCCGGGCCTTGGTCCGCCACCCAGATCTCCACGTCGGCGGCCACGTTCCGTCCGGAGATGGCGATAGTGCCGTCCGGAGGGCTGTACTTGGCGGCGTTGCTGCAGAGATTTATCAGCACCCGGTAGAGCTGTTCTTCATCCGCCCAGGCTTTCTCGCTGCCCGGAGCGAAGTCCACGGATAATTTCAGGTGTTGGGGATGGTCATGGAACAGGTTCGCGGCCCGCAGGCACAGCGCGGGCAGGTCGGTCTCGGTCGGGCGCAAAAGCACCCCGCCGGATTCTAGCCGGGAGATGTCCAGGAAATTCGTGACTAATTTGCCCAGGCGCTGGGATTCCGACAGGATGATGCCCAGGTAGTGGCGCCTTTTCTCCGGGGAGAGCTCATCCCAAAAATCGAATATGGTCTCGGTGAAGCCCTGGATGGAGGTCAAAGGGGTGCGCAGTTCGTGGCTGACCAAGGATACGAACTCGGATTTCATGCGTTCGACTTCCTTGCGCTTGGTTATGTCCCGAAGCACCTGCACCGTGCCCACGGGCCGGTTTTTCTCGTCGCGCAAAAGGAAGAAGGTCTCTTCCACGGGCAGGAGGCTGCCGTCCCGGCGGGTGCGCACGGTCTCTAAGTTCTGGGCCTGCCCGTCTTTGAGGGCGCGGGCGCTGACCTCGTCGATCTCCGCTAGGCGCTCTTTGGGCACCAGGAAATCCGCCATCCGGCCCAAGGCTTCGGCCCGCGGATATTGGAACAGTTGTTCCGCCGCGGTGTTCCAATTCACGATGCGCGAGTCCAGGTCCGTTATGATTATGGCTTCCGCGGATTGCTCGGTCACGGCCGCCAGGGTGCGCCGCTGTTCCAGGTGCTTCTGGGTCAGGCGCGCGTTGCGCAGCAGCCGGCATATCTCGAGCAGGGTCGGCTCCAGTTCCGAGTCCTGCAGGCGTTGACCGGGATAGGCCAAGAGGAACGCGCCGTCCGCCACGGGGCCTTCTTTCTCGTGGCGCAGGATGGGCGCCGCGATCCAGGAGCAGTTCTCGCCGTCGTTGAACAGTATGCGATGGTTCTGCAGGCAGGCGGCCACTAGGCCGATCTCCTGGCGCATGGCCGCGTCGGCCGCGGCCGGACCTTCGCCGGCGCGGTGGACCAGGAAGGGCTGTTGGAAATCATCGCAAAAATATACGGAGGCATAGCGGGCGCCGGTCAAGGCCAGGATGGTGCTGCAGGCTTCGGACAAGGCCTCGTTGAAGGGCTTATCCGCGAACAGTTCCAGCGACATCCGATTGAGCAGGACCAGCCGCTGATAACGCGCGGCCAGGGTGGCTGGGGCGGGGGCGGCGGCTGGGGGCGGGGCATCGATCACCGGGGCCGCGACCGGTCCGCGCGAGGTGCGCGTGTGGATGCGCCGGTCCCCGGCCTGGCGCATCTCATCTGCGGCCTGGACCGCCAGGGCGGTCAGTTCCGCAGCGCCGCCGGAGAGGTCCAGGGTGTGGGCCACGCCGATGCTGACCGGGAAGCGCGAGCGCTGGCGCAGGTCGTCGCAGATGGCTTGGGCGCGTTCCTGGGCGGAGAGCAGTCCGATCTGGGGCAGGAGCAGGGCTAGGCTGTCCGGGCCCAGCCGGCCGAGCCACTCCACCGAGGCTTGTTTGGGCCGGATGAGCTCCGCCAAGCGGTCCATCAATTGTTCGGCCACGTCCGGCCCGGGTTTTTGGAGCACTTCGGCTACGCGTTCGGAGCGCAGCAGGATCAGGCCGGCTTCGTTCTGGGAGGAGATCTCGGCTTGGACCAAGCGCAGGAAGAAGTCCTTGGTCAAGACGTTAAGGCGCGGATCCAGTATGCCGCGTCTGGCGGCCTGCGCCGGAAACGTTCGCGCCAGCACGGCCAGCAAACGCAATTCCGGCTCTCCGCCTTGGCCGCGCAATTCGGCGCAGAGGGCTTGCAAGTCGGAGCAGATGTCCGCCGCTGGGGGGGGCTTCTGCGGGTCCGATCCGGGTCCGGGGTTCATGGCTTCACCGCTAATGGATTGTAGTATATCTGTGATATAATCAGACTGCAGGTGTTTTTATGATCGGAAGCTACAATCGTTGGACATTAGTGGTCATTCTGGCCGGAGGCAAGGGTGAGCGGCTGGGGCCGCTGACCCAGGTGCGCTGTAAGCCGGCCGTGCCTTTCGGCGGGATCTATCGCATCATCGACATGACCCTGTCCAATTGCATCAATTCCGGCCTGCGGCGCATATTCGTGTTCACCCAGTACGTGCCCGCTTCCCTCAACCGCCACCTGCGCGAAGGCTGGCGCTTCATCAGCCGGCCCACCATCGGAGAATTCGTGGAGTCCCTCTCGCCCCAGCACCGGGCCGGCGAAGAATCTTTTCGAGGCACGGCCGATGCCTTGTTCCAGAACCTCACCACCATCGAGCAGGAGGACGCCGAGGTCCTGCTGGTGCTGTCCGGCGACCATATATATAAGATGGACTACCGGCCCATGCTGGATTTCCACGTGCAGACCGGCGCGGACATGACCGTGGGCGCAGTCGAGGTGCCCAAGAGCCAGGCTTCGGCGTTCGGGGTCTTGGAAGTGGACGCCACCAACCGGGTCATCGCTTTCCACGAGAAGCCCAAGGACCCCAAGCCCACGCCCGACGACCCGGACCAGTGTCTGGCGTCCATGGGCATATACGCTTTCCGCATCTCCGCCCTGCGCAAGGCCTTGGAGGCCAGCGCGTCGGACCCGGAGAGTTCGCATGATATCGGCCGAGACGTGGTGTGGCGCATGATGCGGGGCGGTCCGGTCATGGCTTACCGGTTCGTGGACATGAATAAGAAGTCCGGCAAGTATTGGCGCGACGTAGGCACGGTGGACGCGTATTGGTCGGCCAACATGGATTTGATATCGATAGACCCGGAATTCAATCTTTATGACCGCAATTGGCCCATATATACCGCGCAGGTGGTGGCGCCGCCGCCCAAGTTCGTGTTCTCCCAGGAAGGCCCGGACGCGCGCGTGGGCGCGGCCATGGACTCCCTGGTCTCTCCGGGCACCATCCTCAGCGGCGGCCGCGTATACCGCTCCATCGTGGGGCCTTTCTGCCGGGTCAATTCCTACGCCCAGATCCAGGAATCCATCCTGTTCGACAACGTGGATGTGGGCCGCCATGCCGTGGTGCGCCGCGCCATCATCGACAAGGACGTGCGCATCCCTGAGGGCATCAAGATCGGAGTGGATCCGGAAGAAGACCGCCGCCGGTTCTACGTGAGCCCGGGCGGCATCGTGGTCATCGCCAAAGGCGATATCATCCAGCAGTGAGCCCGTCCTTTCGGGATCCGGCTCAGTGCAGTTTCCAATTCACCAACATGGCTTTTTCCGGCATGCCCGGAGGCGGGTAGGCGCGCAGGTTGGCGTCGTAGTTCAGGGAGCGCAGGTTGCTGAAAGAGTTGGAGGGGCTTATGGTTATGCCTTGGGTGCGCACTCCGTAGAGCCAGAAATTCTTGTTGTTGGAGCCGGTCAGGGTCATGTTGCTGGTTCCTTGCTCCACGAAGAATATCCCGACGGCGAGCAGATTGGCGCTGGTCTTGGAGAAGGTTATGCAGTTGCGCGCCAGGGCGGCCAGGGCTTGGTTGGCTCCGGCGGAGATGGAGCTGGCGCCCACGTAATAGAGATTGTCCGATACCGTGATCTTGCCGGTGGCGCTCGAGCAGTTGCCCGTGGCCCCGCCCGCCACTACGGTCACGCGGCCGCTGACTACTCCTTTGACGGTCAGATTGGCGTTTTCCGCATATATGATGGCGCCGTCGGACGGGATGGCTAGGGTGGGGCCGTTTACGATGGTGAAGGTCCCGGTGGAGTTGAATACGATGGTCTTGTTCGAGGTGGTCTTGTAGGTATAGTGGGCGTCATAGTAGTTGAAGTTCAGGGTGGGCCAGCTCACGGACGGCACGAAATTGTAGCGGTTGCCCAATATGGTCACGGAGCCGGCGCTGGCCCCGCTCTGGTACAGGTCTCCGTCCAGCACGACCGAGGCGGCGCCGGAAAGATTCCCGTTGATCACCAGCGGGCCGCTGTTGAAGCGCACGTTGCTGCCGGTGACTGAGAGATTGCCGTTGATCCAGAGGCCTCCGTCGTAGGCGGCGTTATCCGCGGATATCGTGAATGGGCCGTTGATCATGGTCCCATATTGGGTGAGGTCGGATTGGAACAGGATAAGGGATTCGAGCACCTTGTGGGCTAGGGGGCGGGCGGTGGTCCCGTAGGTGCCTTCGGCGCGCAGGTATACCGTGCGGTTGACTTGATCCGGGATGAAGGTCACGGTGGAGAAGCCGTTGGCGTAGAAGGTCTCCGGGCGGGCCAACTGGTCCACGTCGTAGTGCCCGTTGTACGCGTCCTGGGAGAATTGGCGCATGTAGTCCGTGACCACGGAGTTGGCGATCTGGGTCGCGGCTTTCTGGCGCCGTTCCTGGATGGAACTGCGCATGGTCACGCCCACATAGTTATAGAAGGTTATGGCCACGGGCAGGGCGAACAGCATGACTGCCAGCGCAATGAGCAGGGCGGAACCGCGGCGGCCGGCCGGCCCGCGGCTACCGGCTCTTGAGCGGGAGCAAAGGCGGATAGATGTCGGTTTCCACAGCATAGTCGGTCTTGCCATCGCGGTTCTTGTCCGAACCGAGTTTGATCCCTATGGAGGTTATGTATCGGCGCTCGTTCTTGGTGTCCAGGCTGCCGTTCTGATTGCCCATGCCATTGGGCGCCGCGGTCATGTCCATTTCATTGGCGGATATGATCCCATCGTTATTGAGATCTATGTTGCGTCCCAAGGCGTTGGATTTGTTGCCCCAATAAGTCATGGTGAAGGCCGATACATTGGCCATGATGCATTTGGTCCGGAGGCCCCAGGCCTCTTCATTGACGCTCGTGTCCAGCCAGAGCGAGCCTCCGGAGAGATATAGGCGTTCGCGTACGTCGATCTGGCCGTCTCCGTCCTCGTCGTCGTCCTTTAGGTTGTTGCCGATCTGCCATTGCGCCGTGGCCGGCATGAGCAGTTGGGAGTCGTTGTCCCGGTCTCCGTCCCGATAGTTCGGGATACCGTCGTTGTCGATGTCTCCGTTCGGGGCGTAGTCCGGGCTTTGGTCCAGGTCCACGATGAATTCCACCAGGGTGGCGGAAGTCAGGGTGATCTCATCGGCATGGAGGAGGTCGGCTTCCGCCTTCATCAGGGCTTGGCGCACCTCTTCTTGGGCTTCGCCGCCGGATTGGGCCGAGGTGGTGGCCTTGATGATCTGGCGCAGCATGGTGGCGAATGCTATCGTGACGGTGCCCATGATGGCGATGCCGATCATGAGTTCGGTCAGGGTGGTGCCGCTTTGTTTTTTGGTCATGGTACTGTGAATCCCCAGGTGTCGGTGGAGGTTACCTTGTCGGCCGGGTCCGTGGCCCAATGGCTGGCCGTGATTTCAACGCTGTGCCAGCTCCCGGAGATGAACGGAGATGACGGGGTATAGGAGACCAGGGTCGTGCCTGCGTCGTAGTGCGCTCCGATGTTGGAGACGTCCACCACGACCGTCCCGTCTATCTTGAGTATTATGCTGGACGGGATTATGCCGCTCTGGTTGTCGAATACCTTGACCGATATCTCGGGCAGGGTGGAGGGAGTGCTGCCGCCGATGGGACTCTTCTGGGCTATGGTCGGGGCGGAATTGTCCGTCACCGGCGCGGCTAAGGTGAAGGTCCAGGAATGCGTGGTCTTATAGCCGGCATAGTCGCCGGCTTCCACGAGCACGGTGTAGGCCCCATTCTCCAGCACCGGCACCGTTCCGGTCGTGGAGTCGATCCAGATCACGGCGCCAGCGGCATAGGAGGTGTTGACCTCGCTCCCGTTGATTTTCATGGTTATGACGTCCGGGCATATGCCGCTGCTCGTGGTGGTGGAAGCGCCGGTGTCGCTCAAGGCCGCGGCCACGTAAGGCGACTTGGTGGGAGTCGCGCCTAAGGGCATGGGCCCGGTCAAGACCGGGGGCACGAGGTCCAATATCAAGCTGCGTTGGGTTATGGGGGAGGTGTAGCCGTCTTTGGTGGCTTGGCCGAGCAAAACGTTGGCGCCTTCCACCAGGGCCGAGGTCAGCGCGCTGGGCGCGGCGGAGAAGTTCCGGGAAGCGTCGGCCGTGGGGCTGGCGAGGATCCCGCTGGCGCCCATATACAGGTTGACCGTGGCCAGGGCGTCGGTCTCGCCCGCCACCGGCATGGGGGAAGTCGAGTCCGCGCGATAGCGCGCGATCTCCTCGGGATAGGGCTTGCTTATGGCCAAGTTCCAGGCGTTCTGGCGGGCGAGGTTCGACCAGCTATATAGGAATCCGCCGTTGGATGGAGTGGATATGAGAAGCGCCAGCTGGGCCTCGCTGGAGGGATTGGAATCGCCGGTCAACTGTTCCAGGCTGATGAGTTCGGTCTGGGTGCAGGCCAGCCGGCCGGCGCGGAATATGTCCAGGGTGATTTTCTTTATATGGGTGTCCGGTTGCTCCGCCACGGTGCGGCCGTTGTATGCGTAGGTATCGTAGAAGTCGCCGTCGCCGTTCTGGTCATAGTAGCGTATGTTGGTGTCGTAGTCATCGCGGTTGTCGCTATTGCTGTCTTTGAAGGCTACGAGATCCGATGTCAGGCCGTCGCTGTTTGAATCCGATGCGTCTCGGCGCATGAACGTGACTTGGACTCGAAACCGGTCGAATTTGGAGGCTTGCAGGGAGGCCTTCAGCCCGTCCAGTACGGCTTTATAGGGGTAGGCGGCTTGCAGGCCATAATTGGCCTGGCTGGAATCATCCGCGAAAAGATAGTAGAAGTCGATATTCTTGAGCCGGGAGAATCCGGTCTGGACCATGCGGGAGCAGGTCATCTGTTCCCGGGCCCGGAATGACACCACCAGGGATTTTTGGATCAGGGCCAGGAGGGCCAGCCCCACTGTGGTCATTATGCACATGGCCAGTATGGTCTCCAGGAGGATGGAGCCTCTCCGGGACTTCTTGGGACCACGGCTGGGGCCTGACCGCTGCATACTCATATTGTAGCCGCGCGGCCGCGATTCGGCCAGAAAACTTAAAGTTAACTTAAAGTTCGGGGTCGGTAAAAGCCGGATCGCTCAGGCTAGGGGGAGGGATACGATGGCGGTGGTGCCTTGGGTCGGCCCCGGGCTTTCCAGGAAGATGTCTCCGCCGTGCCGGATGACTATCCAGCGGGCGATGGAAAGGCCCAAGCCGGTCCCGCCCCTTTCCGGACGGGAGGTCACGAATGGTTCGAACAACCGGGGCAATAGGTCTGAGGGCAGGCCCACGCCGGTGTCTTGGATGTGGATCCAGGCAAAGGGCGGAGTCTTGGTAACGTCGATGCGGAGGCGGCCGCCCAGGGGCATGGCTTCCAACGCGTTGTCCAGCAGTATGGAGAAGAGTTGGACTAGGTGCCGGCGGCTGCCCTTGACCGCGGGGGCCGCAGACAGGTCGGCTTGGAGTGAGACCTCGCTGTCCTCCATGCGCAAGCGCATGGAGGACAGGGCTTCCTCCAGGGGTTCGCGGACGGGCAGGGACTGGAGCTCGATCTCGGAAGGCTTGCAGAATTCCATGTAGTCCCGCACGATGTCGGATGCGCGTTCGGCCGCGGCTTCGATCACGGAGAGTTGGCTGTCCATCTCCGCGGTCTGGCCTTGGCGCAGGCGTTCGCGCAGGTACTCGGCGGAGAGGTTGATGGTGCCGAGAGGGGTCTTTAATTCGTGGAGTATCCGAGTAAGGGCTTGGCCTATTATCGAGAGGCGCTGCATGTGGGCCAGCTTGTCCTCATAACCCGCGGCGGTCTCGCGCTGCACGCGGCGGGCTTGGTCGGCCATGAAGGTGCTGAAGAAAGAGGTGGCCAAGAGCAGGGATAGGCGCAAGAGGTAGAAAGGTTGGAACGACTCGTCGAAGTCGGGCAGGGCCATGGCCGCGTACACCGCGCAGGCTATGCCGCCCACCACGAAACTGAAAGCCATGTTCTCGATGAAGCAGGTGCTCAGGATGACTAGGAAATAGGCGACGTAGAAATCTCCGGAGAATCCGCCCGTGGCATGCAGGATGAGCGAGGTCATGACTATGTCCAGGATGAAGGAGGCCAGCATCCAGGGCGCGGCCAAGGCGCGCCGGCGTTCCAGGAAGAAGAACGCGGCTATGGCCGCGGCGTATATGCCCAGCAAGCTCCATAGCCACCAGCGCGACAGGGTCATGCCCGGAGTATAGAACGACTGGAGCAGGAGGGTCTCGGCCAGGACCGCTCGGAACAATAATAGGTACTTTGTGCGCATCGACAAGGTTATATAATATTGGCATGCCGCAAAGAATACTCTTAATAGAGGATGACGCGCTTTTCCGTAAGGCGGTGGCGGATATCCTGGCCATGAACGGCTTCGCCATCAGCCAGGCCGGTTCCGGCCGGGCGGGGGTGGTCAAGGCTTTGGCCGAGATGCCGGACCTGGTGGTGTTGGATATGGTCATGCCGGGCATGGGCGGCTTGGAGGTCTGCCAGAAGCTGAAACAGGATAGCCAGGCCGCGGGCATCCCGATACTGATCCTTACCGGCAATGATAAGGACGGCCAAGACGTGGCTTGCTTGGATATGGGCGCGGACGACTATCTGACCAAACCGGTGAAAGCCGAGAGGCTGTTGGCTTATTGCCGGGCTTTGCTGCGCCGGGCCCATCCCGACAAGGTATTGGACTCGGGGCTGGACATGGGCGGGCTGCGTTTGGATTATGAGCGCAAGGTGGTGATGGCGAAGGGGAAGGAATGCGCGAATCTCACTCCTAAGGAGTTCGGCCTGCTTTATGAGCTGGCGAGCCAGAGTCCGCGGCCGTTGGACCGGGTCGGCATATACCGCAAGGTCTGGGGCATGGATCCGCCTTCCGAGGGGTGTCTTAAGACCGTGGATGTGCACGTGCGGCGCATCCGGCTGAAGCTCGGCTGGCGTTCGGATCAATGGCTGTTGAGCGTGTCCGGACGAGGCTATTGCGTGCAGCCGCCGGGCGCATGATCCCAGCCTTGGATTTCAGCCGGGCCCCGTTCCTGGCGATCTGGGAGACCACGCGCGCCTGCGACTTGGCTTGCTCCCATTGCCGAGCGGATGCCGTCAAGGATCGGGATGCCGGGGAGCTTTCCACCGAAGAGGGCAAGCGGTTGTTGGACGGGGTCGCGGCCATGGGCACGCCTATATTCATATTCTCCGGAGGCGATCCCCTCCAGCGTCCGGACCTGGAAGAATTGGTGGGACACGCTAAGGGCCGGGGTTTTCGCGTGGGCGCCATCCCCGTGGCCACGGATAAGCTGGACCGCGAGCGCATGGCGGGGCTGCGGGCGGCCGGGCTGGATCAACTGGCTTTGAGTCTGGACGGCCCGGATGCGGCCGGGCACGACTCCGTCCGCGGCGTGCCCGGCTCTTTTGTCCGGACCTTGGCCGCGGCTGCGGCGGCGCGCGCCGTGGGCTTGCCGTTGCAGATCAACACCTGTCTGTCCGCAGGGAACATGGGACGGTTGGATGCGCTTATAAAGTTGGTTTCGTCCTTGGGCGTGGTGTTCTGGGAAGTCTTCTTCCTGGTGCCGGTGGGCCGGGGCCGGGACCTGCCGGGGCTGGCCCCGGGGCAGTG
>JBAZVY010000049.1:8967-12259 GCA_041660645.1 Elusimicrobiota bacterium | reverse complement strand
GGTTTCGGCTATAACGCGACTTTCCGCTATCCCAAGCGCGGCGGCAGCGGGGTCTTGGCCGACGCCCTGGCCGCCCGACTGGCCCCGGGCGAGGTGGCTCGGGAAGCCGCCGTAGCCGCGGTCGATCTGGAGCGCCGCGTGGCGCGCATCCCGGGCCGGGGGGAGGTGCGGTTCGCGCGTCTGGTCAACACCCTGCCCTTGCCCGAGTTCCTGGATATGTCCGGGCCCTGGCCGGCCGAAGTCCGCGCCGCGCGCCGGCGTCTGCGCCATACCAGCGTCTGGTGCCTTAATCTGGGAGTGGACCGGCCGGAGCGCACGGGGCGGCATTGGGTATATTTTCCCGAGGATCGCTATCCGTTCTACCGGGTGGGCTGCTATAACAATTTTTCCCGAGCCAGCGCGCCGGCCGGCACTACTTCCCTATATGTGGAGGTGTCTCGCCGCGGCGCTGGGTCCGGAGGGGTGCCCCGCCTGGAGCGCAGCGTGCTGGCCGGGTTGCGCGCCTGCGGCTGGCTGGGGGCCCGGGATCGCATCCTGGTGAAGGACTGGCTGCCTATCCCTTATGGTTATGTGATATACGATTTCGATCGGACTCCGGCCCTGCGGGGTATCGCCCGGCATCTGGAGCGCGCCGGAGTGGATTCCATAGGCCGCTACGGGGCCTGGAAATATTCGTTCATGGAAGAGGCCTTGCTCGACGGTAAATATTGCGCCGAGCGCTTGGCGGGGCGGCGTCTGGCCCGCGTCCGGACCGACACGGAACTCAAACCCATCTGATGAACGTCTTGCATCTTTCCGTGCTGGCGCTGGCGGCGACCGCGGTCCTGAGTGGATGCGTGGCCGAGACCGTGCGCAAGAACACGCCTCGCAAGGGGCCGGTGGCTGCGGTCGGATACGTGGAGGCCGGAGGCGGCGAGATCCGTTATTCCACGGAAGGCTGGAGCTGGTTCGTGGCCGGGCGGCGGCGCGATGCGCTGCGGCGCATGCGCCGGATATGCCGGCCCCTTAAATCCATGATAGTCGATGAGGCCATCCGCCAGGACGCGGATGTGTCCTATTCCCAGGAAGACATATACGTGACCATGGACCGCGGCTCGGAGCATTTCACCGTGGCGCCCTACGTCCATTACCTGTTCGAGTGCGTCTCTCCCTCCAGCGGGCCGGTCCGGGCGATCCCCTTGGCGCCGCCCGTGCCGTTGCCCGCGCATCCGCTGATCGAGGCCTTCGCGCCTACGGCAGCCGCGGCGGTTGCGGACCTATCGACCGCAGCCGCGGCCGCGGTGGCTGTGTCCACCCCGGCATTGTCATCCGAACCGTTAAAGGAGAAGCTCCCATGATGAAATTGAAAAAACCCGTGGTGTTCTTCGATCTGGAGACCACGGGCGTGGCCCCGGAGCAGGACCGTATAATAGACATAGCGCTGCTGCGGCGCGAGCCCGACGGCCGGGAAGAAGTGTTCTCTTCCTTGGTCGATCCCGGAGTGCCCATCCCCGCGGAAGCCACGGCCATCCACCATATCACCGATTCCATGGTGCGCGGCCAGCCCACTTTCAAGCAGTTGGCGTCCAAGATCACGGCGTTCATCGGAGACGCGGATCTGGCGGGGTTCGGCGTGGCCAGATTCGACGTGCCCATGCTCTTGGCCGAATATAAGCGGGCCGGCGCGGTCCTGCCTATGGCCGGGCGCGGGGTGGTGGACGCTTTGACCATATTCCATCGCATGGAGCCGCGCAATCTGACCGCGGCTTACCGTTTCTATTGCGGGCAGACCTTGGAAGGGGCGCATCGGGCTGAGGCGGATATGCGGGCCTCCAGCGCCGTGCTTTGGGCCCAGGTCGAGAAGTACCCGGACCTGCCCCAGGATATGGAAGGTCTGGCCGGGTTCTGCTCTTCGCGGGATGTGCGCAGCGTGGACTCTGAGGGCAAACTCGTGTGGCGCAACGGCAAGGCCAGTTTTAACTTTGGCAAGCATCGGACCTTGAGCCTGGAAGAGGTCGTGCGCAAGGAGCCTTCCTATTTGGAATGGCTGATGAACGCGGAAAAGACCACCCCGGAGTTGGCCGCTATCTGTCGAAACGCCTTATGCGGGACGTTCCCCAAGCCGAGCTGATCCGGATGGCGATTAAAACGAGCGGCAAGCGGGCGGTGGTCCTCCTATCCGGGGGCTTGGATTCCGCCACCACGCTGTACTGGGCCCGGGCCCGGGGCTACCGGGTCTCGGCCTTGACCGTGCGTTACGGGCAAAGGCATAGCCGGGAGCTGGCCGCGGCCCGCAGCCTGGCCCGGCGCGCCGGCGCGCAGTGGGTGCCGGTGGCCCTGGCCTTGCCTTGGTTGAGGGCCAGTTCCCTGCTCGACCGCAAGCTGTCTTTGCCGTCCGTGGCGGCGCAGCGTATCGGGCGCGGGCCCATTCCCAGCACCTATGTGCCCGGCCGCAACACGATCTTCTTGTCCTTGGCCGTATCTTTGGCCGATGCCATAGATGCTGAGGCCGTGATTATCGGCAGCAACTGCCAGGATTATTCCGGCTATCCGGATTGCCGGCCGCGCTTCAACCGGGCTTTCCGGGAGGTGGCCCGGCAGGGCACGCGTCGCGGCTGCGAGGGCCGCGGCATCGCGGTGCGGGCGCCCCTGGAGCGATTGGATAAGGCCACCATCGTGCGTTTGGCCCGCCGCTTGCGGGTGCCTTTGGAGCTGACTTGGTCCTGTTATCGCGGCGGGCGCAAGCCTTGCGGGGTCTGCGACTCCTGCCAGCTGCGGGCGCGGGGCTTTGCCGCGGCCGGCGTCAGCGACCCCGCATTATGAAGAAGCCCGCGGCCGGGGGCCGGAGCTTGAAGCTGGTCGAGGTCTTTTCCTCCATCCAGGGCGAGGGCATATGCCTAGGACAGCGCCAGGTATTCGTGCGCCTGGCCGGCTGCAATATCTGCTGCCGGTATTGCGACACGCCTAAAGCCGCGTCCGCCGTCTGGACCCCGCGCCGCTTGCAAGCGGTGGTTTCGCGCCTGCTGGATCAGCGCCCGCACGACGCCGTGGCTTGGACCGGCGGGGAGCCCTTGCTCCAGGCCCGGGCTTTGGCCCCGATGTTGGCCTGGGTGCGCCAGCGGGGGGGCAGGAATCTGCTTGAGACCAACGGCACATTGGTCTCGGAGTTCGCGGCTTTGGCCCCGCTCTGCGACGTGGTCTCCATGGATATCAAGCTGCCCTCCGCCACCGGCCGGGAGCTTTGGTCCGAGCATCTTGAGTTCTTGCGGGCGGCTCCGGAGAAAACTTTCGTGAAAGTGGTGCTTACCGCGCG
>JBAZVY010000049.1:0-8957 GCA_041660645.1 Elusimicrobiota bacterium | reverse complement strand
CCACGGAGTATGAGTGGCGGCAGGTCATCCGGCTCATGCAGGAGGCGTCGCCTAATATCCCCCTGGTCTTGCAGCCGGCCACGGCCTGCGGCGGAGAGCAGCCGGCCGCGCCCGAGACCGTGGTCGCGTTCATGCGCCGCGCCGCGGCCCTGCTCAAGGACGTCCGGCTCATACCGCAATGGCATCCGGTCTGGCGGCTGCCTTAAGATCCGGCCGCGGGCTCGCGGCCGTGCTCGGCATCCTGGTCCTGGCCGGAGGCGTGGGCCGTTGGCTGCAAACCTCGCCCCGGGTCGTCCTCCTCTCGCCGCGTTCGGGCGCTTCCTGGATCGGCATAGCCGAGCCTCTGTATTTGGGCAGTAAGACCTGGTCCGATGATGTCGTGCATTTCCGCAAGAGTTTCGTTTTGGTCGCGGCCGCGGAGTTGGAGCTGGAGGTGGCGGCTTTGCGCTGCGCGCAGGTGCGCATGGACGGCCGTATTTTGGCCAGCCTGGAGGATCCGGCGTCGTGGCGGCGGGCGCGGAGATTGCGGGCGGGGCGGGCCGCGGCCGGGGCCCACGAGCTCTGGGTGACCGTGTTGGACCGCGGCGGACCGGCCATGCTGCGCCTGGCTTGGCCGGGAGCCGGGGTGGTCACGGATGGGAGTTGGCAGGCCAGTCGGGACGGGCGGTCTTGGTCTGCGGCCCGGCCGGCCGAGATCCGCAGGCGCGTGGATTTATCCGAAATGTTTCCGTCCCCGGGCCGGGCTTTATGGGGCCGGCTGCCGGCCCTGCTCTGTGTGTTCCTGCTGGTGTTTATGTGGGTCTGGTGCCGGGACACCGGACAGGGCCCGGTTTGGCTGCGGCGCTGGGCGCCGTCGCCGGAGACCGTGCGCTGGTTCTTGTGGGGGGCGTGGGGATTGCTGGCGGCCGTGAACTTGCCGCGGGTCCGGCTCAATGTGGGTACGGATGTGGGCGGGCATATGGCTTACATCGCGTATGTGGCGGCGCACGCGCGCCTGCCCTTGGCGGGCGACGGCTGGCAGATGTTCCAAGCCCCGCTCTATTATTTATTGTCGGCTCCGGCTTATGCCGTTTTATCCCATTGGTGGTGCGAGGCCAGCGTGGCGCACATGCTGCGCCTGCTGCCGTGGTTCTGCGGCGCGGTCCAGGTCGAGCTCGGCTATCGCGGGATCCGGGCGCTGTACCCGGAGCGGCGCGACCTGCAGATCCTGGGCATGGTCTTAGCCGGGTTCATGCCCATGAATATCTATCTGGCGCAGTCCGTGTCTAACGAGGGCCTTTGCGCGGCGTTGAGCGCCGCGAGTCTGGTCTTGGTCTGGAAGTTCCGGCTGGCGCCGGACGCGCCGCGGCCCGAAGCTCGTCTGTTGGCCGCGGGCGCGGTCTTGGGCTTGGCGATATTGGCCAAGACCACGGCGGCATTGCTGGTCCTACCCTTGATGCTGTTCTTGGCCGGAGCGGTGCGGGGATGTTGGCCCAGACGTCGGGTCTGGGTCGGACTGGGCCTGTTCGCGGCCGGGATAGTGGCTATGGCGGGGTGGTACTACGCGCGCAATTGGATGCTGTTGGGGCGCGTATTCGTGGGCGGCTGGGACCCGAGCCGGGGTTGGGCGTGGTGGCAGGATCCCGGTTTTCGCATACCGTCCCAGCTCTGGGTCTGGGGTGAAGCTTTGCGCCAGCCGGTATATGCGGGCCTGTCCGGGTTCTGGGATGGATTTTATTCCACTTTGTGGTCGGACGGCAATCTTAGTTCCATGATCCGGTTCGAGTCGCGGCCGCCTTGGGATTATGCCTATATGGCCAGCGGCGTCTGGCTGGCGTTGCTGCCGTCTTTGGGGATATTGATCGGTACGATATCCGCGGTGTTCGGGTCCTGCGACCCCCAGCGGCCGTCGGCCCGGCTGGCCGTGGTCTGCCTAGGGACGTATCTGGCGGCCATGCTGGCCATGTTCTTGACGGTGCCGGCTTATAGCGTGGTCAAGGCCACCTATACCGTGGGCTTGCTGCCGTGTTATGCCTTGCTCTGTTGTAGAGGGTTGGCCTGGTTGATGACCGGCCGGCTGGCGCGGGCCGCGGTGAGCGCGGGCATGGCTTGTTGGGCGGTATGCGCTTATCTGTCTTACTTAGCCGTGCCTCGATAGCATCCCTAAAAAGGTGAGGCGCCAAGGCAAGCGTCGTTCAATCGACTGCCTTGGCGCCCCAGATCCGGTCGGGCACCCGCCCTGAGTCCGGAACGCAACTGCGACGGACGGCTCTGACGACGTCACGCGTTCCGCTGCGACTGCTCCGACCACGTCCACGTCACGTTACCGACCACTTCGACTCCACCGGGCTCAGGGCGGGCTTACGACCACCGGTACTGTCGCCCGACACTATGAGTATAACCGGATGGCTTGATTTGTCAAGACCCAGATTCAGCGGTCCGCGCCCGGCGCCGAAAAAGTGAGAGGCGCCCGGGCAAGCGTCGTTCAATCGACTGCCCGGGCGCCTCTACATCACAAGTATAATCCGGAACCGATCGTTGTCAAGGCCCGATTTGGGCCCAGCCCGGGTAGCATTTGATATACTGCGGGCATGAAGAAAGTCCTGATTTTAGTCGCCGTCCTGTGGGCCGTGCCCGTCGGGGCCATGGGCGCGGACAGCGTGTCCTTATCCACGGCCGCAGCCGTGGTCTACGAGCCGCCCGCGCCCCCGGCCCACGCGCAGCGCAATCTGGAATCGGCCGCAGACCTGTCCCGGGATCTCGCCGATACCGTGGCCTATCTGGAGTCCGGACAGAGTTATTTCCGGCCTTTCACTAAGGGCACGCACACGCCGGCGGAGAATAAGTTGTTCGTAGGCTTCCTGGACCAGTATGAGAAGGAATCGGCCACGGCCAAGAATGAGGTCAAGGTCTTGCGCGACTGGCTGGAGAAAGCCGCCGGTTTGAAGTAGGCCCGGCTTATAGAGGAACGGCGCCGGGCCGCTGGAAGCGGCGGGCCAGTTCGTCGCGCGATAAAGCCAGCATGGTGCGCCGGCCGTGCGGGCAGCAGGAGCCGTCCCGGCAGGCCTTGAGATCCTCGAGCAGGCGCAGGGCTTCGCGTGCGCCCAAAGGGTCGTGGGCTTTTACCGCCGCCTTGCAGGCCACGGTGGCCAGGGCGTCGTGCTTTACGGCTTGGGCCGCGGATAAGGGGTCGTGGAGGGAGTCGAGCAGGCGGTGCAGGAGCTCCTTGAGGTCCGAGCCTTTATGGAACAGCGCGGGCACGGCCGTGCAGTTCACGCCGCGCTTGCCGAAAGGCTCCAGGGTGAAGCCCAGGCGCCCCAGGCGTTCGTTCTGGGACAAGATCTTGCCCACGGCCGAGGCCGGCAGTTCTACAGACACCGGCAGCATCAGCTTCTGGCTGCGGGCCCCGCCCTGCTCGATCTCGGCCAGGTATTTTTCAAACAGGATGCGTTCCGCGGCCGCGTGCTGGTCCAGCACGAACAACCCGCCCGCGGCCTCGAATATCAAAAAGCTGCTCTCGATCTGCCCTAGGAACCGATAGGGCGGGGTGAACCAGCGCGGGGCGCCGTCCGGCGACCGTAGGGCTTGGCTGGGCGCTGACTCCAGGGCTAGGTCGGTCTGCTCGGCTGGGGTTGCTACGTGGTAGCGCGGGGCCGGTTCCGATACTGCGCCGGAGCCCGGGTGCGCGCTGCGGGGCAGAGGCACTATGGCCGCGGCCGGCTTGTTCTGGAGCAGGGCCGAGGCCACCAAGCCCGAGACCAAGGAGAATATCTCGCGTTCGGACTTGAAGCGGATCTCCCGCTTGCCTGGGTGCACGTTCACGTCGAAAGTGTCTCCGGCCAGGCCGAGGTGGGCCACGCATATCGGGTGCCGGTCCCGCGGCCGGCCCGCGTAGGCGTGGTATAGGGCCTGCTGCAGGATGCGCGCCGATACCGGCCGGCGGTTGACGAACCAGTACTGCATCTCGCGGGTGGCGGCCATCGCGTCCAGGGGCGAGACGAATAGGCAGAGTTTGATCTCCGGCCGGTCGATGACGATGGGCAGCAGCCCCCGGGCGTTCTCCGCGCCCAGTACGGCCGCGGACCGCCGGCGCCAGGCCGCCACCGGATCGGATCCCGGCTCCGCGGCGAAGCGCAGGGCCACGCGGCTCTCGGATTTATAGGTCAGGCTCACCCCGGGATTGGCCAGGGCGGCTTCCTCTATCACCGCGCTGATGCGGGCGCGCTCATATGCGTCGGACTTGAGGAATTTGCGGCGCGCGGGCGTGTTGTAGAAGAGTTCGCGAAGTTCCACCGTGGTGCCAGGCACGGCCGGAGCCGGCCCCGCGGACAGGACCTGGCCGGATTCTACTTTCACGCGCCAGCCGGTCTGGGCCCCTTTCGGGGCGCTGGTTATGGAGAGCTTGGCCACCGCGGCCGCGGCGTACAGGGCTTCGCCGCGGAATCCGAAGGTGTCCAAGGCGTCGAGGTCGGCCAGATCCTCTATCTTGCTGGTGGCATGGCGTTCCACGGCCAGACTGCAGTCTTCCGGAGACATGCCGCAGCCGTCGTCTGACACGCGCAAGCTGCCCCGGCCCGCGCCCGTGCATTCCACGGCTATGTGCCGGGCTCCGGCGTCCAGGGAGTTCTCCAGCAGTTCCTTGAGCGCGGAGGCCGGCCGTTCGATGACCTCGCCCGCGGCGATGCGGCTGGCGACTTCCGGTGATAGGCGGTGTATGCGGGGCACTAGAGTTTCTTTTTCAGGGCGCAGAGGGCTTCCAGGGCTTCCAGCGGGGTCATGGCCTCGGGGTTCAAGAGCCGCATGGTCCGCAACACCGGGCTCTCCTCGAATATGGGCAGTTCCGGTTCCGAGGCTGGGGGCTGCGCGGGCGCGGCCGTGAGCCGGCCGGAAGCGGATTCATTCTCCAGGCTGGAGAGGATCTCGCCGGCCCGGGCCAGGACCGAAGCCGGCAGGCCGGCCAAGGCGGCCACGTGTATGCCGTAGGAGCGGTCGGCCGGACCGTCGGATATCTTGTGCAGGAATACGACTTCGGTACGGCCTTCCGCGTTGGTCCATTCCTTGGCTTCCACGTTGCAGTTGGCGGTGCCGGGCAGGCGGTTGGCGATATCGGTCAGTTCGAAATAGTGGGTGGCGAACAAGGTGCGCGGCCCGCGCGGCCCGGTGGGCTCGTCCGATTTGGCGTAAGCGCCGTGCAGATGCTCCAGCACCGCCCAGGCTATGGAGATGCCGTCGAAAGTGGAGGTGCCGCGGCCGACCTCGTCCAGGATCACCAGGCTGCGGGGCGTGGCGGAGCGCAGGATATTGGAGGTCTCGTTCATCTCCACCATGAAGGTGGAGGCGCCTTGGGATATGGCGTCCTGGGCGCCGATGCGGGTGAGTATCCGGTCCACGATGCCCACTCGGGCGGACGCGGCCGGCACGAAGGAGCCCATCTGGGCCATGACCGCCACCAAGGCGTTCTGGCGCAGGAAAGTGGATTTGCCCGACATGTTGGGGCCGGTCAGGATGATGATCTGGCGCTGGCGGGCGTTGAGGGAGATGGAGTTGGGCACGAACGTGCCCGCGGGCATGGCCGCGGCCAGTACGGGATGGCGGCCCTCCACGATCTCCAGTTCATAGCTGAGATCGACCTGGGGCTTTACGAACTCGTGCAGCCCGGCGCTCTCCGCCAGGGAGTTGAATACGTCGAGCTCGGCCAGGAATGCGCCCAGGCGCTGCACCAAGTCGTGATGGCGCAGCACTTCCTCGCGCACTTCCTCGAACAATCGGGACTCCAGGCGCAGGATCTTGTCCTCGGCGCCCAGGATATTGTTCTCTAGCTCCTTGAGTTCCGGAGTGATGTAGCGTTCGGCGTTGGTCAGGGTCTGTTTGCGGGTGTAGCGGGCCGGGACCTTGGCTTGGTGGGACTTGGTGACCTCGAAGTAGTATCCGAACACGCTGTTGTAGCCGGCCTTGAGCGAGCCGATGCCCGTGGCCTGGCGTTCGGTGTCTTCCAGCCGGGATAGGAAGACCTGGCTGTCGTTGCGCAGCAAGCGCAGTTCGTCGAGCTCGCCGTGGAAGCCGTCGCGTATGATGTGGCCGTCGCCTAGGCGCGCGGGCGGCTCGTCCGCGAGGGAGCGGGACAGATGTCCGTGGCAGTCCTTGAGCCGGGCCGCGTCCTGCTGCAGCTGTGCGGCCAAGGCGGTGAGCCCCGGGCAGAGTTCGTGTTCCGAGAACCAGCGTTCCAGGGCCGGGATCTGGCCCAAGGAGCGGCGCAGCGCGGCCAGGTCTCGCGGCGAGGCTTGGCGGGTGCTCAGCCGGCTTACGACCCGGGGCAAGTCCGCGACCTCGCGCAGTATGCCGCCCAAGGCGTCGCGCGCGTCCGGCTGGTCGAAAAGGTCCTCCACGCAGTTCTGGCGCAGGTCGATCTCGGCCAGGTCCGTGGACGGGTGCAGTATCCAATGCCGGAGCTTGCGTCCGCCCATGGCCGTGCGGCAGCGGTTGAGCATGCCCCAGAGGCTGTAGCGGCGGTCCCCGGAGGAGGATTCCACGAGCTCCAAGGTCCGGATGGCGGTATCGTCGAGCTGCATTTCATTGGCGGCTTCCCGATATATCGGGGCGATGAGCTCTTTTATGTGGAATTGGGTCCTGGCCACGTAGTTGCGGCAGCGGAGGGCCGCGCGCAGGGCCAGGCGATGGTTGGCCCAGACCGATCCCCGGGCCCACTCCGGCGCCGCGGCCGGCTCCGACCGGCTGTTGTCTTCCACGGTCAGGCAGGTGCTGGCGGGCAGAGTCTCGCGCAGGGCGGCTTCGGCCCCCGGCTCGCTGAGCACCTCGGCCGGGCGCACTCGCGCCAGCAGGTCTTGGAGGCGGCGGTTGCCCCGGTCGTTGAGAACCTGAGTGGCCCAGAACTCCCCGGTGGACACATCCAGGCAGGCCGCGCCCCAGCCCACGATGTCGGATTCCACCGCGACCAGGAAATTGGTGGCCGTGGGTTCCAGCATCTCGTCTTCGATGACCGTGCCCGGGGTGATGAGCCGGATTATGCCGCGCTTGACCAGTTTCTTGGTCTTGGACGGCTCTTCCAGCTGTTCCGCGATGGCCACTTTATGCCCGGCCTTGAGCAGTTTGGCGATATAGGACTTGGAGCTGTGGAAAGGCACGCCGCACATGGGTATGCCTTGCCGGGCGGTCAGGACCAATCCCAATAAGGGCGCCGCGGTCTGGGCGTCGGGTCCGAACATCTCGTAAAAGTCGCCTAGGCGGAAGAAGAGGATGGCTTGGGGGTGGAGCTCCTTGAGCTCGTGGTACTGGCGCATCACCGGCGTGTCCGGCAGGGTCTCCGTCGAGGCCATGCCCTATTTTAGCAGATTCTAGCGCGCCGGAGGCGCCAGTATCAGGCGCAGGATGGTCTCGGAGATATCGTCGGCCCGCAGTTCCGGGTTGGGCCGGCTGCCGCGCAGGCGCTTGACCCAGCCGGCATGCTCGAGCACGGTGTCTTCGTGGTCTAGGTCCGGCAGGACCAGGTTGTGGGCGCCCGGGACGTTAGCGGAATCCACGGGGACAAGTCCGTCGTTGGCCTGGCCGGTGCGCTCGGTGATCATGCGGTGGAAGTAGCGCATGTCCTTGTGGGCCGGGGTGTTCTTGTCCGGGTCGAAATAAGTGGCGATGGCGTATATCTTGGCGAGGTCTTCGGTATTTAGCGCCGGCATCTGGGCCAGGGCCTGTCTGCGCTGAGCGGTGGAGAGTTCTCCGGTCGTGGCCAGCACGTCTCCCCAGCCCGGCAGCCCGCCTAGCATCCGGGCGGCCATACGCGTCAGGAGGTGTTCGAGCGCGAAGTCCGCGAGAGGGGAGCCTTTAAGCGGAGCTTGCAGGAGCACGAGCCGGGCCGCCTTGGCCTTGAGTTCTGGAGAAGCGGTCCGGTACCAATCGTGGACCAGCACTCCGCCCCGGCTGTGACTGATCAGGATAACGGGTTTGTCGGATGCGCCCACCGTCTGGGCGATGCGCGCAGCGGCTCCGGCGCTATCGCCTTCGGTCGCGATGTCTATGAAATCCGCATCCAATCCCAGTTTTTGCAGTCTGCCTACGCTGGCGGTTTGGTAATCCTTGATGTGATTGCCCATGAAGCCGCGCACGAACAGATATCGGAATGAGCCCGCGGACTCGGGCAAGGCTCCGGCGGTGCCGGCCCTTACCGCGGCATGCAGGTCCAAGAAGCGTCGGTCGAGCTGGGATTGGGCCGGAGCGGGGCTCGGAACGCGCGGGGATCGCTTCGTGAATAGATCGGCGATAGAAAGAGGCAGTTTCTTTTTGAGCAGGTAGGCGATCTCTTGACTCAGCATCTTACGGAAGCCCTCCTCAGGTACGTAATCCTCTCCGAACAAGGTCATCAGGCCTTTGAACGCGCCAAAAGTGAATTTGCCGTCCAGGCGCAGGCCGTGGTCCGCGAAAGCCGTGACCAGGGCTATGATCCGGTCCGGCAGGCTGCCGTCTCCGGCCAGGACCTTCTCGATCTCTTGGCGCAGGGCGGGCAGGTCCCGAGGCGATCCTTGGGAGGACATGGCCTGGCCGTGCCGCAGCAGTCCCGCCGCGTCTCCTTCGCCCAAGGCGCGCAGGAACTGGGCTAATTCATAGCGTTCGTCGCTCTTCCAGAAAGCGGTCTGGGAGAACTCGGTAGCCTGGCCGAAATCCAGCGGATAAATGATCTTTTGGGCCGCGTCTATGAGTTGGTTGCCGGTGTGGCGATCCGCGTCGAACCAGCCCTCTCGGAACAGCAGGCGCAGGGAGGATTCCACGATGAGCGGACCGACCTGGGGCCGGTATTGCGGCTCCAGCTTGTCATAGCTCTTGCCCGCGGCTTTTTCCATGAAGAGTATGGTGTCCCGGGGCTGGAAGCCTTCCACTAGTCCGGGGACCTGGAAGCGCCAACCTTGCATCTTTTCGGCTAGGGTGGAGTTCAGGCCGGAGAAGAACTTCTGAGCCGCCCGGATCTGTTC
>JBAZVY010000048.1:0-12805 GCA_041660645.1 Elusimicrobiota bacterium | reverse complement strand
AGGCCGGGCCGTACAGACCCACGCGGCTGTCCACGAATACCTGCCGTCCGGACATGGCCGCCAGGGCGTCTCCGGAACCGACTTCGTTGAACATGCGGCCATTTACGCCATTGGAACGCAGGAAATTCACGGCCCCGTCCCACGCCCGGCTGCCGTAGCCGCGCGCCTGGCCCAGCGGGACATATATCGCATACCAGTGCAGCGCGAGCATCCCGGCCAGGACCAGAGCCAGCTTGAGCACGCGGATCGGCTTATCCTTGAGCGGCTGGAAAAAATGCGCCAAAGCCAAAGTGATCACCGGGGCCGCGGCCAAGGCGTACAGCGGCCGCCAAGAGGGCACCAACCAAGACACGAATAATAGCGTGGCCGCGCTCAAGGACAGGAAGAATTCCTCCTGCAGGCATATCCAACAAGCCGCGGCCCCGGCCAGGACGAAGAGCACATACAAGTTCAGCCAAGCGGATAATGGCGGCCACGCGTCCATGGGCGGTATGCCCGAGAACATCTGCGTGACCACCGCGGGGCCATGGGGATTGAGCGCCAGGCCGGAGAAGGCCGCGGCCAAAAGCGCGCCGAAACGCAGCCGGTCCTCCCGGCCCGCGTGCAGCGAGGTCTTGACCACCTTCAGCCCCACCAGCCAGAGTCCCAAAAAGGCGGCGGAGCCGTGCAGGTTGGACCACAAGAGCTCTATGATCCCGACCTGCGCCACCATGGCCCAACCGAACTTGCGTTTGGGCCGCAATACGCGGACCAATAAGGCCAGCAGGATAAAATCGAATATGCCGGGAGTCTCTACGAGGCCCGGCCAAGCCGAGACCGCGGCCAAGGCCAGGACTCCGGCCGCAGTCAAGGGGCTGGCAGGGTTGACCGGCAGGAGCAGGGCGAAGGCCGCGGCCGCGACCACGCACTTGAGCGCGGGCAAAGCCCAAGGCGCGCTCTGGTCCAGGTGCCGGAACAAAACGTCGCTGAGCCACGAATCCGTGGTCCAAGCCTGCCCCCACACGGTATAAGAGAACGTGTCCGACAACGGCAGGGCGCGCCTGGCCAGGATATCGGCCCCGGTGCGGATATATATCCAGGTAGCGGGATCGTGCACGGAAAAGACCCCCAACCACAGGACAAAAAGGAACAGGACCCCGGCCAAGGGCCAATGATGGTAATGGGGCGTCTCGTGAGGATGCTGCGTCTTAGCGTGCACTGTCATCTAGGATCAGCCAGCCCCTGCCCGGAATCGAACCGAGGTAGGCAGTTTACAAAACTGCTGCTCTGCCACTGAGCTACGGGGGCGGTGGCTTATTTTACTTGATAAATCCGGCTCCCGCCAGCCAGACGGCGGCCCGGCCGCGGGCCGCCGGCCGCAATATAGCGCAAAAACGAGTCAGGATTTCATAGAATCAGGGCCTGCTCATGGATTATAAAGTTTCATCGCGGGTCACGCTGGCTTGCGCCGCCGGCCTAGCGGCTGCGACACTCGGCTGCCGGGGCCCAGACCGACTGGTCATCTACCAAGAAGAGGCTCCGACTCCGACCCCGTACAGCGACCTCGCAGCCGGCCAGATAGCGGTATCCCGGCAGATCACCACGCGCGACGGGACCTATTCCGTGGACCTCGGTTTTACAGACCAAGGCGGGACCGCCCCGGTGCGATTCGACGTGAGCAGCGCCGACGATGAGTCCTGGGGCTACCGGGAGCAGGATATCGCCCGCCTCCAGGATTGGCACGAATCGGCGCGCCAGAGCGCATGGCGAGCCGCCAACAGCCAGCAGTCCTCCCAAGCCCAGTTCAACGCGGAGCTCAAGGACCTCCAGGCCGAGTATGGCCGCAAGCGCCGGGATTATATCGTATCCCAGAATTTCAAATTCCTGCCGGACGGAAGCATCGAGGCGGACATCCCGGCCCTCGTGCGCAAGAACGCTCCCCGCCTGGCGCCGATGGCGCGCGCCATGGAAAAAAGCGTCGGGATCAAAAGCCGGGCTCACGATTGGCTGCTCCGCGCCGCCACCGCCATGGTCCAAGCCGCGATAGCTTATCAACCGGTCTCCGCCGTGATCGACGGCATCCACACCGGGGGGATCTGGCCGCCGGTCTACGCGCTCATCCATGGCCGGGGCGACTGCGACACCAAAGCGGCCCTGCTGGCATCCATACTGGCCAACGTCCCAGGCACCCGCATCTTAGGGATCAAGGTGTCCGGACACTACCTCCTAGGAGTGCTGACGAATCCCGCCAAGAATGATTCCTATATACAATATCAGGGCGAAAAATACCTCCTCGTAGAACCGGCCGGGCCCGCCCAACTGCCTCCGGGCACGCTCTCGGAAGGCACCAAGGCCTTATTCAAGGAAGGCATCCCGTACGACGTAGACCGCCTGTTCTAAGAACCGCGGCCTAGGCCCTTAGGCCGCTCCCGGGCCTACATAATATTCCTGGGGCCTAGGTCCATTGCCGATGGACTCGCCGGACCTTGGGCCCATAGGAGACCGCCCCCGGTTGCGGTATCATCAGAACGTACTATCTTAAGCACTCAGAGGTGCCCATGATGAAACGCATATCCGCGATCGCACTATCCCTATCCCTACTGGCCCTATCCTTGGGCCCGGTAGCTCCGCAAGCCGCGGCCGTCACCTTCCGCGCGGCCTACACGGCCAAAACCCCGGCCTCTCCCCTGATCGGACTTCCGGTCTTGGCCCCAGCCCTGGGCTCCGCACTCCCGGGCCTCTCCCTGGCGCCCGGCCTTAAGACCCCGGCATCGTCCCTCCCAACCGGGAACTTGACCGCCTCCATATATAAGACCCCCGAAGGCCAGCCCACCGCCTTCGCGCAAAGCCTGTCGGCCTTGTCCGCGGAAACGCCGGAATTCAAGGATCTGAGCGCGGGCCAGTCCCGCAGCGCGGCGGAGAACGATTTCCAAGCCCGCATCGGCCAACCCGGATCCGTGGTCGCGGCGCAAGACGTGACCGCCGCCGAAGAAGTAGAGCTCCTGGTCTCCGCGCCCGAAGGGTCGGGCAAGCAGATGACCGAGGACGTATACCCGCAGTCCCTGGGCCTCCCCGGACTAAGCACCCGGGAGATCGACCTCGCCATGCAGGGCCAGCTCAAAAAACTGGGCATCGATCCGCAGCTCCTCACCGATCACAACGCCCGGGCCATAGGCGCTCTGTCCCAGATCAACACTGCGGTGGTCAAAGTCTCCGCCGTAGACGCAGGCCTGCTCCAGGCCTTGATCGAAAATCAAGGCCTCAAAGTCCAAGTCGGCCGCACCTTCTCGGTCCCCAGGCCCCTGGACGCCGGCACTTCCGCCCGCTCCGTAGGCCTCAAGGATATGGCCAAGATCATCGGCGCGGACAAACTCCAGGCCGAACTGGTCAAGGTTCTAGGCGAGCCCGCTGCGCCCAGCGGCGAACAGAAATCGTCTTTGGCCTCCCGCGCCGCGGCTTGGGTGGGCCAGGCCTTCCGCTCCGCCCTAGGCCTGGCGGTAGAGAACCCGGTCCTGCCCTGGGCAGTGCTGGACTCCTGGGCCGCGGTGAACCATCCCTATCTAAAGGGACATTTCATCAAGAGCGTGGCCAACGAAGACGATGGCGAGGCCCACGGCACGCACACCTCCGGCACGGTGGTGGGCATGGATCGCTGGAACTACCACGGCCGCAACTACAACATCTTCCCCGGCGGCAGCGCTTCCGAGGGCGACATCCTCTTCAAGCTTAACATGGCCCAGCAGGACGGAGCCCTGGCCACCACCAACTCCTGGGGCGACGGTTCCGGCAACCCCGACGGCGCCATCGAGAAGCTGTTCGTCAAGACCGCCCAGGCCGGCATGCACCACTCCATATCCGCCGGCAACTCGGGCAGTTCCGCCAACACCATCGGCGGCCCGGCCATCTCCTATTACAATACGGACCTGGTGGTAAACGGGAAGGTCATCGGCCAGGTCAAGCGCATCAAGGCCGTCGCGGCCTCGGACTCGGACAAGCGGACCGCGTACTTCTCCTCCCGCGGCCCGGGCAGCATGACCACGTCCCGCAACCCGGAGAAATATAAGGATTATCCCCAGAAGCCGGATGAATCCGGCGTGGGCGTCAACCTCATCGCCCCCGTGCCGGTAGGCCCCAAAGTGGAGGAGCTGGGCGGACCGGGACGCGCCATGTCCGGAACGTCCATGAGCAACCCCGGCGTGTTCGGCGCCTTCCTGCTCCTGACCCGGAGCATACTCGTCCTGCTCAAGGACTATCTGCCGGCCGTGCCGGCCGCGGCCCAGACCCAGTTCGTCATGGACCTAGCTCGCTTCGCCATGACCCAGACCGCGGAGAAAGTGGCTGGCCCCAACGAGGTCGGCGACGGCTTCGTCAACGTGTGGTCCGCCTTCGAATACGCGGCTAAAACCCTGAAGGACAACGCACCCCAAAAGGCTCGGGCTCGGGCGCTGCTGCGCGGCCTGCTGGGCTTCGCGCACTGAATCAACCGCGACCGTAAAAAAACCGCCCCCCGGCATCTGCCCGGGGGGCGGTTCCTTTGGTGGGACTAAACCAAACGCGCCGCCGCGCGCTCCGCGGCCTCGTAGCCCATGTCCATGGCCACATGCGCATTGACATATTGAAAGCGGCCCTGACGGCCGGCCGTCTCCACGCAATCCAATCCGGTGAAAGCCTTCAGCACGGTGTCCAAGGCCTGTTCATAGCCCAGGGTGTACATGGGATGGGCATGCCGGGCGCGGAACACATGGCTGGCCACGATGTCTTTAGGATCCAGCATGCCCTCCCGCTGCAAGTCCGCGACCACGGCCGCACACGCCGCAGCGTCGTCCGACCAGATCCGGTCCTTAGGGTCGCAAGTGACTTCCGCGACCAGGATGGTGGTGCCCGCAGGCGTCACCTCGATCCCGAAATGGGAGAGATCGGTTATACGGTTGAAGGCATGCTCGCGGAAGTACATGAAGGACGCGGGCAAGACCCGGGGCTTAGCGACCTGCAGGCCCACGAACACGATGGCCCGGAAGCGCAAAGCCCCGGCCGCCGCGTCCACCTCCGATCCCAGGCCAGGCCGGACCATGCGGACGGCCTCGTTCACCGGCAGAGTGTTGAGCAGTAGGTCGCAAGGCAATTCCCGAAGCCCCTCCGGCCCGGCCACCTCGACCGCGCGCACGCGCCGGCCCTCGCGCAATATCGCAGTCGCTCTAGTCTTAAGCCGTATGCTGCCCCCGGCTTTCTCAAAGCGCTCCGCCATGCGCCGGGTGATGAGGGAGAAGCCTTCGCGCGTAGTGTAAAGCTCCCCCTCGGTCTTCTCCACATAGCCCGAGGCCGTAAGCCGGACTGCGGGCCGGAAGGGCCGCAGCAAAAAACGGGACAGCTTCTCCGCCCATTCCAGGAAATTCAAACGCGGTATGCGTTCCCGCGCGAAAGCCGGGGAGAATGCCGCAGGCGGGATGCCCCATACCCGGCTGATATAATCCTTGAAGAATATCTTGTAGAGGACGTCGCCGTAGGAACGGATGAGCAGAGTCTCCGAATTCTCTACCGCGGGACGGCTCCAGAGTCCCTCCAGATAGCGCCGGATGAAGGCTCCGCCCGCGTGCAGCACGGTAGCCGGAGGCAGCTTCCAAAGCACATCCGCCACCTTCAATGGGAAATCGAAATACTCTTCCTGGAACTTGATCTTTATGGTGCGCTGGTAGGCCCGCAGGTCCGCGCCCATCAACGCCTTTATCTCCGCCAACAGCTCGGGGTCCGTGGTGTGGAAGATATGCGGGCCGTACTCATAAACGTTGCCGTCGAAGCTCACCCCGCCGGCCAATCCGCCCACATGGTCATCGGCTTCCACCATAACGACCTCGAAGCCTTTCTGCCGCAAGCGCCAGCCCGCGGCCAAGCCGGCGCAGCCGGCGCCCAGGACGACGGCCCGCTTGCTCATGCCGGGAATTTCTTGATCGCGTCCACGATCTTGGCCACGTCCGCGTCCCTGAGGCCGGGATGCAAAGGGATGCTCAGGGCCTCTTCGTTGAGGCGCTCCGAGACCGATAAGCGGTTCGAGGCGCGGTAGATGGGGTTCATGTGCAAAGGATGGTAGCGCAAGGTGGTATATATGCCGGCCCCGTAGAGATACTTGGCCAAGGCATCGCGCTTGCCGCCCAAGACCCGGATGCAATAAGTGAAGTAAGAATGCTGATCGCCTTTGGGCGCGTCCACGGGCTTCAAGAGCCACGGTATCCCGGAGAACTCCTTTTGATATATCTCCCAGATCTGGCGCCGCCGCGCCTGCATGCCGTCCAGCTTGCGCAGCTGGGCCAACCCGATGGAAGCCGCGATGTCGGAAGGCAGCATCTTCGGGAAGAAATCCATCACGTTATATTCCCACCACCGGTCCTTGTTGGCCGAAGCCTCGAACCCGGATTTGCCGATGCCGCAGTAGCGCAGCTGACGGGCGCGCTTGACCCGCTCCGGGTCCTTAGCCACCACGCCGCCGCCCTCGCCCATGGCCAGGTTCTTGATGGCGTCGAAGCTGAATATGCCCACATCGCCCAAGCCGCCGCAGTAGCGGCCTTGGCGCTTGGAATCCACGGCATGGGCCACGTCCTCGATCACGGGCAGGCCGAGTCTGGCCACTTCCTCGACCGCCACGGGCAATCCCCCGTAATGCACGACCATGACGGCCTTGGTCTTTTTAGTCATGACCGCGGCCACGGTCTCGCGGGTCACGTTCTGGGTCTCGTAATCCACGTCGCAGAAAACGGGCCTGCAGCCGGCCAGGACCGGAGCGTGGCCGCAGGCGATCCAGGTGAACGAAGGCACGATGACCTCGGAGCCCGGGGGCAGGTCCAAGAGTTTTACCGCCATGTAGAGGCTGTTAGACCCGGAATCCAGCAGCACGAACTCCGAAAACCCTTGCCGCGCGGCGAAATCCTTCTCAAAGGCCGCGGTCTTGGGGCCTATGCCCAGCCACTGGGCTTCCAGGCTGGTCCGGACCTCTTCTAATTCCTCCGGACCGACTAAAGACCCGAATACGTTGATCATGCTCCCCTCCTGATCCGATAGGCCACGGGCTTAAAACGAGTCTCATCCAACTCCAACACCACGTGGTCGCTCTTCTCCGCGGCCACGCGATACGCGCAGCGTCCGGTGTACCAACCCACTGCCGGGTTCTCCTTGATGACCAAACAGCCGACCCGGCGGCAATGCGCGTCCCGGATATAGCCGCACATCATGGCCATGGCCCGGGACATTATGCCCCGGCCTTGGGCCGCCGGCACGCCGATTATGTTGTAGCAATCCGCGGCGCCAGACTCCAGGATGCGAAAACCCATGCACCCGGCCTTGCCTCCCTCGGCTTCCACCATGAACATGAAATCCTGCGGCCGCGCCGAGTACCCCTGAAACCAGCGCTTCTGATCCTCCCGCGACAATTCGCCCTTGAAGAAAAAAGCCGCCCGATTGGCGTTCTTCCAGAGCCGCAAGTCCTCCAGATCCGCATCCGTTATCGCGCGCAGACGCACGACCGGGGTATCGACGGACTCCAACACCAATGGCACATTCATGGCGCATCTCCTCCGGGGGCGCCGCGTTCGTAAATATAGAAGGCCCCGTTGATGAACGGATCGCTGGTCAATCGTATCCCGGCGAACTCATATCGAGGGAACGCGGCGGCCAGATGATAACTCTTTTGCAATAGGCTGTCCATGTAGGGACGCGCCGCGCCCTCGACGACGATCCAGCCCGGCGGCTCCTTCAAATCCGCGACCCGATCGCAGATCATCAGCCGATATCGGTCATAACGGAAAGCCGGGGTATGCGCGGGCTCGGGCCTGCGGGTCAAGCCCACGCTGGCGCCGGCCGGCACATGCGTTTCGATCCAGGCCGCGGCCCGGCGCCCGGCCGAATCCGGGCCCGCGGAACGCCGCAGATTCTCCAAGGTCACGCCCGCGCCCGCCGCGGTCTCCAGCGCCACCAACAGTCCCAACCCTAGCCCCCACACCGGACGAAGACTGACTAACCAATCGGCCCCCAACAGCAAAGCCACCGCGATGAACGGATAAAACAGCCGTAAACTGCCCGGATCCTCGGCGAACGTGGAAAACCGGCCCCAAAGCACGAGCCCGCCCAGGATGCAGACTGCGGCCAATATCCGACGCGCGCCCGGCCGCCACGATGCCCGGAACAAAGCGCCCAGACCCAGCAAGGTCGCCCCCACTCCCAAGCTGGAAAAGCTGGAAAGCACCATGGCCCACATCCGCTCCGGCGCTACATCCCAACGCATGGGCGCGTAGACTTGGAGTTCCCAAGCGAATGCCTGAGGCGATACCGCCAGATATGGGTTGGTTCCCAACACCACCGCCGCAGCCAGCGCGGTCCCGACCCCAGCCCAACGCCATTGCCGGCCCCCGGTGGCCCCGCCCGCGCATCGCGCCGCCCAAGCCAAAATGGGGCAAAACATCAAGATGCTAAGCGCAAGATTGGCGCCGACTGCGACCCCCGCCGCGCCCCCGGCCCAGACATAATGCCGAGGCCGGCCCGATTCCTGCGCCAAAAGCATCCAGCGCAAGGCGGCCAGCGCCCAGAAAGCGGCATAGGGATGGGGCTTGACCACGTGCGAATGGGCCAAGACCATGGGCGAGAGTACGAACAGCACGGCCGCGGCCAACCCGGTGCGCAGCCCGGACAAGCGCCGCCCCATATCGAAAAGCACCAGCGCGCTGCCTACCTGGAATATGAGTATGAACAGCCGGGCCAGAAGATACAGCCGGCCCATGTCTCCAGGATGGCTCAGGTAATGAGCCGCTCCCGGCGTCAGCACCGCGGCCCCGACCAGGGACGCGGCCTTCAAGAACAATCCTAACGGATATATGAAGGCTCCGCCATACTGGACGTAAAGGGGCCGGAACTCCAACTTCCCGGGCCGCATCTGGGACAATATTATGAAAGCCTTTTTCTCATCCGGGTTCTCAGACTGGAGCAGCAGGGAGCGTACCGAGCCCACCAGGTTGTCGGGCGGGAAAGTCCATCCCGGAGCCGTGACTTCCAATCCCCGAGCGTACGTCACCGGCTCGGCCGGAAGCATCTCCTCATGCGCGCGCCGCACTTCCGTATAAAGCCGCTGCCAGCTCTCGGCCAGACGCCGGGCAGCGTCTTCGGATAAAGCCCCCTCCGGCAAGGCCCGGAGACGATCCGGCCCGGGCAGCCCCCAGCCTATGCCCCACAGACCCAGCGCGAGGGAGAGCAGCGCCACGGCCGCCGCCGCCCAGGCCGCCTCACGACCGGCTATGGCCAGACGCCAGCGGAAAAAAAAACGGGATCTCATGATGGCACGTGATTATAACACAAACCGGGCTGCGGCCTGGACGGCCGGGAAGCCTAAGCCTTAAGTCCGGCGGATATGGTCTCGACCAGGTTCCAAAGGACGCGGAACTTCCCGGCCAGGTCCAGGCTCAAGAATCCCGCCGCCCGGGGCGGCAGCCAAGTGGACGGATGCTTCCAACTGAGGCGGTCCCGCCACAGCTTATCCCGGGCTTCCGCATCCGAGACCTGCGGCCCCACGCCCAACAAGCGCATGAAGGCCAGCTCGTCCGGATCCCGGCCCAGGAACCGGCGCATGGACAGCATCTCGGCCCGGCTGGAACCGGGCTCCAATATCTGCTTGCGATAATCCCGGCCGGTCTGGGCGTTGAGCACGCCCTCGGCCTCGAAGCGCGAGAACATGTCCTGGGCGAAGGCCAAGGACCAAAGATAGGAATAATATCCAGAGCCATACCCGCCCATGAGATGCCCGAACTCGTGGAAGAAGGTCTCCACTTCCGAATGGGTCATCAAGGTCGGCTGCCCGGCAGTGGGCTTGGCCAGATTGGCGACCATGGCCTCGATGGGCAGACGGTAGCCGCCCGCCTCCAACTTGCGGCCCGAGGCCACCGTGAAAGCGGCTTGATGCGTATACTTGCCCTCGCGCGGGAACAGGTCCAGATAAAAATAAGCGATGGGCTTGGCGCCCGAGGCGTTGCGGATCTCGAACACCCGCACGTCCAGATGCCACGTCGGAGCCGTTATCTCTTGGAAGCTAACGCCCAACAGTTCCTGATACACCTCCAAAGCGCCCGCCACCACGCGCTCGACCGGGAAGAACTGGCGCACTTCTTCAGCGTCCAAGTCATAGCGCTCCTGACGCAGCCGGTTCGCGTAATACGTGGCTTCCCAATCCTCCACGCGCTGGGCCTCCGGGACGTCCCGGCGCTTGATCTCGAGCAAAGCCGCCTGTTCCTGCTGGAAGGCCGGCCGCAGCATGCGCTTTATACGATTGAGGAACTTCAGCACGGCTCGCGGCGAATCCGCCATCCGGCCCTGCAGCGCGAGATGCGCGTAACTGCGCTCGCCCAGGATCTTGGCCATGCGTCCGCGCAGCGCCAAGGTCTCTTCCAGCAGGGGCAGGTTCTTCTCCACGGCGCGGTTGTTATATTTCAAATAAAGCTCGCGCCGCAGTCCGCCGTCCTGGACGTAACGCATCAAAGGCCGATATGTGGGTTCGTCCAAAGTCAGCACGACCTTGCCTTCGGCCGTGCGCTCCAAAGAGCCCATATAATCCGAGGGCAAACCGGCCAACCGGGACGCTTCCACCTCCAAAACGCCCTTATCATCCACTATATTCTGCTCAAAGGCCTGCTCTAACTCCTCCAGGCGCGTGCGTATGGCCTTAAGGTCCACCCTCTTTGCCAGGGGCAGGTCCATGCCCTCGTAGCGATAGCCCGCCAGAGCGTCGTCCAGCAGCTGCTGTTCCTGCCGGCCGAGGGGTTCTCTCTTGCGCTCATAGGCTTGGTATGCGGCATATACGTCCTCGCGCAGACCCTGGGCCAGTCCAAAATCGGAGACCCGGCGCTCTATGGCCTCGGCCATGCGGCGCACGCGACGGTCCGGAGAGACCGCGGCCAAGAACCCCAACGGCCGGACCGCCTCGATATAGCGGGAATTGGCCGAATCCAATGCCCGCACCGTGTTGTCGAAATCCCGCTTCCTATGGGGTACGGCCACCACGTCCGAGACCGCAGACAAATAAGCCTTTTCCGCGGACTTGTAGACCTCGACCATGCGCCGCGTGGACAGGGTGAAATCCGGGACCGCCGGACCCGTGGGGACGCGCGCGGCCGCGCCTGCGCCGAGCGCCGCGGCCGGAGCGTTTCCCGCCCCGGACGGCAGCCGGGGGACCGCCGTCTGCGCCCACAGTACGCCCGGCAACGGGAGCAACAACTGCAGCCAGACCAATAGGCCGGCGATAGCGCTCCTCATGGATATGATTATATTCGCGCATGCGAGCGCGCGCGTGGGACCATCGGGTAAAAAACCGCGGCTAAAGGCTCTCGGCCGTCCGGACCGTAAGGCCCGGACCACGGATCACCAATCGGTAGGCTTGTAGTCCTTGAGGAACTTGCCCCACACGTGCGTCCCGGTGGAGAAGCCCGAGAATATAGGGTCGCAGACCCGGGCCGCGCCGTCTACGATATCCAAAGGCGGTTGGAAGTCCAGCTCGTCGCGCTTTCGGGTCGCGTGCAGGGCCGGGTCCTCATCCGTGACCCAGCCGGTGTCGACCGCGTTCATGTGGATGCCGTCGCGGGCGTAGTCCGGGGCCGAGGTCAGAGTCATCATATTGAGCGCGGCCTTGGCCATATTGGTATGCGGATGCTTGTCGGTCTTGGTATGCCGCGAAAAACTGCCTTCCATGGCCGACACGTTGACGATATGCTTGTCCGGGCCGGGCCGGCGCAGCATCAAGCCCTTGAGCTTGCTGCAAAGTATGAAGGGGGCCACGGAATTTATGAGCTGCAGCTCCAGCATCTCGGCCGTGGACACCTCGGACAGGGTCAAGCGCCAGCTATTCTTGGCCCGCAGGTCGACCTGCTGCAGGTCCGCGTCGGTCCGACCCGCGGGGAAAGCGTCCGCGGCCAGGTCCGCGTCATCGTATGAATACTTGATCTGGGAAAGATGGGCCGAGGCGCGCAAACCCACGCCCGGCCCGCCCGCGTGCCAAAGCGCCAGGCCCGTGGCGTCCACACGGCCGTCCTGGTCCGCGGATACGGACGCTCCGGCCAAAGCCGCTTTGCAGGCCTCATGCCCGGCCAGCAAGGGCCTAGCCTCGGTCGGCACCCGGTCCCAGGAGGCCTCGGTCGCCAGCAGGTGCGCGTAGAAAGCCGGAGGCCGGCGCACGGTCTGGGCCGCGTTGTTTATGATGAAATCGAGCCGGTCCAGGCTGGAGTCCAGATAGCGGCAGAATATCTCCACGCTGGGCGAATGGCGCAGGTCCAGGCCGTGCACATGCAGGCGGCCGCGCCAGAGCGCATAATCCGCCTCCCGGCTGTAGCGCGCGGCCGCATCGTGCGGGAAACGCGTGGTCGCCACCACTCGGGCGCCGGAGCGCAGGAGCATGAGCGCGGCTTGATATCCGATCTTAAGGCGCGCGCCCGTGATCAGCGCGGTCCGGCCCCGCAGATCCGCGGTCTGATAGCGCTTATGATAGTTATAGTCACCGCACTCCGGGCACATGGCGTCGTAGAACCTGTGCAGACGGCGATACTCGCGCTTGCACACATAGCAGTGCCGGGCCGAGGCCAGTTCCGGTCCCGGCTCCGAAGCCTCCCATGCGATCCGAGGCGGCGGCGCGAACACCGCAGCCTGTCGGGCCTGCCGGATGACCGTGGCCGCCCGCACCTCGCGGTCCGCGGCCTCGGCCCGAAGCCGTTCCTGCAAGCGCAATCCCCGGGACAGCTTGATAGCCTCCCAACGGGTAGGCCGGCAAACCCGGCCCGCGGCTTGGAGCAGGCGCACCCGCTCCTCTTGA
>JBAZVY010000047.1:5871-12886 GCA_041660645.1 Elusimicrobiota bacterium | reverse complement strand
GATATCAGCAGCGGTTATGCGGCTTTAGGGTCGACTATAACGTCGGCCGCTGCGCCGGCTTCCGCGGCGTCCACCTTCTCCGCGGTCTGCAGCGCGTCCATGACCGTGGTCTGGTCGGCCAACGGCAACCCTTTGGACGTAAGCACCTATACCGCGGTCTTGAGCACCGGCGCGGTGTTCCCGAACCTGCATTCCGGCAATATCACGCTGTCTACCGTACCGGCCGGAGCCGCGCCCGCGGCCACGTTCACCGGTCTGGCCGCGGATACCACTTATTACTTGTTCGTGGATGCGCGCAATTGGGCGGGCCGGAGCAGCGGCTATTCGGCTTTGGGCTCGACTATAACCTTGACAGTATTGCCGGCTTCCGCGGCCTCCACTTTTACCGCGGTCTTCGAGACTTCCATGACCGTGTTTTGGCTGGCTAACGGCAATCCCTTGGATGTCACCACCTATACCGTGGTCTTGAGCACCGGGGCGGTTTTCCCTAATGCTAATCCCGGCAATGTCAGCATCAGCACGGTCCCGGCCGGCGCCGCGCCGGCTGCGACTTTGACCGGTCTCGGGGCCAATACCACTTATTTCGTGTTCGTGGACGCACGCAACTGGAGCCGATCTTCCAGCGGCTACGCGGCGCTGGGCGCTACCTGCACTTTGGCCTCTCCGCCCGCCGCCGCCGCGGTCACGTTCGTCGCGGTCGCGACCGAGCAAGTGACCGCATCCTGGCTGGCCAACGGCAATCCGTTGGATATCACGACTTATACCGTGGTCCTGAGCACGGGCGCGGCATTCCCGAACACCTATTCCGGCAATGTCGCGCTGGCCACGGCCCCCGTCGGAGCCTTGCCCACCGCTACGTTTACCGGCCTGAGCGTGGACGCCACCTACTATTTGTTCGCGGCGGCGCAGAATTGGGACAACTCCAGGAGCCCATATTCGGCCTTGGGCTCTACGATCACGCTGGCTGCGCCGCCGGCCTCCGCGGCGTCTACGTTTACGGCCGTGTTCGGGACTTCCATGACCGTGGCTTGGCTGGCCAACGGCAATCCCGTGGATGTAACCACCTATACCGTGGTCCTGAGCACCGGCGCCGCGTTCCCCAACAGCTATTCCGGCAATGTCCTGCGCAGTACCGTGCCGCTCGGGGCCGCTCCGTCCGCTAGCGTGACGGGCTTGAATGCCAATACCACCTATTTCTTGTTCGTGGACGCGCGCAATTGGAGCAACGCTTCCAGCGGTTATTCCGCCCTGGGTTCGACTTGCACTTCGGCCGCGCCTCCGTCGGCCGCGGCCGCTGTTTTCCTGGCGATATCCCCCGACGCCAAGAGCGTGGCCTGGCTGCCGAACGGCAATCCTTTGAACGTGACTACGTATACCGTGGTCTTGAGCACCGGGGCGTCCTTCCCCAACACCTATGCCGGCAACGCCATGATCAGCACGGCCCCGGCCGGCGCCGTGCTCTCGGCCCGGCTGACGGGCTTGAGTCCCAATACCACCTATAACCTGTTCGTGGACGCGCGCAATTGGGAAGGGCAGTCCAGCGGTTATGGCTATCTGGGTTCGAGCGCTACCCGAGTTTACGCTCCGGCCTCGGCGGTGGACGCGTTCACCTTGGTGCGTTATACCTCCATGACCGTGACTTGGCTGCCCAACGGCAACCCCCTGGACGTCACTACCTATACCGTGGTCCTGACTTCCAGCCCGGTCTTTCCGAATTCCGATATCGGCAACGTCCAGCTCAGCACCGTGCCGATAGGCGGCGTGCCGTCCGCGACCCTGCATGGTTTGAATCCGGCCGCGACTTATTATCTGTTCGTGGACGCGCGCAATTGGAACCACGCTTCCAGCGGATATGTCTATCTGGGGTCGACCGTCACGCTGCCGTTGGTGCGCTTCGCGTTGATCGTGAGGAAGACTGGGCCGGGGCGGGTATGGAGCGCTCCCGTGGGGGTGGATTGCGGGGCGGCGTGTTCCGCATTCTTCAGCTCCGGCACGGTGGTGGTCCTGTCCACCGGGTCCGTGGGCGGGTCGGTCTTCAACGTTTGGGGCGGCGCCTGTTCCGGAGTCGGGAGCTGTATGCTGACCATGACCGAAGACTTGACGGTGGATGCGGTCTTCGATCCGCCGAGCCGGCTGGCCGTCAATTTCCCCAATCCATTCGGACATGCCGGCACCAGGTTCGCCTATCGCTTGGACCAGCCCGCCGACGTGCGCATCCAGATCTATACGCTCAGCGGTAGAGCGGTCCGTACGCTAGCCGATCCCGGTCGGCCGCTAGGATACAGCGAGACGTGGTGGGACGGCAAGAACGATGCCGGGCGCGAGGTGGCGCGTGGAGTCTACATATATCGGATGGTGTTCGACCGCGGCGGCTCGCAGACCGTGAACATGGGGAAATGCACTAAGCGAGAATGAGATTATCTCCGCCTCGTGGTTTTCGTCGGCTGGCCCTGGCCCTGGCTCTATCGGGGGCCGGGGCGCCGGCTGTCGGCAATGACAACGTGGGGACCACGGCCGCGGAGGTGTTGAAGGTCGGCAACGGCGTCCGGCCCGTGGCCATGGGCGCAGCCTATACGGCTTTGGCGCGGGATCTTTCCGGAGGGCTATTTTGGAATCCGGCCGGGCTGGGCTTCTTGCCGCGCCACAGCTTCGAGGCCTCATATAACGCGTCTTATCAGGGCATCAATCAAGGCTATGCGGCATACGGACGCGGATTTGAGAAGGCCGGCGGCTTGGCCGTGGGCATAAGTTATCTCAATGCCGGAGCCCAACTGCAGACCGAGGCGAATCCGAACGGCGGCTATACGGTATTGGGCTCCTTTACGCCTACTTCTTGGGTGGTGTCCGCCGGATATGGCGCGACTTTTCTGCATGATCGGATAGGGGCCGGAGTCGTGGCCAAGCAGGTATCCGAGACTTTTGAAGGCGTCAGGCCGCAGCCTTCCCAGCAGAACGATACCTTGTCCGCGGTAGCCGTGGATATGGGGGTTTTGGCGCGTTTCTTCGATAAGCGGTTGTCCCTGGGCGCGGCTTATCAGAATCTGGGGACCCGGTTGGGCGGCTACGATCTGCCGGGCCTGTTCCGGACCGGGTTAGGGCTGGAGATCTCCGGTTATGCGGCGAGTTTGGATCTTTTAGCGCCTCGAGACGACGGGCTGGGTTATGGGATAGGCATGGAATACACGGTCTTGAAGATATTATCCTTCCGAGCCGGATATGATTCCGCGCTTAAAGACGGCAGCCGCGGGACCGTTAACGTTTTCAATGGCGGGTTATCCACCGGCATCGGGGTGCGGATCTTGGACTTGGGATTCGATTATGCGTTCGTCCCGTACGGCGCTCTGGGCAACGCGCATCGGATGAGCATATCCATGCGTTGGGGCGCGGCCGCGGGCCAGAAGCCGGGGCGAGCGCGCTTGGCCGCGGTCTCGGCGGATTCCCATCCGGGCGGCGCCTTGGCAGCGGAGCCGGAGGCCGCCCCTGGGGGCCGGGCTTGTCCCGCGGAGGGCGCGGGGGGTGCGAAGACTGAGGCGGAAGCGGAGGTGGAGCGCCGGTTTCAAAAGTTCGACGAACTCTTGCGCGCGCGGGAGCCCGAGGATGCGGCGCGGGTGTTGAACTATTCCGAGTTGGGCCTGGGCCTGGATGATCCGCGCCAGATACGTTATCTGGAGAGGTGGGGGGCTCTGATGCAGCAGACCGGCAATCAGCAGGCCGCCAAGTCCTGCTATGCGGACGCGATCCATATCGCGGCCCGGTTGCGGTTCCGCGGCCCGAGCGTGGCCGCGGCCTATCTCGGGTTGGGCGATTGCTTGCTGTCGGCGGGGGAAGTCTCGGGGGCTAAGGGCGCGTTCTTGCGGGCGCTGCAGGAGTGCCCGTCATCCGGCGTACGGAGAGCCGCGGAAGCGCGGCTGGATAAGCTCTCCGCCGCAGCGCGATGATCCGGCCTCGCGGGTCAGTTCTTCAAGGATGCCGGGGGCAGGTCCACGGAGAACATGCTGCCGCCTCCGGGCCGGTCTTCCACCCGGATGGTCCCCTGTAAGGCTTGGGTGGCCACGCGGCAGAAGGCTAATCCTATCCCGGTGCCTTGGCTCGGGTCGCCGGTCTCGTATTTATCGAAGATCTTGCTCTTGCGTTCGTTGGGGATGCCCGGGCCGCGGTCCCAGACCGAGAACCGGGGGCGATCCTTAAGGAGCTGGACGTGCACGCTCACGGTCGAGCCTCGGGGCGAGGCCTTGATCGCGTTGGATGCGAGGTTGACGAGTATGCGGAAGAGCAGGTTGGCGTCGGTCTGCAGGGTGGCGGTCCGGGGATCGACCTGGGTCTCCAGCTTCATCTCGCGCAGCCGGCAATGGCCCTGGAAGAGGTATTGGAGCTTGGTCACCAAGGCGTCCACGTTTACGGACGCTATGTCCGGGGTCAGTCCGGTCTGTTCCGCTTGTCCCAGATCCAGCAGGTCGTTGAGCATGAGCAGCATGAAGTCTGCGGCCGTGCCTGCTGAGGTGAGCAGGTTCTTGTAGGCCGAGTCGCTGATGAGGCCATGCTTCATGGACAGCTCCAGCGTGCCCTTTATGGAGGTCAGGGGGGCCTTTAGGTCGTGTACGATCATGTCCGTGAGGTCTTGGCGGGCCCGGTTGCGCAGCTCCAGCTCGTAGTTCTTGCGGGCCAAGTCGTCGCGGGACTGCTTCATGCGCAAGTGGGCTTGGACCCGGGCCAGAAGTTCCTCCACCGCGAAGGGCTTGGGGATGTAGTCTTGGGCGCCGATCTTGAAGCATTCCAAGCGGGTGGCCAGGTCTCCGGATGCGGTCAGGAACATGAAGGGCGGGGCGCCGTCCTTGCCCATGCCGAGTTCCTTGCAGAGCTCGACCCCGTTGCCGTCGGGCAGTCCGATATCGATGATGGTGAGGTCCGGGCGCATCTCCTTGAAGGCCACGCGTGCTTCCGCGGCCGTGCCGCAGACCCGGACTTCATAGCCGGCGCTGTCCAATACGGTCTTGGCATAGCCTTGGATGTTCGTATCGTCTTCGATCACCAATATTTTGTGAGTCATGAGTCACTCCATGCGGCGGTTACGGGTATATGCGGTGCAGCATGCGCGGAAAAGCGATGGTCTCGCGCACGTGTTCTATGCCGCATATCCAGGCAGTGGTGCGTTCTATGCCCAGGCCGAAGCCGCCGTGGGGCACGGAGCCGTAGCGGCGCAGGTCCAGGTACCACTCGAAAGCGGATTGGGGCAGCTGGTGTTTGGCGATCTGGGCTTCCAGGTAGGCTAGGTCGTCGGCGCGCTGGCCGCCGCCGATGATCTCCCCGTAGCCTTCGGGCGCGAGCACGTCCACGCACATGGCCAGCTGGTCGTTGGCCGGGTCGCGCTTCATGTAGAAGGCCTTCACTTCCGCCGGGAATCGGTGCACCATGACCGGCCGGTCGAATTCTTCGCACACGGCCGTCTCTTGCGGCGCGCCGAAGTCGTCGCCCCAGGTGAATTCCACGTTTTTGCGCTTAAGGATGGCCGCGGCCTCATCGTAGCTGATGCGGGGGAAGGGGGCCAGGACCTTCTCCAGCTTGGCGGTGTCGCGTTCCAATTCCTTGAGGTCGTCCGCGCAGTGGGTCAAGCAATGCTTGACCACGTGGGATACGAATCGTTCGGCTAAGTCCATGACGCCGTTGAGGTCGCAGTAGGCCACTTCCGGCTCCACCATCCAGAACTCAGTGAGGTGCCGGCGGGTCTTGGAACGTTCGGCCCGGAACGTGGGGCCCAGGCAATAGGCCTTGCCCAGGGCCATGGCCGCGGCTTCCATGTACAGTTGGCCGGATTGGGTGAGATAGGCCTTGCCTTCCTCGAAGTAATCGAGCTCGAAGAGGTTGGTGGTGCCTTCGCAGGCGTTGGGCGTGAATATGGGCGCGTCTACTTGCACGAATCCGTCGTTATCGAAGAAATCGCAGATCGCGCGCTTGACTTGATGCCGCACCCGGGCGATGGCAGCCTGTTTGCGCGAGCGCAGCCAGAGATGCCGGTTGGTGAGCAGGAAGTCCGGGCCGTGCTCCTTGGGCCCGATGGGATATTCCGGGCCTTGCTGCATGACCCGCAGGTCCTTGACTCCGAGTTCCACTCCTCCCGGAGAGCGCTCGTCGCTGCGCAGCGAGCCGCGCACGATGACCGAGGCTTCCTGGGACAGGGTCTTGGCGCGTTCGAACACTTCTGGGGGCACGTCGCCCTGGAAGACCACGGATTGGCAGATGCCGGAGCCGTCGCGCACCAGCAGGAACACGAGTTTGCCCTTGCTGCGCATGTTGTAGAGCCAGCCGCGCAGGGTGACTTCGCTGCCTACGTGGTTTTTGAGGTCCTTGATGCGCACGGGCGGGGGGAATCCTTCAGGCAGGACTTCCATGAGGCTCTCCTTGACGGTATCCATAAGTTCCTATAAGGAAACTATTATTTATTGAAGGGATACGCAATAGAGCGGTGACGGGGATTAACTTTAACTTTCCAAATAAGTTAAAAGTTAATCCCCGTCACCGATTAGAGGGCTTGGAGTGCTTTTTCGTATTCAGCTTGGGCGGCGAGCATGGCCCGAGCGTAGAGCGTGGCCGCGGGCTTGAGCCCGGTCAGGAATTTATCCAGCTGGGCTTTGGTGATTTTGCCTGCGGCCACGAGTTGGGCCAGGAGCGCGGGGTCATCGAGCTTCTGACCGGCGTAACTGACTTCCACGCTCAGGGACTGTCCGTCCAGCGTAAACTCGGCGCGGAGTTCTCCGGAATCGTAGAATCCCAGCCGGGCCTGGATATCCGCCTTGGCCTGCGCGAACTTCGCGGCTATGGCTTTGCGCGCCGGGTCGTCCTGACGGGACTGGTCCGCGGCGATTATTCCGGAGAGGGCTTTAAGTATGGCCTTCTTGTACACGACGAAGCCGCTGCGTAGGTCCAAGGGCATGAGGTCATACTTGATGTCCGGGGTCACGCCCAGGTTCTCTATGGGCTGGCCGGTGGGCCGCTGGGCTATGGTCCAGGTGGCGCCCAG
>JBAZVY010000047.1:0-5861 GCA_041660645.1 Elusimicrobiota bacterium | reverse complement strand
GGCTATGCCGAACTGGTTGGGCAGGCCGAACTCCTTGACCGCTCCGCCCGCGCCCGAAGTGCGCACGCCCAGTATGGTGGCGCGCTTGTTGTCCTGCATGATGGAGGGAAAGAAGTCGCCGCCCGAGAAGTCCAGGGCATTGGTCAGCAGGAGGATGGGTTTGGTGTATCTTTCCGCGGCTTTGGGGTAAGGGTCGATGTCATCGACTCCCCAGAGGTGGGTGGGGTCGGTGAAGCGCTTGCCTGATTCGAACTGGCTGAGGATGAATTTGGCGAACTCCACCATGAGCTTCATGAATTTTTGGGTCACGGGGTAGCCGCTGGCGGTCTCGCCGGCGTCGTTTTTGGCCATCACGGACTGCTTGAGGGCCGTGGGGTCGGTTTTCGCGCGCATCATCTTGAGCAGCAGGTCCGCGGCCCATTGGGCCTGGTCCTCGTGCACGATCAGCCGGTGGTGGGGGGCCTTCAAGGGCTTGTCCGTGAGGTGCGAGGCCAGGGCGTAGAGATAGAACACGGATCCGCCCGGGTTGTTGACCTGGTCTATGACCAAGGCGTCGGTCTCCAGTTGGAACTTGGCCATGAGTTCTCCGAAGCGCATGGCTTCCGGCTCATCGGCCATGTAGGTGTTGATGCGGATGAAGCCCACCTTGCGGTTGTCCTTGGTCTTGAATATGTAGGCGTGGAATGCGTCGTCTTCCGTGGACTGCCACAAGGTCTCGCCCAGTTGGGGCACGAAGCTTTTGCGGGCGCCGAGCATGAAGGGGTTCTCGGGCGCGGCCGCGACCATGTCCGCGAACAGACTGGTCAAGGGGTGCATGGCGTTGGACCAGGCGCGCTTGAGCATGTCCTTGAGCGTGACCGTCTCCGGCCGGGAGGCTGGCGTCGCGTCTTCGATGTCGGATTCGGGGCGGACCGGGCCCGACAGCTGCGGGTCGAGCATGCCGGGGTTGCGCAAGGGCACGTCTTGGGGCACAAGCTCGGGAGTGTAGAGCCAGGACATCCCGACCTGGTAGACCTTGCGGTCGCGCATGCTCTTGATGGCTATCCGGATTTTGCCTTGGGGCACGGTGTCGCTACGGCTGCGCCGGCGGTTGGTCAAGAACATCTCGCCCAGACGCTGTTCGGTCTCCGGAGTGAAGCCGGCTTTGCCGAGCTCGGCCACGACCTCGGCCGTGGGCCGTCCGTCGAAGGTCCGGACCTCGTCGCCTTCCCGGAACGGGAACTTGGCTTCGGGCAGCAGTTGGCGGTTGATATAGGCTATGTAGTACTTGCCCTTGGCCCCGACCACGGTGAAGGGCAGTTTGGCGCCCTCGGTGGAGTTGAAGGATATGCTGACGTGGTAGTCGCGCATGTTCGCGGTGAAGCGGGCGACCACGTCTTGGAATTTCTTGGTGTTGATGTCGGGGTCGGTAAGTATCGCGGCCTTGGCGGATTCGTATTCGTTCTTGAGGTCGAGCTGGAATTTATCCTTTTTCCAGTCCAAGGGCGCGTATTGTTCCGCGAATATCGACGCCACCTGATAAAGGGTCTGCACCATCTTCTGCTGGGTCAGGGTGGGCGCGGCCGGAGCCGAAGGCGCGGCGGGCGTCGGCGCGACCGGGCTGGACTGCTCGCCGGTGAGTTTGTCGAATACCTGATCGCCTAACTTGGCGGCGTCTTCAGATGCGGCGTCTTTTATGGGGCCGGCGGACTCGAGCAGGACTTCCACTTCATAACCTAGGCGGCTTACGTTCTCTGCGGTCGCGGCCGGGCTAGTCGGGGCGGCTGGGACCGGGGCCAGCGCGGACGCGGGCAGGGCCGGCAGGGCGGTCGGCATCGCGGGCAGCGTGCCCGGGGCGGCTTTGACCAGGGGCGCAGTCTGAAGGCGGATGGTCGTGGTAGGCAGACCTTGGGTTGCGGTCAGGCCCGGGTTGACCGTGGGCCGGTAAAGAGTCGATAGGGGCGCAGTGGGCAGGCGCAATCCGGGCACCGTGGTCCGGGCGACCACGCGGGCGGCCATGAGGCCGGGCATGGGGCTGGCGATGAGGGTGCAGACTAAGATGGCGAGGGCGCCGCGTGATCTCCGCATATAGATCTCCTTGTTTTAGCTGCTGTCAGGAGTATCATAACATCGCGCGCGTCCGAGCGATTGGGACTATGGACCCGTATAAGCCGCGGCAAATGGCCTATGGGTCCGGGGCCTGGATTGCCCCTATTGACAGCGTCAGTTCGGCCGTTCAGCCCAGACTTTAACTAGTTGGAGCGTGGTTTCCAGGGCTTTTTCCATGGCGTGCAGCGCTGCCCATTCGGTCTTGGCATGGGCATTGCAGCCGCCCGTCCAGATGTTGGGCGTGGGCAGGCCGTCCGCGGTCAGGCGCGAGCCGTCGGTGCCGCCGCGGATGGGCATCCATTCCGGTTCTACGCCGGCGCGCTTGACCGCTTCCCAAAGATTGTCCAGAACTAGCGGCGTTTTCTCCAGCATGGGGCCCATGTTGCGGTAGGACTGCGTGACCTGCAGGCTGATGTCGGCCTTGGGAAACAGCGGCTGGACCTCGGCAATTACGGATTCCAGGCGGCGTTTGAGGCCCTGCAAGCCTTCGGTCTTGAAATCCCGGAACAGGAACTTGATCGTGGCTTTGCCCACTCCGCCTTCTATGACGTAGGGATGCAGATAGGGCTGGTAGCCGGCCGTGGTTTCGGGCGCCATATCCTTGGGCGTGCGCGCCACGAGCTCGCAGGCCACGCGCGTGGCGTTGACCATCACGTCCTTGGCCATGCCCGGGTGGATGTCGCGTCCGGTCACGGTCACGACCGCGCTGTCCGCGCTGAAAGTCTCCTTATTGATCTCTCCCAGCTTGTCGCCGTCTACGGTATAGGCGCAGTGCGCGCCGAAGGCTTTGATGTCGAAGAACTTAGTGCCGGCTCCGACCTCTTCGTCCGGGGTGAAGGCGATCTTGACGTCGCCATGCAGTATGGATTGGTCCGAAATGAGTTTCTGGGCCAGGCTCATGATTATGGCCACGCCCGCCTTGTCGTCGGCGCCTAAGAGCGTGGTGCCGTCCGAGGTTATGAGGGTCTGGCCGATGTTGGCCTTGAGTTCCGGGTTCTCGGAGGCGCGGATCACTATGTCCGGGTCCCCCGGCAATTTTATGTCTCCGCCTTTATACGTGAACACTTGGGGCTTGACTCCGGCCCCGCTGACTTCGGGCGAGGTGTCCACGTGGGCGATCAATCCCACGGCGGGGACTTTCCCATAAGCTTTGTGCGTGCGCGGCAGGTTGCTGGGGAGCGTGGCGGTCACATAACCGTGCTTATCCAGTCCGACATCCTTTATCCCCAGGTCCTTGAGCTCTTTTTCGAGCAGGCGTAAAAGTTCCCACTGTTTCTTGGTGCTGGGATATTCTTGCGCATCTTCTTTGGATTGGGTGTCCATCTGCACGTAGCGCAGGAAGCGGTCCAATAGGGTATCGGTCTTGACCATGGCGGGGTCTCCTTATTTAGGTTTGGTGTTGGTCTGGTAGCGCACTACCGCGGCGTTGAGCTGGCGCAGGTCTTCCGGGGAGAGTTCGGCTTGCCTACCGGCGAGCAGGGTGCCTTGGACGATCTCGGCGAAGTGCTCGACCAGTTCCATCTTGCCGTGGGCGTCGAAGAGGTCCGGTCCGAATGTGACTGCGCCGTGGTTGCCCATGAGTATGGCGCTGTGGCGCGGGATCAGGTCTTCCAGGGCCGCGGCCACGTCCGGGGTCCCGGGAGTCCCGTATCGGGCCAAAGGCACGGCGCCCAGGGTCATGGAGAATTCGCTGGCTATGGGCTGGTCCAGGGGGATGCCGGCGCAGGCAAAGGCCGTGGCCTTGGGCGGGTGCGCGTGCACCACGGCGTTGATTTCCGGACGCAGGCGGTAGACTTGCAGGTGCATGCCTTTTTCGGAAGAGGCGGTGCGCCGTCCGAAGCGATGCTGGCCGTCCGGGGAGATGACAGTCATATCCTCGGGCTTCATGCTGCCTTTGGATACGCCGGTGGGAGTGATCAGTATGCGCCAGCGGTCCAAGCGCACGGAGAGATTTCCGGAGGTCGCAGGGCAGAAGCCTTTATCGAACAGCTGGCGGCCGTATTCGACCAGGTCTTTGCGGTGCTGGGCCTCGCTCTTCACCATAGGCGTTTTTCCGGGAAGCGCTCGATCTGGGTCGCGGGCATGGTTTGGGCGTAGAATGCCAGGGCCTCGCCTTCCAGCTTCATTCCGTACATGACGCCGTTGACGGCTACGAACCATTGGATCCGCTGCAGGTCCGCGGCTTTGGCGTAAGTGACCCAGAGTATGCCGTTGTCATCCTTGCGCAGCAGGCAGACCGAGGCTGGGATAAGGCTGCCGTCCTCATAGAGCATGGCGTATTTCAAGGGCGCGATCGCGGCATGGGGCGCCGCGTTATAGGCCGCGTGCAGTAGGCCGGACACCGACACCTGAGCGGCCGGAGTGTGGGGCGCGGCTATCGGGGATGCGTGCAGCGCGTCGCCTTTGATGGCGAATCGATATGTCCCTGCGGGGAAACGTTCCTGTATGCCTCCGGTCAATTCTGACTCCGGGTGGGCGGTAATGATCTTATCTTGTTGGAATTTGATCCAGGTATTGGCCCGGGGATCCAGTCCGGCTCGGAACGTGATCTGGCCGCGTCCCACCGGCTGGGTAACGGCGGCCGCATTCGCGGCTGCGGAGATCTCGGCCAGGGGCACGGATACTAGGAGTTGGGGTTGTTCCGCCATTATGACGGGTGCGGACGTGATCGGCGGCGGCATGGGTACTGCGTCCATCCCGGCCAGGCCGGCGGATAGTAAAAGGGCTTGCAAAGCGTTCATGGGTTCCATGAAAGGTATTATACCTTTACCGTCCGATTAAAATGGTGTCTAATCAATAGGAAGCCGGTCATGGGGGTGTGTGATGCCTTGGAATGAATGGAATCAGCGGTCAGCTTATCTTATGATCCAGGCGGATTGGAAGACGGGCGAGGCGGTGTGGAAGAAGGTGCAGTCTTGGCCGCAGACCATAGGCTCTTGGGTGGTCACCGGCAATTGGGGCGTGGTGGTCTGGCTGGACGCGCGCTCCTGGCGGGACCTGTACGACCGGGTCGTGGAGATCCGCAAGATGAAGGGGGTCAAGGCTACCTCCACGCATTTCGTGTTCAAGGGCATGAAGGCGGATAAATGGTGGTGGGAGGCGAAGGCTGGAGCTTGGGTGTTCTTGCGCTCTCCGCATCTCAACGGTGAGATGAGCCAGCTCACTAAGTGGCCGTGGGTCAACAGCGTGACCTCCGTGCCGGGTGATTGGGACTATATGATGTGGGCCGGGGGCAAGGATTGGGACCAAGTCTGGTCGCATGTGGGCCAGCTCAACACCGCGGGTTGGCAGACCGAGACCATGGTGCCTTTGCGTTCCTGGTGGAACAAGTCCTGGAAGAAGGACTGGTGGGCCATGCCGGTCTGAGCACGGACTGAGATCTGCAAGAGACACCCCGCGCCTTACGGCGCGGGGTGTTATTTTCCAGGGGCCTGGGGTTCCTCGAAAGCGCTGACCGTGAAAACGGATATGGCGGTCTTGGGGTCTTTCCAGCAGTCGCGGGATAATCCGGCTTTCTGACTACAGAGTTCGGATAGGAAATCCTCTTTATTCGGGATCTGCTCCCAGACTTGGGGCAGGAATAGGCCGGCGTTGCGGCCTTGGGCTAGCATCACGCCGTGTCGTTTGGGGATTATGCGGGCATGGTCGGACACGGGTTGCGCGGGAGAGAGCATGGAGATCTCGATATGGAGTTTCGGCAGTTCTCCGGCGGATACAGGCGGGAATCTGTGGTCCTCGAACCCGGCGGAATAGGCGGACGAAGCCACGGCGTC
>JBAZVY010000046.1:0-12901 GCA_041660645.1 Elusimicrobiota bacterium | reverse complement strand
TCTGGCTCGGGATACTTACCTCCATCAGCCCCTGTCCCCTGGCCTCCAACATAGCCGCGTTATCGTTCTGCTTGCGCGGAGGCCCGGCCGGCCGCACGGCTGCGGCACACGGCATTGCATACTCACTAGGCCGCGCCGCGGCATATACAGCTCTGGCCATGCTCATCGCCACGATCGGCTTATCCGTGCCGGTACTATCAGACTTCCTGCAGCGCTACCTCAACCAGGCCCTAGGGCCGATACTAGTCCTGACCGGAGCGGTTCTCCTGGACCTCTGGCCCTGGCATATCGGAGCCTGGCGCCCGAGGCAATCCTGGACAGCCCGCCTCCTGCGCGGCGGCGCCTGGGGCTCGGCGGGCTTAGGCGTGCTCCTGGCCCTGGCCTTCTGCCCGGTATCAGCCGCGCTGTTCTTCGGCTCGCTCATGCCGCTGGCCTTAAAAACCAGGTCCTGGGCCTGGCTGCCCATCGTCTACGGGCTGGCCACGGGATTGCCCGTGCTGTTATTCGCCACGGTGATCGCAGGAGGGGCATCGTCCCTGTCAAAAAGTTTTGCCCGAGTAGCTGCGTTGGAGCGCTGGACCAGGATCGCGACCGGCAGCGCCCTCGTGCTCCTGGGCATATATTTGACCCTCAAACATATATTCAGGATATTATGACCACCGGGAACCAGCCTTTGAAGATATTATTCCTCTGCACGGGCAACTCCTGCCGCAGCCAGATGGCGGAGGGCTGGGCCAGGCAGCTATTCCCCGGTATATTCGAAGCCTACTCCGCCGGGACTGCGCCCCAAGCGCTCGATCCCCGGGCGGTAAAGGTCATGGCCGAGGTCGGAGTGGACATCTCCAAGCACCGAGCCAAGGCTTTCGCGGAACTGCGGGATCAAGACTTCGACCTGGCAGTTACCGTGTGCGACCAAGCGCGGGAAAACTGTCCGGCCTATTTCGGACGCGCCCAGAAGCTCCACCAAAGCTTCGATGATCCGCCCTACCTAGCCAAAAACGTTAAAGACGAAGAGGCCGCGCTAGCGCACTACCGCAAAGTCCGAGACCAAATCCGGGCTTTCGTGCAGACCCTTCCGGATATCATCCACTCCCAGGAGAACGTCCCATGAACTGCGGACCCACCATCGCCTCCAGACTCTCGTTCCTCGACCGCTGGCTGACCTTATGGATCTTCCTGGCCATGGCCGCGGGCGTGGGCCTGGGCTGGATATTCCCGGCCGCAGTGGCCGACTTCAACCAGAGTTCCAGCCTAGGCACGACCTCCATCCCCATAGCCATAGGCCTCATACTCATGATGTATCCCCCCTTGGCCAAGGTCCGCTACGAGGAGCTCGGCCGCGTCTTCGCGGATAAAAAAATCCTGGCTCTATCCCTGGTCCAAAACTGGATCGTCGGCCCGATCCTGATGTTCGCGCTCGCGGTGATCTTTTTGCACGGATATCCCGAGTACATGATCGGACTCATCATGATCGGCCTGGCCCGCTGCATAGCCATGGTCATTGTCTGGAACGAACTGGCCCAAGGCGATACCGAATATTGCGCCGGATTGGTGGCTTTCAACTCCATCTTCCAGGTGCTGTTCTTCTCGGTCTTCGCCTGGTTCTTCATCACCGTCCTGCCCGCCAAACTGGGCCTGGCCGGAGCCATAGTGAACATCACCATGGGCGAAATCGCCCAGAGCGTATTCATCTATCTGGGCATCCCGTTTTTGGCGGGCATGGCCACGCGTTTCGCGCTGGTGTCAGCGCGCGGGAAAGAATGGTATCACGGCCGCTTCATACCGGCCATCAGCCCCCTCACCCTGATCGCGCTCTTGTTCACCATCGTGGTCATGTTCTCCATCCAAGGCCGACGCATCGTGGACTCGCCCCTGGACGTCATGCGCATCGGAGTGCCGCTCCTGTTCTACTTCGTCATCATGTTCTTCGTATCATTCCTGATGAGCCGGCGCGCGGGCGCGCGCTACCCGGTGGCGACTTCCCTATCCTTCACGGCCGCCTCCAACAACTTCGAGCTGGCCATAGCCGTAGCCATCGCCACCTTCGGCATCGGACACGGCGCGGCCTTTGCCGCAGTGATCGGACCGCTGGTGGAAGTACCGGTGCTCATCGGGTTAGTCAACGTGGCCCTACGACTGCGTGCTCGGCTGTTCGGAGAATCCGGAGCCGAACCGGTTTAAAGCGCTTTCTGAATGTAGGCCTCGACCTCGGGCACGACCACACTGGATTCCCGGAAATCATCTTCCTGGTCCACAGTCGCCACCCGCTGGAAAAAGCCGTCGCGGCGCACGATGTATATGTCCCGGCCCGGGCCGCGGATGCTGAAACGCGATTGCAAGGCCTCGATGAGCTGCTGCGTCTTCTGGGCCGGCGCCAACGTCACCGCGTAGCCCTCGCGCTGGGCCGCAGCCGCGATATCCGCCTCGCTGGCCTCATTAAGATAGAGCCCGACCACGTCCAGCTTATCCTCCGGATATTTTTGGCGCACGGCCTGAAGCGCGCCCATCATGTTCTCGCAATATCCGCAGTCCGCTATCCAAAAACCCACCACTGCCGGCTTGTCCGGCCGCGACAGGCTGCGGGTCTGGCCTTGGACATCGGCATAAGAGATGTCCGGCAATGGGAAACCCGGGATATGGCTCCGATATCTATAGGCCGCGGCGCCGAGTAAAATCAATATCAAAAGCGTGGATAGCTTCATGCTGCAATTATGCATATTTGCGCATATACTTGCGGGAAAATGTTCTATCATCGGGCTGTTGGAGGAACCTCTATATGAACCAGATCCGCAAGATCAAGAAGATATGGAAAAGCCAGCCCACCATAGAGGGCGCGGGCGTGCATCTCAAACGCGCATTCGGCTTCCACGAGGCGCCGGACCTCGACCCCTTCCTGCTCTTGGATGATTTCAACAACAGCGACCCCGCCCATTACCTGCCCGGCTTCCCCTGGCATCCGCATCGCGGCATAGAGACCATCACCTACATACTGGACGGCGAGGTAGCCCATGGCGACAGCATGGGCAACCAGGGGATCATCCGCGCCGGCGACGTGCAGTGGATGACCGCGGGCAGCGGCATCATCCACCAGGAGATGCCCAAGGGCGCCCAATCCGGCCGCCAATGGGGCTTCCAACTCTGGTCCAACCTGCCCCGCAAATACAAGATGATGGAGCCGCGCTATCGCCAAGTACTGGCGGACACTATCCCGGAAGTCACCCTCGCCTCCGGCGCGCGGATCAAGGTCATATGCGGCACCGTGGACCAGACCTCCGGCCCGGTCCGAGACATCGTGACCGATCCCGAATACCTCGACGTATCCGTGCCGCCGCGGACCATATTCGCGCATGCGGTCAAGGACGGCCACACCCTATTCGCCTATGTCCTAGCCGGCAAGGCATACTTCGACTCGGACCGCGATGCCTACGCGCACCAGATGCAGGGCGCGGGCTGGGCGGACACGAAACGCGAATGCACGCCGGGGGAAGGCAGCCTGGTGCTCTATGGGCACGCGGGCTCGGTCCTGGAGGTGCGCACCGAAGACGCCCCGGTCCGCTTCCTGCTGGTGTCGGGCCGGCCCATAAAAGAACCCGTGGCTTGGTACGGTCCCATAGTCATGAACACGCAGGAGGAACTCCGGACCGCGTTCCAGGAATACGACTCCGGCGACTTCATCAAGCACTCCCAGCCCGCGGCGGGCTGAAATCGGCGCGTTCAGGACTCGGGTTCCAGGCGATAGCCGTAATTCTGCACGGAATTTATATACTTGCCGCCCCAGGCGCCGAGGGCGGTGCGCAACCGGCTGACCGTGACATCCACGGTCCGGGTGTTCATGTCCAGATCCGGGCCCACGCCCCAGACCCGCTCCATCAGGAATCTGCGGCTGAGCACATGCCCGGACTTCTCCATGAACGCCGCCAGCAGCTCGAATTCCTTGGGGCTGAGCTCGATCTTGCGGCGGTCGACCAGCACCTCGTGCTTGGCCAGATCCACGGTCAGGCCATGGGCCTGGAGGGTCTGGGCCTGGACCACGGGCCGGCGGCTGCGCTTGAGCAGGACCTCGACCCGGGCCGCGAGTTCTTGCGCGGCAAAAGGCTTGGTAAGATAGTCGTCGGCTCCGGACGTCAGCCCGTGCACCTTGTCCCGCAGCGCGCCGCGGGCCGTGAGCATGAGCACGGGCAGATTCTCGCAACCGGCCCGGAGACGGATCTCCTTTACGAAATCCACGCCTTCCACGTCCGGCAGGCCGCGGTCCATGATGAGCAGGTCCGGGATACGTTGGCTCAAGGCGCCCCGGGCCTGGAAGGCGGAAGCCACGGTCTTGACCGTATAGCCCTTCTGCCCCAGGAGCTCCTGCAGCAGGTCGCGGACGCTCTGATCATCATCCACGGCCAATATGAATATGTTCTCCGTCATGGCTATGCATCCTATAGTATCTGCGGCATGAAAGTCAAAAGACCACGGACACGGCGCCGCCGCCCACCCATTTACGGTACGCGTATCTGGAGATGGTCGACTGGTTGAAGATACGGCTGTAGGAGGCCTCCACCGTGACGTGCTCCCAGCAGAACCGGGACAAGGCCGCTGTGTATTTCTGCATGATCTCCCGCCGATACGGCTGCAGTTCCGAGCCCCGCTGTCCATACCAACGTTCTTCCACCTCCGGCTTCAAGGCCAGTTCCACCGCCCCAGGGAACGTCAAGCCCAACTCTCCGGACCCCCTTAGCCCGGAATGCCGGGATGCGCTGTCGCGCACGTCTTCCCGCAAGGCCGCGGCCTGTGCCTTGAACCGGGTCAGAAATCCCTCGTCCTCGCGGGCCAGGGTCAGGCTGACATCATGATGCCGGCCGTCGAATCCTCGCTGCTGCCGGGACACGAAGCGTTTGACATCCAGCCTATAAGCGGCGGTGAATTTCCAAAACTGCTCCGACCACAAGTCCGCCTCTATGGCCGGGCTATGGGTCCAAAGATAGCTCTTACGGTCCAGGAAGAAATGCTGGGCATCGTAGCGCAGCCGCAGCTGACTTCCGAACACTTCAAGATCCTGCTGCAGGCCGGCCACAGCTCCGCCCAGGTCCAAAGCATTGAGCTTCTTGTAGTCCTGGTAGAGCCCCAGCACCCTGAGATGCGATCCGGTCAGGGCCGCAGGCCGATACTCTCCGAAGAAAATGGCATTAAAAGAAGCATCCGATCGTCCGGTCTGAGCGCTGTCGTCGGTTTCCGGGAGTTGGAGCACGTTGGAATCGTACTCGTAAAGGCCTTCCATATAGATATCGAAAGCCTTAGGCTGGTCCGGGGCCTGCCGCGATGGACGGTCCGACACCTGCCGGGCCGCAGACTTAGACGCGGGCTGGACCGGAACCGTCCGTTTTTTCAGGGCAGCCGCTTGTCCAGATGCGGACAGGATAAGCAGAAGCAAGCCTAGGCTTATCCCACGAAAAGCCGGAGCCCCGCCGGAACGGGCGGAGCTCAGCTTTGCCGCTGCATCTTGTCCTAGATACGCTTCGGTTCCCAGCACCCTCCGATTATATAAATACGATGACGCATAAGCCTATTTTTTGTTCTTGCGGGCAGCCTCTTTGGCCTGCTTGGCGATCTCCTTGGCCTGTTGCGCCGCCTCATGCGCCTGCTCCCGAGCCAGCGCCGCCACGGTCCTAGCCTGGGCCGAGGCGTCGCGCGCGCTCTGCTTGGCGCTCCGGGCCGACTCTCGTGCCTGCAGCGAGGACTGCCGGGCCAGCAGAACGGATCCCCGGATCTGGGCCGCGGACCGATGCGCCTGCCGCTGGGCGGAGGATGCGGACTGCAATACGGTCGGGCTCAACGATATCTGCCCGCCTACAGAAGAAGCCGACTCTATACTCATAAGGCTCAAAGTGCCCATGTTATCTTCACTGCCATCGGAAAATCCCGGAGGCGGCGGCGGGACAGGATCCCCCACCGGGGGAGGGACGGAATCCCCCGCCGGAGGAGGCACGGGGTCATCCGCCGGAGGAGGCGCCGGGGCATCCGCCGGAGGAGGTACGGGGTCTACGGCCGGGGGAGGAACAGGATCCACAACCGGGGCCGGTAGATCACCACCGCTGTTGATGCAATCGATGACCCGGGTCTTGCCATGATGCCGGGCGCAAGATGCAATATATTGACCATGCGCCTTGGCGATGACGGCCAATTGATGAGGAGTGAGGACATTCTGTTGCTTAAGCTGCGCGGCTTGGCGCACCTGCTCGCGAGTCGCCAGCGCGATCTCGTTGATTCCGTTGGAAGCCGCCGAAGCCTGAAGCCCGGATCCCGCGCACACGAACAGAAGGATTCCGACCGCCCGAAGCGCATTCCTCATGTCCATATCCCCCCCCTTATTCCCACACTTATATTATGGGAGTTGCGAGTAACAAACGAGTAACAAGGTAGGGCCATGGACCTATATGCTTATGGGGCTTTAGGCCCTCCACCCTGCGCGCCCCGCCGTCCCGCACGATGTTCCTTTAAGAACTCCTTGCGCTTCGCCTTCTGCTCCAGGTTAAACGCGCCGCGCTCCGCCTTTTGCTTGGCGCGGAACTCCCGACGCAGGCTCTTCTGCTCAGCCGCGGACTTCCCCTTAAGGGTCTCGGACCAGGCCTTGCGCTCAGCTTGCTGCTTCCTACGGAAAGCCTCCCGCTCCGCTTTCCGCATCTGTTTGGACTCGCCCTTTTCGGATCGGACCTCGGCCTGGGCCGCGTCGAGCCTCGTGGCCGCCGGCGGCTGTTGGGCCGCGCCCCAGACCGCCGCGCACATCAGGACCGCCGCCATCCCGCATATCCTGCCCGCCATTATCCTCATGATAACCTCCGTGCCCCCATGGGCTATCTATCATACGAACATATCCATAAAAAGTTCCAATTCCGGAAGAATTGATAGAATAGCAGCATCATGAAGAAGAACCTGTTGATCAAGAACGCCATGCGCGTGGTAACCATGGATGACCGCCGCCGGGAACTCTCAGATGTGGACATCCTTACCAACGGACGCACCATCCTCAACATCGGCAAGAACCTTTCCGACGACTCGGCCCGGGTCCTAGACGCCAAGGGCTGCGTGGTGGTCCCGGGCTTCATAAACCTGCACCATCACCTCTGCCAGACCTTGACCCGCAACATCCCCGCGGTCCAGGACGCCAAACTCTTCGACTGGCTGGTCTATCTATATCAGATCTGGCGGCACCTGACCCCCGAAGCCGCGGGCGTGGGCGCCGAGGTCGGGCTCTCCGAGCTGCTGCTCACCGGCTGCACCACTTCCACGGACCACACCTATCTCTTCCCGCGGGGCAAGCCCAGCGAGCTCATAGACCGGCAGATCGAAGCCGCCCGCAAGCTGGGCATCCGCTTCCATCCCACCCGCGGCTCCATGACCGTGGGCGAGTCCAAGGGCGGCCTGCCTCCGGACGACTGCACCCAAGACGAGGCCGACGTGCTCAAGGACTGCGAGCGCCTGGTCAAAGCCTATCACGACCCCGCGCCTTTCTCCATGTGCCGCATCGCCCTAGCGCCCTGCGCGCCCTTCTCCGTTAGCCCGGAGCTAATGAAGGAAATGGCCAAGCAAGCCAAGCGCTGGAACGTCCTCTTGCACACCCACCTGGCCGAGACCCTGGACGAAGAGATCTACTGTCTGGAGCGCTACAAGATGCGGCCTCTGGACTTCATCGAATCCGTGGGCTGGCTGGAAGGCAACGCCTGGTTCGCGCACATGGTGCACCTCAATGCGGATGAGATCGCCCGTTTAGCCAAGACGGGCACGGGCGTGGCCCACTGCCCGGCCTCCAACCTGCGCCTAGGCTCAGGCATCGCGCCGGTGCGAGAGTACCGCGACTCCCACGTGCCCGTAGGCTTGGGCGTGGATGGATCGGCCTCCAACGACACCGGAGACATGCTGGGCGAACTGCGCCAATGCATGCTCGTGCACCGCATCCGCAGCGGGGTAAAATCCATGCCCGCCCGAGAGGTCCTAGAGATGGCCACCCGAGGCGCGGCCCGAGTCCTGCACCGCGACGACATCGGCCGACTGGAACCGGGCAAGGCCGCGGATATGGCCATATTCGACCTGGGCACCGTGGATTTTGCCGGCTCCCTAAGCGACCCCGTGGCCGCCCTGCTCTTCTGCGGCTGCAGCCATCGCACCAAATGGACCATAGTGGACGGCAAGGTGGTGGTGGACGAAGGCCGGCTGGTGGGCGCGGATGAACGCGAACTGGCGCAACGCGCCAATAAGGTCTCCCTGGACCTGATCCGCAAAGGCCCGCGGCAATAATGCCGTGCCGGGGGTTAAGTTAATTAAGTTACCCAAACAAGTTAAAAAACTTAACCCCCGGCACCATGAATCCTCGGTGGCGCTGATATTGGTCCCAACCCCGGCCGGCTGGGATACCCTACTCATGGAACGCGCCCAGCGGCCGAATGATCCCTGGTCCGGCCATATCTCCCTGCCTGGCGGACGGCGGGAGAACTACGATAGGGACCGCCTGGACACCGCCATCCGCGAGACCTGGGAAGAAACCGGAGTGCGCCTACAACGCACAGACCTGATAGCCGCGCTCGACGACTTACAGCCCCGCACCCCCACATATCCGAATATCTCGGTGCGCCCCTTCGTGTTCGCCCTGCCTAAAAAACCCAAAGTCCGGCCCGGGCCCGAAGCCGTGTCTTGTTTTTGGGTGAATCTGCGCAGCCTGATGCAAAAAGCCGGGATCGCCACGGTGCAGATCGCGGACCGACCGGCCCAAGTTCCCGCTTTCCGAATAGGCAAACGCTTGGTCTGGGGCATCACCTACCGGATACTGGACGGCCTGCTGAGAATCGGTGCCGGGGATTAAGTTTATTAACTTGTTTGGTAAGATATCTCTAGAAACTTAATCCCCGGCACCAAATCCATGAAAAGCTCCATTTTTTTCTTACCCTTTACCGGGACTCACACCCCGGAAGAATCAACCGCCGCCATGCTGCGGCTATTGACCCAAAGCCGGGTGCTCGACTGCGCAGCCTCCGGAGACAGCGTCGCGGTCAAGCTGCATTTCGGAGAAGAAGGCAACACCGGCTACGTGCGCCCCGTATTCCTGCGCGCAGTAGTGGACGCGCTCAAAACCCGTGGCGCCCGGCCGTTCCTATCAGACACGAATACCCTATATCGCGGCCGCCGCACCAATTCCAAGGACCATGCCCAACTGGCCGGAGAGCACGGCTTCACCCTGGAGGCGATCGGCGCCCCCTTGATCATACCGGACGATACCCGGCCGGAGAACGTGCGTACCGTGCCTGCGGCCGGGAAACTCATCAAGACCGCCAAGATCGCCGAAATCTATGCCCAGGCCAAAGCCTTCATCGGCGTGGCCCATTTCAAAGGCCACATAATGACCGGATTCGGCGGAGCGCTCAAAAACGTAGGCATGGGCTGCGCCTCGCGCGAAGGCAAGCTGGCCCAACATTCCGCGGTATCCCCCTCCGCCATACCCAAACGCTGCAACGGCTGCGGCGCCTGCGTGGGCGTATGCCCAGTGCAAGCCATAACCGTGGAAGGCGGCAAAGCCGTCGTATCGTCCGCGATCTGCATCGGCTGCGCCAGTTGCCTGGCCGCCTGCCCCACCGGCGCCATGCAGGTGCGCTGGGAAGCTGGCAGCGACGTGATCCAAGAAAAAATGGTGGAGTATTCCCTGGCCGTTCTGGGACCTAAGAAAAACAAATCCGCTTTTCTTAATTTCTGCCTCAAAGTCACGGCGGAATGCGATTGCCTGGCCAAAGACGATCCCAGCATCGCTCCAGACATCGGGATACTAGCAGCCTCCGATCCCGTGGCCCTGGACCAAGCTTGCTTCGATCTGGTAGTGAAAGCCGCAGGACGCGACGTGTTCAAGCTCGCCCACCCCCAACGGGATGGCTCCAAGCAGCTGCGCTACGCAGAAGAATTGGGCTTGGGCAGCCGGGAGTACGAACTAATCAAAATCAGTGCCGGGGATTAAGTTTCTTAACTTATTTTAATAACTTAACTAACTTAACCCCCGGCACCCGCAATAACGCGCCGGCCGGTGAGATAGCGCCGGCGATAGTAATCGCTATGCATGCTCTCCATGACCACTTGACCGGTATTGGGGAAATGGATGAAAATGCCGTTGTTCACGTATATGCCCACGTGCCCCACGATGCGCGACACCTTCTCTCCGGAAAAAAACACCAGATCCCCCATGCGCAGGTCCCGGGATGAATACACCCGCTCTCCCCGCAGAGACATCTCCTGGGATGTGCGCGGCAATCCGATCCCATGTTCGGAAAACACGCTCCTCACGAAATCCGAGCAATCCTTGGGTGTACGCCGATGACGCTCTTCCTCGGGCAGATAAGAACGGGCGGTGCGCAATACGGCCTTGGCCAAGGGCGGCACCGGCTGGGGCGCCCGCCGGCGCCGAGTCTGGGCGCCGGAACAGCCGGCCATAAAGACCACGGCCAAAAGCAGGGCCGGCACGCTCACGCACGGCAGTATCCGGGGCATGATGACCGAGGAATTGTATAATAAGGCATGGCAGCGATACCCTCCAATTATGGCGCCGCAGTGGTCATATACGGCGGCGGCTGGCATCTGATCGAGCTCGGCCACCTGATCCGCAACGCCTACGACCGCCCTCAGGAACGCCGCCTGCGCCGCAAGAACTACGGCATCTGAAATCCCGAGGGCCCCGACATGAAAAAAATCCTGGTGGTCGACGATGAGCGCCTACTGCGAGAGATACTGGTCCGGAGGCTCAAACTCGAAGGCTACGCGGTATTCAGCGCGGGCAGCGCTGAAGAAGCCCTGGACTTGCTCAAAAAAGAGACCGTGGACGCGGTCCTACTCGACAACGTATTGCCGGGCATGAGCGGCCTGCAGGCCCTGGAAGCCTTATTCCGAGAAAGCTCGGCCCCGGTCGTGCTCATGACCGGCCACTTCGACGATGACTTCCGCACGGACGCGATGCTCCTGGGCGCATTCGCGGTCTTGTCCAAACCCTTGGATGATGCCGCGTTATGTGATTGCCTGGCCAAAGCCTCCGGCCGCTGAGCGCCCGCTCCGGTCAGAGGGAAACTACCTGTCCCGACGCGGCCACGGCGCAGCGCATAGGACTCTGCAGCGCGCTGATGCGGGCCTGGGCTTGGACCAAGATATCCCCGATAGGAGCTCCCGGCTGGGGCATGAGCAACAGACGTTTGACCTTGGCGGCCGCGGCTAGGTCCACCACCGGTTCCCAAGCGCCGGTGCCGATGCCGTCGGCCCTGCGCGGCTGGGCCAAGGAACGGCCGTAGCCGTGCATGAGCAAGTCGGCCTCGGAGAAAAGGGACGCGAATTTATTCAGCTCGTGCCGGTTCCACTCCGCGGCGTCCGGCCGGATCTCATTGCAGGGACAATAGACCACTTTGCGGCCGTGCAATCCGAAACTATAGCCCAAAGCTGACCCCGGATGCTGCGTGTAGCGGGCTTGCCCCATGGCCCCGGGAGCTAATAGGAATTCGCCCTCGCGCAAGGGATAGATGAGAGGCGAGGTCTTGGCCCGCTGCGGTATGACCATAGGCGCCTGCCGCGCGAACATACCCGCCGAAAGCTTGGGCGCGAGCCGGGGCAAGGAGGAATCCGCGTCCTCTGGGCCCGCCAGCTTCACGACCGAGCCGGCAGTCAGCAAGGGCCCGCAAGCCCCCAAATCCTCTAGTACGGCCGGCTCATAACGGCTGAGCAGCATCCAGCAAAGACTCGGCAGATCCCCATGTTCGGATACCCACTGCCCGAGCCCGCGGCCCGCGTCCAGCATGACCCACATATCCAAGGTCTCCACTACCGCACTGGACTGGAACACGGCCACCGACATGGGCGGCGCCGGCAAAGGCGCGGCGCCGGCCAGCGGATCCTTCCCGAAGCCCAGCAGGCCTCGGATGTCCTGGCCGAGCTTGGCGCTGTCGAAAGGCTTGTTGATGAACAGCGAGACCCCGTAGCGTTGGGCCGTGATCCGATCCTGCTCGAACTGCTTGGCGGTCATGACTACGATCTTGATATGCCGGGTGGCCATATTACTGCGGATGTCGCGGCAGGCGCTCAAGCCGTCTATGCCCGGCATCATGATGTCCAGGACCACCAGCCGGGGCCGATTCTCTTGCACGATCTGCATGATGCCGTCCGCGCTGGGATAATGGGCCACGCTGAAGCCGTTGGCGCGCAAAACCTCGGCCAACAGGGACGCTACGTTCGGGTCATCGTCGAATATCAGAATATCGGGCATAATCGCCTGAGAAGTCCAGGTTAGCAAATTTGGAGCGTCCCTCCCGAAGCCGCGCGGATATTGTCTTATGGCGCGGGATATTCTATATTCGGATTAAGGCATGCGATCAATTCCATTTCGGAACGCACTATTGATAGGCGCAATCGTCGGGTTCTGGGCCGGCCCGGCTGCGGCGGCCACGGCCCCAGGCCCGACCCTGGATTGGAACGGGGCCGACCTACTGACTCAATTCAAGCTGCTGTACCCGTCTCCGGAATCCATACCCTTGCCCAAGCCCCGGCCCCTAAACCTGCCCCTGCGCATCGCGGAGACGGATAGACCGCCCACTCCCCTGGAATGCCTGCCCGAAGTAATCGACGCTTTCAAGACCATATGGAAATTAGCGGGCTACGGCATGCGTCCCTACGAAGCCGCATTCCGGATCGATCAAGCCGGCGACGGCTATCAGATCGTGTTCATGCCCCTGACCTACAGCTACCACCAGACCAAAATAACCGTAATCCCCGGAGTGACCGTGGCCATAGCCCATACCCACCCGGCCAATACCAGCTATCTGCCTTCCTGGAAAGATTTAGAAGCGGCTTATCCCAACTACGTGGTATCCCGCCGATCTTTATACGTGACGGAACCGGGCAAGAA
>JBAZVY010000045.1:0-13166 GCA_041660645.1 Elusimicrobiota bacterium | reverse complement strand
TTTACCTCCAGAACGGCTGCGGCTTGCGCGCGACATACACCGAACCGCCAGGACCCGGACGACTCTCATACAGAACCAGGCCCCCCACCCGCTGGGCTATGGCCGCGAACTCCAGGGACTGCGCCGCCCGTTCCAATATCCCAGAGTCCCGCGTAACGCGCATCCTCCCCAAGGTCAGGTGCGCGGAAAAGGGCCGGCCGCCAGGATCCGGGCCCAAGGCCTCAGCCAAAGCCTTTAATTCCCCCGCTCCCCGCCCCACCCCGACCCACAGCACGCGCGGACTATCCCATGAATCAAAAACCCCCAGCCCCTGGAATTCAATATCAAAATCCGGACGTTGCGCGGCGCGCAGCATGAGCGCCTCTAGGCCTGGGATGTCATCCTCCGATGTCGACCCCAAGAACCGCAGGGTCAAATGCAGATTCCCAGGCTCCGTCCACTTGCCCTCGACACCCAGGCCGCGCAATTCCCGCATGATGCGGAACGCGGACGAACGCACCATCTCGGAAACCGGCACCGCGATGAAAAGTCGGACCCTGAGCATGTCTGCTATAATAGGAATTATGCGGGCCATGATACAGCGCGTATCCCAGGCTTCGGTACGCCTTCCGGATGGGGAGACCCGTTCCATAGGCAAGGGTTTCCTTATATATCTAGGCGTGGGCAAGGGAGATGGGGAAGGCCAGGCCCGCAAACTAGCTGAAAAGATAGTTAATTTAAGGATTTTTTCCAACACGGCCAAAAAATTCGACCGCTCCATTCTAGATGAGAAAGGCGAAGCCTTGATAATATCCCAGTTCACGCTATTCGGAAATACCAAAGGCGGCAGAAGACCTGATTTCACATCTGCGGCCCCGCCGGAACTGGCCCAGCCGCTATACGAAAGCTTCGCTCACGACATAATCGGATTCGGCGTGAACGTACGCACCGGCGAATTCGGCGCCCACATGGAGATTGCATCCACCAACGACGGCCCGGTCACGCTCTGGCTGGATACCGACGAGCTGTAGCCCCAACCCCCACCCCGGCCGCGGACCAAAGGGCCTAGTCCGGATATTGACCACGGACAATGAGTAGAATCAATAAAACGGCTTGATACCCATCATCGGAGGAGGCGCCCTGACTGCGATATCATATACCTCAGAAGCACGAGGTACAGGTCATGAAAAAATATGCGTGGTTAATTTTAGCAGCAGCGTCCATCCTGGGCATGATAATAGTTCCGGGAATGGCCCATTCCGCCCAGATCCATCTCCCCACCACCCTGCCAAGTCTTAATATGCCGCGTGCAATATTGCCTAATTATCCTGTTCTTTCCAAAATAAATCCACCCCTGCTCCAGCTCCCCGCGCCCCGGCTCTCCCCGCTGCAGATTGCGATAGCCGTACCGGTAGCCGTGATTGCGGCCCCCATGGTCCAGCCGATTATCCCTGCGGCCAATAACCCTGCGGCCAGCGAAGCGCTGCGCCAGATGGCCCCGAACGAGAAAACCTCCAGTCTGATTGCCTCGGCCAAGATCGCCGCCCTTTTCGACGGCGCGGCTCAACCCGCGCCCATCCCGGTCCCGGTAAAGCCCAATATCAGCCCGGCTCCGTCCCAGAAGGATTCCGGGGACTCCCACCTGACCCTGCCGGAAAACGATCTATTGGATGAGATCGGCGTAGGCAATTACTAAGCCGCACCCGCGCAACCCACGCTGTCTCTGTAATCGAAGGAAGGAAAGACTGCTATTACCGCACCGGGGCCTTGCGCAGGAACCAGAACGCAGTCCCGATCAACACAGTCCCAGCCAAAAAGAAGGTAAGACAGCAAAAATCTACCGCGGCGGTATTACTGGCCAGGAACCCGCCGCTATATGAGGCTATCCCCACGACCGCTAATCCTTGCATATCTCCACCCCCATCAGAAGCATAGACAAAACATGTGACAAAACCATTGCCCAGCCGGGCGCTGCGGACACTATTAGAGATTCTTATTGGCAACCTTCTCGCAAAATCATAAAATAGGAGTACCATGAAGACCAAAAACTTCGACGCAATAGATGGAAATGAAGCCGCCGCCCGCGTAGCCTACGCCCTGAGCGAGGTCATCGCGATATATCCGATAACCCCCTCTTCCAACATGGGCGAGTCCTCCGACGCCTGGTCCGCGGCCCGCAAGCCCAACATCTGGGGCAGCATCCCCTCCGTAGTCGAGATGCAGAGCGAAGCCGGCGCCTCCGGCGCCCTGCACGGCGCGGTCTCCACCGGCGCCCTGGCCACCACTTTCACCTCCAGCCAAGGCCTGCTGCTCATGATCCCGGTCATGTACAAGGTCGGCGGCGAGCTCGCGCCCGTGGTGTTCCACGTGGCCGCGCGCACGGTCGCGACCCACGCCCTCTCCATATTCGGCGACCACTCCGACGTCATGTCCATCCGCGGCGCCGGCCTCGGCCTGCTCTGCTCCGGCGACGTGCAGGAAGTAACCGACCTGGCCGCCATCGCCCATGCCGCGACCTTGGAAAGCCGCCTGCCTTTCGTGCACTTCTTCGACGGCTTCCGGACCTCGCATGAGATCCTCAAGGTCCAGACCTTGAGCCCCGACACCCTGCGCTCCTTCATCGACCCCAAGACCATCGAGGCCCACCGCAGCCGCGCCCTGTCGCCCGAGCACCCCACGCTCAAGGGCACGGCCCAGAACCCGGACGCCTTCTTCCAGGCGCGCGAGGCCTGCAACCCCTATTACCTGGCCGCCCCGGACAAGGTCCAGGCCGCCATGGACCGTTTCGCCAAGCTCACCGGCCGCAGCTACAAGCTGTTCGACTACGTGGGCCATCCCCAGGCCGAGCGCGTCATCGTCATGATGGGCTCCGGCGCCGGAGCCACCGAGGAAGCCGTAGAGGCCTTGGTCGCCAAGGGCGAAAAGGTAGGCTTAATCAAAGTCCGCCTATACCGGCCCTTCGACTCCAAGCGCTTCATGGCCGCCCTGCCCGCCAGCGTCAAGCACATCGCGGTACTGGACCGCACCAAGGAGCCCGGCTCCTTCGAACCCATGCACCTGGACATCTTGGGCGCCATGGAAGAAGCCTGGACCAACAACTGGACGCATCCGACCACCCGGCCCCGGGTCATCGGCGGCCGCTACGGCCTCTCTTCTAAGGAATACACCCCGGCCATGGCCGCGGCCGTGTTCTCCGAGCTCACTAAGGACAAGCCCAAGAACCACTTCACCGTGGGCATCAAGGATGACGTCACCCACAACTCCCTGGATTACGACCCCGCCCTCCTGCCCGAGCACCCCGAGACCCAGCGCGCGGTGTTCTACGGCTTGGGCGCGGACGGCACCGTGGGCGCCAACAAGAACTCCATCAAGCTCATAGCCTACAATACCGAGCTCAACGCCCAGGGCTACTTCGTGTACGACTCCAAGAAGTCCGGCTCCATGACCATCTCCCACCTGCGCTTCGGACCCAAGCCCATCAAGGGCAGCTACCTGGTGTCCCAGGCCCAGTTCGTGGCCTGCCACCAGGAACGGCTCCTGGACACCATCGACGTGCTCAAGGTGGCGGCGCCGGGCGCGACCTTCCTGCTCAACTGCTTGGAACCCAAGACCATCTGGGACCGTCTGCCGGCCAACACCAGGAAAGCCATCGTGGAGAAAAAACTCAAGTTCTATGCCTTGGACGCCTATAAGGTGGCGCGCGAGGCGGGACTCGGGCCCCGCATCAACACGGTCATGCAGACCTGCTACTTCCACATCACCAAGCTCCTGCCCGGGTTCCAAGACCTGATCAAGGGCGCCATCAAGAAGAGCTACTCTTCCAAGGGCGAAGCCGTGGTCAACAAGAACATCAAGGCCGTAGACGACTCCTTAACCGGACTCATCGAGGTCAAGTACCCGACCACCGCCGTGGCCGCGGTCGCGGCCAAGTCCATGGTCGCAGCCGACGCTCCCAAGTTCGTGCGCGAGGTCACGGCCGAACTCATGGCCTATCGCGGCGACGACCTGCCGGTCAGCGCCTTCCCCGCGGACGGCACCTTCCCCACCGGCACCACCAAGTGGGAGAAGCGCGCCATCGCCCAAAGCGTGCCCCACTGGGATCCCAGCCTGTGCATCCAGTGCGCTAAATGTTCCCTGGTCTGCCCGCACGCCGCGGTCCGGGTCAAGGCTTACCCTGAAGCCGCCCTGGCCAAGGCCCCGGCGAGCTTCGTAAGCACCCCTTACAAGGGCAAGGAATTCCCGGCCGGGTCCAAGTTCACGGTCCAGGTCGCGCCCGAGGACTGCACGGGCTGCCAGATGTGCGCCGTCAACTGCCCGGGCAAGGACAAGGCCGACCCCACCCGCAAGGCCCTGACCATGGTGCCCCTGGCCGGCGTCATCGAAAAGGAGAAGGCGAACTTCAAGTTCTTCCTGTCCTTGCCCCAGCCCGACCGCAAGACCGTACAGGTAGCCACCGTGAAGGGCAGCCAGATGCTGGAACCGCTCTTCGAGTTCTCCGGCGCCTGCGCCGGCTGCGGCGAGACCCCCTACGTCAAGCTCCTGACCCAGCTGGTGGGCGACCGGCTCGTGGTCGGCAATGCCACGGGCTGTTCCTCCATCTACGGCGGCAACCTGCCCACCACGCCCTTTACCACTAACGCTCAAGGCCGCGGCCCGGCTTGGTCCAACTCCCTGTTCGAGGACAACGCCGAGTTCGGCTACGGCTTCCGCTTGGCCATAGACCAACAAAGGGAATACGCGGAAATCCTGCTCAAACGCTATGAGGACAAGATCGGCAAGGACCTGGTAGCGGAAACCCTGGCCGCCAAGCAGGACGACGAAACCGGCATCGCGGCGCAGCGCGAACGCGTGGCCAAGATCCTATCCAAACTATCCGGCGATGAGCCCGGGATACGCGACCTCAAACAGGTCTCCGAAGCCCTGACCCGCAAGAGCGTGTGGATACTAGGCGGCGACGGCTGGGCTTACGACATCGGCTACGGCGGTTTGGACCATGTACTGCGATCCGGCCGCAACGTCAAGGTCCTGGTCCTAGACACCGAAGTCTATTCCAACACCGGCGGCCAGGCCTCCAAGGCCACGCCTCGCGGGGCCACCGCCCGTTTCGCGGTGAGCGGCAAGAAGACGGCGCGCAAGGACCTGGCCCTGACCGCCTTGGGCTACGGCAACTGCTACGTGGCCCGCATCGCCATGGGCGCCAGCGACGCGCAGACGGTGAAGGCGTTCATGGAGGCGGAGCAGTACGACGGACCGGCCATCATCATCGCCTATAGCCACTGCATCGCGCACGGCTTCAACATGGAGGAAGGCACGGGCCTGGAACACCAGAAGCTGGCCGTGGACTCCGGCTACTGGCCGCTGATGCGCTACAACCCGGCCCTGATCGCGCAGGGCAAGAACCCCCTGCAGCTCGACTCCAAGCCGGGAAAGATAACGGTCGAACAGTACATCAGCTCGGAACAGCGCTACAAGGTCCTGCGCACCACTAATCCCGAGGAGGCCAAGCGCTTGGCCAAGCTCGCGGAAGAGGATGTGAAGAACACTTGGAAGCTCCTGGAAGGCCTGGTCAAGACTTATGAACCGGCCGCGGGCGGATCCGCGGCGCCGTCCGGACCGGTCATGGCCCAAGCTGGCAGCCGCTCCTAAGCCGCAACTCCGTACCCAGAAACGACCCCCCGCCCCAAAGGCGGGGGTTCGTTTTTATATAGCGCTCGGCCCGTTGACAAGGCCGCGGCCAAAACATATCTTCTCAATTGCAGACCGGAGGATACATGGCTGAAAAAGAGATCGGAAAAATAACACACTACTTCGCGCACGTATCAGCTGGGGTCATCGCCCTGACTGACACCCTAAAAGTCGGCGACACCATCCACGTCAAAGGCGCGCACGACGACTTCACCCAGACCATAGAATCTTTGCAGGTGGACCACAAGCCCATCCCCGAGGGCAAAGCTGGCGATCAGGTCGGTTTCAAAGTGACCGGCAAAATACACCCCCACGACCTGGTCTTCAAAGTCATACCCTAAAAAGCCTCCGGCCAGACGGGCGCTCAGCGTCATCGCCACAAGAGGTGGCGACGGGGCATGCTGCCGCGTTCCGCCTCTTGCCGGAGCCGGGATCCATCGCGCTGCCGAGAGCATAAGACTCAACGCCGCGCACGATATCACCACCCTCCGCATACGATTCAAACCCGGCCTTTAAGCCTAAAAGCAACTAGGCAATCCCCTGCCCCGGACCTAGGCCCTTTGCTCCATACGGACGCTCCGCGAACGAGCATATAATTTACGCATGAGCTCGCTATTTTTATCCCTGCTCCTAATATTATCCGTCGGGCTTCATGCCCAGAAAGCCCTCATCCCGGGCCAGGCTCCGGCTCGCCTGCCCGCGGGCGCCAGCGTCGCCGCTCCGGTCCTGTCCTATCCATCCGCTTTCCGAGGCATGGCCGCGGCCTACAAGACAGCCGAATCCCGATACCTCTCGGCCATAAATTCGGCGCTGTCCATACCCCGGCTGGAGCGTAATTTCGCCAATACGATAAAGCCCCTGGCTGAAGCCGATGCCCGATTCAACAGCGACACGTCAGGCGCCTCTTTCATGACCGCGGTCTCTCCGGATGCCCGAGTCCGGGAGATGGCCGAGGCCATAGACCGCCGCGCCAGCCGATTAAGCATAGCCCTATTGGACAGAGACGACATATACGAAGCTTATCAGGATGTGGCGGCCCGAGGCGAAACTCTCGACGCTGAAGACAAGAAACTCCTGGAGGCGGCCCTGCGCGGCTATGAACGCAGCGGCCGCTCCCTGCCTCGCGAACAGCGCGACCGGCTTAATGCCGTCCGCCAACGACTATCCGACCTGTCCCAAGCTTTTGCCAAGAACATCCGCGAGGTCAACGACTCCTTACTGGTCGACCCCTCGCGTCTTACGGGATTGCCGGCCGCCTATATCGCAGGCCGGGAAAAGACCTCCACCGGGAAAGTCAAGATCGGCCTGGATTACCCCTCCTATGGCCCCTTCATGGAACTGGCCAAGGATGAGGGACTGCGGCGCAAGCTCTTCATGAAATACAGCAACCGGGCCGCGGACAAGAACATGCCCATCCTCAAAGAGGTCCTCACCCTGCGTCAAGAACTGGCCGGACTCCTGGGCAAGGCATCTTATGCCCAATACGCGATCGAGGAACGCATGGCCAAAACCCCGGAGCGCGTGTCCGCTTTCCTCATACGAATCAAGGACCTGCTGGCCGCGCCCGCCCAAAAGGAACGCGCCCGATTGTTGAAAGAACTGCGCCGCGAACAGCCCAAGGCCGACCACGTACCGGCCTGGAGCAGCTCCTACTATGCGGGCAAGCTCCAAAAGCGCCTCTACCGGCTCGACGATGAGGAGGTCCGCCCCTATTTCCCGGTCGATCGCGTCATCTCCGGCACGCTGCAGGTCTATCAGGACCTGCTCGGGCTGCGCTTCGCGGAAAAACCGGCCGGGGCCTGGGCCCCGGAGGTACGGCTCTTCGAGATATCAGACTCGGCCAGCGGACGCAGCCTAGGACACTTCTTCCTGGACCTTTACCCCCGCGACGGCAAATACAAGCATATGGCGGCTTTCTCTTTGATCCGCGGTCGGGCGCTGCCGGACGGGTCCTACCGCAAGCCGGTCTCGGCCATGGTCGGCAACTTCACCAAAGCCGCCGCCGGCCGGCCCTCACTCCTGCTGCATAGCGAGGTCGAAACCTTCTTCCACGAGTTCGGACATCTCATGCACCAGACCCTGACCCAGGCCCGCTACGCGGATTTCTCCGGCACTAGCGTGGCCCGCGACTTCGTGGAAGCCCCCTCGCAGCTGATGGAGAACTTCGTATGGCAGCCGACGGTGCTAGACAAGATATCCGGCCACTGGCAGGACCCGAACCAAAAACTCCCGGCCGCACTCCTAGCCAAGATGCTGAAAGCCAAGAACTACAATTCGGCCACTTCCACCCTCGGCCAGATAGCGTTGGCCGCGCTCGACCTCGCCTATCATACGGCTGCGGGCGACATAAACATAATGGGCATACTGCGCCGGACCTGGGCCAAGCTCGGGCTGCTGGGCCAACCGATCGCGGGCACCCATTTTCCCGCCAGTTTCGGCCATCTCATGGGCTATGCAGCCGGATACTACGGCTATCTCTGGTCGCGGGTCTACGCCCAGGACATCTTCTCCCGATTCGAACAGGAAGGCATAGACCTTCCCGCCGTAGGCCGATCCTACCGCCGCGAGATCCTGGAGACCGGGTCCAGCCGGGATGAGTCCCAATCCCTGCGCGCCTTCCTGGGCCGGGAGCCGGATGAAGCGGCTTTCCTACGATATCTCGGCCAGAAAAAATAACCCGGGATCACGACTGCCCGGACAACAGCCGCCGCGCTTGCCTGGCCCAGGCGCTGTCATCGTCCGGCCATATCCCCACCCAGGCCGCAGCGCTGTTTTTAGCCCGGCCGGCCCAACGCCGGGCCTCGCCGTCAAAGCCGCTGCGGGCATAGGCGCAGGCCAGGTCCAACATGACCGCGGGATGATCCACGCGCAATTTGGGAAAAAGCGACTTAGGCTCGCCCGCCAGACCCGCCCGCAAATGCGCTATAGCCTGTTCATGGAACCAATCCAAACCCGAACTGTCCCCGTACAAGCTTAACTCCGAAGCCATCAGGCCGTGCTGTATGTCTTCATAGCCCGGAGCTAGTCCCAACTCCTGCAGAGCTCCGGCCGTAGTGGTATCCGGCCAGGGCCGGGCCGTCCCCGCAGGCAGCCGTCCCGCCGCCTCCAGGGCTTTCAGGATGCGGAAGGCGGCGTCGCGGTAGCCGCGCAGGGACAGATGGTGGTTGTCGCTGAAATAACCGCTAGGCGGCAATCCCTCCGGAGTCATCCGGCTCCAGATGCCGTCCAAGTCCACCAATACGGCGCCCTCTTGCTCGGCCGCTTCGCGCTGGATGCGCCGCATATCGTCCGAGGCCGTGGCATTGGCCTCATCCGCCCGCCTCAGCCCGGCTAGCCCCGCAGCCACTCGGCCCATCTTCAAATCGCATTCCCCGGCCAGCCAGCGGACGTGCGGAGTCTGCTGCTCGGATGGGAATGCCTCCAGGGCGGCCCCGGCCGCGCGCGAGTCGCCCTCTTGCCAAGACCGCCATGCCCCTTGCAGCCTGCGCACATGGTCCGCGTCCAATCCCTTGCGATAAGGCGTCGTAGGCGGGAAACGCAGATCCACGGGGGTGGTGCACAATATGGCGATAGCTCCGGCCGCGCGGGCCTGACGGAGCATCTCGACTAGCCGCGCGCGATAACCCGGCAGCACCTCCGGCCGCGAGACCAACGCCATCGCAGACGGCAGCCCCCAAAGGCCCCGCAGGGGACCGCCCTTGGGATCGCGTTGGCTCCGAGCCGCGGCCCAGCGGCAGGCCCGCGTGACCAAGGCCGAAAGCAAAAGCCGTCGCGCCCAACTTCCGCGCAAGAACCCGGGAGTCCGGGCATATAGGCTCTCTTCCACGACCTCGTTGTGCCCGATGAATAGCACGACCGCCCAAGGCCGGCGCTGCGTCAACGCTTCCCGCAGCACCGGGGCCACGCGCCGGGTGGCGAACCCGCCGATGCCCCGGCCCAGCACCGCTATGCGTTCGACTCCGGCGCGCCCGAGCATCAGCCCCATCCACTCCGGAAACCCGGCTCTAGGGAAGGGATACCCGGCGGCCACGGAGCCGCCCAAGCACAATATCTCCCGGTCCCCCGGGGCCGCCGCCGGTGAAAAATATTTCTTCGCCCCCAGGAAAGACACCCAATAGGGATCCTCCGCTGAATACTCCCGCCACGCCGGGCCCCGCCGAGCCCAGGCCTCCGCCGACAGCATCCCGGCCAAGGCCAACAAAGCCGCTATCGGTCCGACCCAGGACGCCCCCGGATTTCCGCGCACGGGCTAATATATAAAATTTGCTCCCAGCGCCCCGCCCCCCGACGATTTGACCCCCGCCTCTCGGATGCACTATGATGCTTATGGACGCCATGCTCTACGCCCTGCTCGCCTTCAATGTCCTGGCCGCGGCCCTAGCCGTCTGGTTCGTGCTCTCCGAGCGCAAGGCCCGGACCGCCCTGCAGGAACAGATACTGCCCGGGATAAAAGAAACCTTGGTGCGCCTGGACGAACGCAGCTCCGCGGCCGGCCGGCAGGTGGAGGAACTGCGGCCCCACATCGCCGAGTACCTCAACCAGACCAAGGATGAGACCCTGCGCCAACTGCGCCAGGAACTACAGTCCACCAAGCAGGACTTCCAGAACAAGACCGATTCCGCGGTGCAAAGCCTGCAATCCAGCACCACCCAATTCATGGCTGGCCTCAAAGCCGTGACCGGCCAGATCGACAAACGCCTGGAAGGCGCCAGCGCCACCCTGGAAGGCTTGCGCCAGTCCACCGGCCAGCTCATAACCGGGCTGGGCACGGTCTCCGAGCTGCGCGACGTATTCCTGGTGCCGCAGCGCCGCGGACCCCAATCCGAAGTCCATCTCCAGTCGCTGCTGGAGAACATATTCCCACGGGAAGTACTGCAGTTCTCCTATCACCCCGACCCCGGCGCCTCGGAACATGTGGAGGCCGCGGTCAAGATCGCGGAGCGCTGGCTGCCCATAGACTCCAAAGCGCACGTGGACAAATTCCTGGAATTCAAGAAGACCGGAGGACGCAAAGAGAAGACGGCTTTCTTCAACGCAATAAAGGCGTCCATCGAAGACATCTCATCCAAATACATACGCCCGGAGCTCGGCACCCACGACTTCGCCTTCCTGTTCGTCCCAGCGGAAAGCCTGTGGCTGGAGATGACCGAGTTTACGACTGGAGAGGACGCGGGCCCGGACTTGTTCGCGTACGCCCGGACCAAGAAAGTGATCATGGTCTCCCCGCAGACCCTATACCCGTACCTGCGCCTGGTCATGGTGGCCATGGCCGGAAAGCAACTGCAGGACAAGGCCCAGGAACTGCACATGAGCCTGCAGGGCCTGGTGACGAGATTCCGCGAAGTGAGCGATTCCGTGGACAAGGCCTCCAAACAACTGGGCAACGCCAAAGGAAACCTGGATGAAGCCCGACAGAACCTGCTGAATTTCGAGCAAAACCTGATCCGCGGCGTATCCCTAGCCTCCCCCCAAGGCGCCAGCCTCAGCGAACCCCAGATAGGCGCCTAGACCGCCTGCCCATGGCTCCGCGCCTATCCAAATCCCAATATCTGCGCGGCCGACAGTGCTTGAAGTCCCTATGGCTCTACAACTACAGAGCCGATTTGCGCACCCTGCCTTCGCCCGGACTGCAGCGGATATTCGATCAAGGCCATCGCATTGGCGCCCTGGCCCGCGCGCGCTATCCGGAAGGCCGGCTCATAAGCGCCGGCCCCCAACACCTATCCGAAGCCTTGGCCCAGACCGCGCAAGCCCTGGCGGAGGGGGCCACAGCGCTGTTCGAAGCCGCTTTCCTGCATGACGGGGTCCTGGTCCGTACGGACATACTCCTGCGCATGGGCGATGCCTGGGAACTCATAGAGGTCAAAGGCTCGACCGAGGTCAAGGACATATATCTCCAAGACTTGGCCATCCAACGCTACGTACTCGCAGGAGCGGGCCTGGATATACGCAAAGCCTGCATCATGCACGTGGACAACGAATACGTACGCCAAGGCCGGCTCGACCTGTCCCGGCTGCTGCGCAAAGAAGACCTGACCGCGGCCACGGCGCCGCTATTGGAGAATCTGCCCCGGACCCTGGCCGGCATGCGGCAGCTCCTGGACTGCGCCCAAGTCCCGGACATAGCCATAGGCCAACAATGCACCAGCCCCTATGCCTGCGAGTTCATCCCTCATTGCTGGCGGGATATACCGGAATACTCGGTCTATGACCTTAAGCGCGCGCACTTCGAAAAGATAAACGAGCTGCGCAGCCGCGGCATCATGCGCCTGGAAGACATCCCGGATGACTTCCCGCTCAGCGAGGCCCAAACCATGCAAGTACGCGTAGCCAAGACCAACACCCCCCACATCGACCGGTCCGGCATACGGGACTGCTTGGCGGGCCTGCGCTATCCCCTCTATTATCTGGACTTCGAGACCGTGGCCCTGGCGGTGCCTCCTTACGATGGCCTGCGGCCGTTCCAGCCCCTGCCTTTCCAAGCCTCCCTGCATGTGCAAGACGACCCGGACGGCCCCCTGCGCCATCTGGAATACCTGGCCGAGCCCGGCCCGGACCCTCGGCCCGGCATGGTGGAATTCCTGACGCGCCGCATCGGGCCGGAGGGCTCGCTGGTAGTCTACAACGCTAATTTCGAAGGCGGCCGGCTGGCGGAACTGGCCGAATATTGCCCCGAACAGGCTCCGGCGCTGCTATCCATGAAGGCTCGGCTTTGGGACCTAATAATACCTTTCCGCAGCTTGCTGTTCGTGCATCCCGCGTGCCGCGGCAGCGCTTCCATGAAGGCAGTGCTGCCGGCCCTGGTGCCGGAAATGTCCGATAAAGGCCTGGCCATAAACAACGGCGAGATGGCGGCCATAGCCTATGAACTTTTGATGTCCGGACCCGCGGCCCCGGAACAGAAGCAGCAGACATTGGCGGACTTGCGCATATACTGCGGACAAGACACCTTAGGCATGGTGGAAGTACTCAAAGTACTGCGCCGCGAAATCAGCGCCCGAGGATAAAAGCCCAGGCGCCCCCAACAGCCGGGCGCGCGGTGCGGCGTCGGCCTTCATACTCGCGCCGCCGCGCTGCCCGCCAGCATAGCCAGGTGCTTGGCGAACTTGCGCATGACCCAGAGATGCAGCAGGGCTTGAGTACAAGTATAAGCTGGCCAGGGCAAGGTCGGCCGGTAATCGTGTATGCCCACGACCAAGGTAGACCCGTCCAATACCTGACGGAACTCCAAACGCGACCGGTTGGTGGAACGCGCAAGCTTATAGGAGAGGAGCCCTCCGGTTATGTAGAAGACGTGCCGGTCCGGCGCCAAGCTGCGGTCGTGCGCGAAACTCAACTCCAAAAGCGATATCCGAGGGAACAACAGCCGGAAACGTACATTAAGCGCTACGTCCACCTCGGCTATCAGAAAACTCCGGAACACCAGCGGCAGCCAAGCGCTATACTCCTGCGCGGCCCAGCGCGCGCTGCGTCCGGGCGGCAGCGACATGCGCTGGACCGAG
>JBAZVY010000044.1:0-13193 GCA_041660645.1 Elusimicrobiota bacterium | reverse complement strand
ACAATACGCTCAAACGCTTCAACCCCGGCTGTAGGCGTTTTAGACTGGCGACCAGGGCTTGGGGGTCCGGAGCCAAGGAGATGTTTATCAGGCTGCTCCGGGATTGGTCGCGCAGATAGGAGGAGCCGGTGGCCATGGCTTCGATGAGTGTGAACTCCTGGGGATATTCGCGCAGCGAGGCTTTGGCGCCGAAAGCCACTATAATGTCCGCGGCGGGCGGCAGCGCGGGGTTTTTTACATCGACCAGCATGTGGTTTATGTTCTGCCCCAGTTCGGATCGGAATCCCGCCAGGGCTTCCTGGTAGGGGCCAGCATTGGAGCTTAGGACCGCTACCACCCGGTCCGTATCCGAGGCGGCGGCGCCGGTTGTCACCAGGGCCAGCAGGCCGGCCGCGAACAGAGCGCGCAGCCTGGTCATGGCGTCCTTCGCAGCAGGCGGCCTACGGTATTGCGGAAATCGTTGATGTCGAAGGGTTTGAATATGCAGGCGTCCACCTTAAGGGTCTCAGCCAGCTGGGGGTCCCATTCGTCCGGGGTGCCGGTTATGACCACGATGGGGGTTTTGGGGGATAGGCCGCGGAACTCGGATATGACCGACCAGCCGGATCCGTCCGGCAGACGGAGGTCGGATATGAGGATATCGAAGCGCTTGCCCGACCGGATCTGCTGGATGCCATCGGCCACGCAGCGCCCTTCCAGGCTGTCGGTGTCGAGATTGTCTAATATCCTGCGGCAAATGCGGAGGATATGGGGCTCGTCATCTATGATCAGCGCGGTCATGGTATGGGGGCCGCTCCCTTGTCTGGTGAGTTTGTGGGCAGCTCTATCGTGAAAACGGTGCCGGCGCCCGGGGCGCTTTCTACGGCGATCGAGCCGCCATGACGGTTGATTATGTTGCGGCAAATCGATAACCCCAGGCCCGTGCCTTTGCCGGCCTCCTTGGTGGTGAAGAAGGGTTTGAAGAGGCGGGCTTGGTGTTCCTTGGGTATGCCGCAGCCCGTATCCCGGAAATGGATATGGACGGATTCCGGGTGCCAATCCAAGCGGATCTCCAGTTTTTTTACCGGGGAGTGGGACATGGCTTGGATCGCGTTGCGGATAAGGTTTATGAACACCTGCTTGAGGCGCATGGGATCGGCTCGGATGCGCCGCGGGTCGGAGGGGAGTTCCTTGATTATCTCGATATCCTGATCCAGGTCGAACCGGGACAGGCGCAGGGACATGTTCAGGAGCTCCGCGAGGTCGACCTCCGCCAGCTTCGGTTCCCGACGCTCGCTGAAGCGCATGAGGTCCTCGGTGATGTGGCGGCAGCGATGGACTTGTTCCAATATGCAGTTGAGATCGTCGCGCTGCACCTGAGTGAGACCGTGGGATTCCATGAGCAGCTGGGCGCTGCCCAGTATGCCGGTCAGGGGATTGTTGAGTTCATGGGCTACGGCCGCGGCCATGGTGCCGATGGCGCTGCTGCGGTCCGCCTGGGCCATCTGGGTCTGCAACTGCTCGAGGTTGCGCAGGGCCCGGGCGTTGGCCAAGGCTTGCACCACTTGAGACGCGAACACGCTCAGGTTGTGGAGATCGCTGTTGTGGAAGGGTTCGGCTCGGGAGGTGCGGACCACCTCCAGCAGCCCCAATAGTTCCCCGCCTATGTGCAGGGGTTGGAGGATCGCGGTCTGGCGAGCGGGGGAAGCGGTCGAGGCCGGCTCCGGCCCCGGACAGATGATGGCCTCGCGGCGGGCGGATATATCGGGCAGATGCAGGGCCCCTAAGGCCAGGCGCGCGCGCCGGTTATCCTCGGATGCCAATCCCCAGCTGGCGGAGAATTCAAGATCCGCGCCGCGGACCATGAGGACCGAAGCGTCGTCGGCTTTCAGCAGTTCCGCGGTTATGCGCACGATGACCTGCAGCATGTCCTCGAATCTGTCGGATGCGAAAACGGCCCGGCTGGCTTCATACATGGCGACCAAGGCTTTGAGCTCCCGGCGTTCCAGGGATTTCTCGATAAGGATCATGAGTTCGTCTAGATTGAAGGGCTTTTGTATGAAATCGTAGGCTCCGTTCTTCATGGCGTCCACGGCCAGTTCCACGGTGGCGAAACCGGTCATGATGATGACTTCGATGTTGGGAGTGGTGCTCTTGACCGCCTCCAGGAATGCCAGTCCGTCCATCTTGGGCATGCGCACGTCGCTGATGACCAGTTGGAAGTCCCCTCCGGACAGCAAGCGCAGCGCCTCGGAGCCGTTGCTGGCCGTGGCTATGCGGTAGCCGCGGGAGCTGAGTTCATAACTCAGCAGGTCCCGGATCCCGCGTTCGTCGTCTACTACGATTATGCCGGCGTCTTGGGGCATGGGTCAATCCTTGCGGCGGTCGACCAGATATTTGCTCCCCGGCTGGGCTTTGGCGTGTTTTTTGAGTTCCGCGCCCAGTTGGGATATCTGCGCCAAAGATTCCAGTTTGCGGCTGCTGTTGTGGCAGATGCCGATAGAGACCGAGAGCAGGGGGAATTCCCGCTGCTTGCCTTGCCGGTCCACGGACAGGATCCAGCCGCGCTTGCGGTCGGCTTCGTTGTAGAATGCGGGGACCGCGGCATCGAAATCGGAAATGATCATGCGGGCCATGTCCTCCATGCGGTCCGGGTCGGTGATCACGATGAAATCGTCTCCGCCGATATGGCCGACGAAATCGGGCGGCCCCGGGAAGTGGCGCGTGACTTTGACCAGGGTCTGGGCCATGCTCAGGATCACTCGGTCGCCGGCATCGTATCCGTAAGAATCATTGTAGGCCTTGAATTGGTCGAGGTCGATGTAGAGCACGGCCATGGGGCGGTTCTGCGCCAAGCCTTCTTCGATGCGGGAATCTATGGAGAGGTTGCCGGGCAGCCGGGTCAGGGGATTGGCATCCAACCCTTGCCGGGTCCGCTTTAGGATCATCCGGATGCGAGCCATGAGCTCGCGGATGTCCACGGATTTAGTTATGAAATCGTCTACCCCCAGGTCCAGCCCTTCCACCTTGCTGTCCCGGCTCCCGGAGGCGGATAGGATGATTATGGGCAGATGCGCGAATAAAGGGTCCTTGCGCAGTTCCCGGCAGACCGTGAACCCGTCGCAGCGGGGCATGAATAGGTCCAGCACCGCGATGTCGGGGGGGGAGGTGCGTATGGCGGTTATGGCTTCATGACCGTCCGCGGCGGTCGTGACGTCGAACCCCTGGCGTTCCAGGGTCTCTTTCATCAGGGTCAATAGATCCGGTTCGTCGTCCGCCAGGAGTATGCGAGGTCGAGGAGCGTGCGCGTCAGCCATATGTTGATAATCAAGAAGTATACTATAAAAACACTTTTCGTCGTACAAAATTGACATGCCCAGTCGGTCATTCGTAGAATCTACGCGGACGTCATAGCGCATGCCAGGCCATCATACCCCGAACGGGCCGCAATCTCGGTCCGCGGAACGCCCTCAGCCGTGGGTCTCCGCTTTGGGCGCGGGTATGGATCTTGCGATTTGGGTCTTGGCCGGCTTTGGGGGCGGATTTTGGCTGGACCGCGCCTGGGGCACGGATCCAGGGCTGACCGTGGCTGGCGCAGTGGCGGGCATGACTATTGGATTATATAAACTCATCCGACGTTTTCCGATCCGCAGCCGCCGGCCTTAAGGGCGCGGTCCAGGCCGGGGTATTGGCGGCCGCAGCTGCGGCCGCGGCCCAGGGGCTATGGCCCGGGCTGGCGGGCGCCTCCGCGGCCCACGGCTTGGCCTGGGCCTGGCTCGCGTCTACGGCCAGCCTGGCGGGATTGTTGGCCGCACAGCCGGTTTCCATCCGGGCTTTTTGGTTGGCTTTCTGGGGCGGTTTGGGCGTGCGCATCGGACTGTTGGCCGGGCTCATGGTCTTCTGCTGGCAGGGCCGCGCGGCTTGCGTGCCGGCCCTGTTGGGAGGCTACGGCTTCGGAGTGGCTTTGCTGCTGCCCTGGGAATATAGGCAGGTGCCGCGGCCATGAATTTCGAGGCCATGCTTTCGCATCATCTGCTCGATCATGCCTATGTCCCGCTGATCTCCCGGCCGGGATTCACCCTGGCCGTGACCAAGCATTCGGTGGTGATGGGGTCGGTCGGAGCCGTTTTGGTCGCGGTTTTGGCCGGCGCGGCGCGCTGCCGTTCCGGGGCCGGGCTTTTGGTGCGCGTCGGGGTGGAGGAAAGCGTGCTTTATATCCGGGACCGCATGATCCGGCCTATATTCGGGCATGCCGCCGACGCATATTTGCCCTATTTCCTGACTCTGTTTTTTTTCATATTCGGCTGCAACCTGGCCGGGCTCCTGCCCGGATCCGCGGCCGTGACCGGCAATGTATCGGTCACGGCTTCTTTGGCGCTGTGCACTTTCGTGCTCATAAATCTGGCCGGGATCCGGGAGCATGGGCTGTGGGCGCATGTCCGGCATTTCGTGCCCGGCGGGATGCCCAGCATATGGTGGCTGAGCCCGGTGCTGGTCCCGCTCATATTCGTTATAGAGATAGTGGGATTGTGCGCTAAGTGCGTGGCTCTGTGCATACGTCTTTTTGCAAATATAATCGCCGGGCATATAGTATCTTTGGCATTCTTGTCCATGATCTTCATATTCGGAGAATTGAATCCGTATATCGGCCTGGGGGTGGCTCCCGGAGCCGTAGGCCTGGCTCTGTTCGTGTATGCCTTGGATCTTCTGGTCGCCTTGATCCAGGCGTATATCTTCACGCTGTTGACGGCGATCTTCGTAGGCGCGGCCGTGCATCCGCATTAGTTACACTTAGGAGGTAGTAAATGACATACCTGGGACTCGGCTATATCGGAATCGGATTGGGCATGGGCGGCTGTCTTATTGGCGCCGCTTTGGGCATCGGCAAGCTGGCCAGCTCGGCCTTGGATGGAGCGGCTCGCCAGCCGGAGGCGGCGGGGTCGTTGCAGACCATGATGATCATACCCGCGGCCATGATCGAAGGACTCGGGCTTCTGGCCCTGGTGGTTTCTTTCATGGCGGTGTTGACCCTTAACCAGGGCGTGGCCACGGCGGGCGGCTCGGCAGCTCCGGTCGCGGCGGTGGAATCAGCCGCGAAGCATTGAACGGCGGAATAAGGCGAGGATAGGCGAGGGGCCATGGATAAGCTGCTTTCTCCGGACACGGGGATGATGTTCTGGACCATAACCACGTTCCTGATCCTGGTCGTCTTGCTCAAACGCTACGCCTGGGGGCCGCTGCTCAAGGCCATCGCCGAGCGGGAGGCGGGGCTCAAGGCGGATGTGGCCGCGGCCCGTTCGGCCCGGGACCAGGCGCAGAGCATCCGGGATGAGCTGGCCGCTCAGGCGGCCGGCGCCGAGTCCCGGCGACAGGAACTCCTGTCCCAGGCCGCGAAAGAAGGAGAGGCTATAATGAGCCGGCTCCGGGAGACCGCGGAAAAAGACGCCCGCCAGATGCGGGATAAAGCTTGGTCCGAGCTGGCGCGGGAAAAGGAAAGATTGCTGCGGGAGTTGCGCGGCGAGGTGGCGGGGATCTCATTCTTGGCCGCGGAGAAGCTTTTGCGCCGCAATGTGGATTCGGCGGTGGAAAAGCGGGTGTTGGAGGATTTCTTGCAGGAGTTGGATAAGGGAGGCGATAAATAGTGTCTGCGGACCGGACCTTGGCCGCGCGTTATGCGCGGGCTCTTTTTGAGATCGCCCGCCAGCGCGGGGAGGCGGCGGCGGTGACTGCGGACTTGGCCGCCTGCGCCGCTAGCCTGAGCGCGGCCTTGCCCTTGTTGCGCGACCCGCGCATCGGGGCGGATGAAAAAAAGGCGTTGGTCCGGGACAGCCTGGGCGGCCGCTCCGCTCCGCTGGTAGCGGATTTCTTGGATCTGCTCATAGAGAAGAAGCGATTCGACCTGCTGACTCGTGCGGCTGCGGACCTTCAGGCGCTCCTGGCCCAGGAGCAAGGCGTGGCTACGGCCCAGGTGCGCGTGGCCCGGGCCTTGAGTGAAGATGACCGCCGGAGGCTGCGGGAGAGTCTGGGGCGGCTGTCCGGGTGCCGCGTGGAATTGGTGGTCAAGGAAGAGGCGGGCCTTCTAGGGGGCATGGCGGTCCGGCTCGGAGATTGGGTTTTAGACGGCAGTCTGCGCGGGCAGCTGCAAAGGCTTAAGGAGGCCATAAGTGGCGATTAGACCGGAAGAGATAACCGCGGTCATCAAGGAGCGCATAGAGAACTGGCGCCAGACGGCGCAACTCCAAGAGGAGGGCGCGGTGCTGCAGGTCGGCGACGGCATCGCCCGGGTCTATGGGCTGGAAAAAGCCATGGCCGGGGAACTCCTAGAACTGCCCCATGGCGTGATGGGCATGGTCTTGAATCTGGAGCGGGAGAACGTGGGCTGCGTGCTGCTCGGACCGGGGCATCTGATCCACGAAGGCGATCCGGTCAAGCGCACCGGCCGGGTCATGTCCGTGCCCGTGGGCGAAGCCTTGCTGGGCCGGGTGGTCAATCCCCTGGGAGAGCCATTGGACGGCAAAGGCCCCATAAAGACCACCGGGAGCCGGCCCCTGGAGATCGTGGCTCCCGGGGTGGTGGAGCGCCAGCCGGTCAGCCAGCCTCTGCAGACCGGGCTCAAGGCGATAGATGCCATGATCCCTATCGGCCGGGGCCAGCGCGAGCTCATCATCGGAGACCGCCAGACCGGCAAGACGGCCATAGTCATAGACACCATAATCAATCAGAAGCATCTGCCCAAACGCCCTATCTGCATATACGTGGCCATCGGACAAAAACAATCCACCGTGGCCCAGGTGGTCAAGACCCTGCAGGATCAGGGGGCCATGGAGTATTCCATCGTGGTCGCGGCTTCGGCCGCCGAGCCCGCGCCCATGCTCTATATCGCGCCTTATGCCGGCTGCGCCATGGGCGAGCACTTCTTGTGGGAGGGGCGCGACGTGCTGATCGCCTTCGACGACCTTTCCAAGCATGCCCAGTCGTATCGGCAGTTGTCTTTGCTGTTGCGCCGGCCCCCGGGGCGGGAGGCTTATCCCGGGGACGTGTTCTATCTGCATTCGCGTCTGTTGGAGCGGGCGTGCATGCTTTCCGCCAAGAACGGCGGCGGTTCGCTCACCGCCCTGCCCATCATCGAGACCCAGGCCGGGGACGTTTCGGCTTATATCCCGACCAACGTCATTTCCATCACGGATGGGCAGATATACCTGGAGACCGGCTTGTTCTATTCCGGAGTGCGGCCCGCGGTCAACGTGGGGTTGTCCGTGTCCCGGGTGGGGGGCTCGGCCCAGACCAAGGCCATGAAGCAGGTGGCCGGCCGCATCAAGCTCGACTTAGCCCAATACAACGAGCTGGCCGCATTCGCCCAATTCGGGGCCGACCTGGATAAGGCCTCGCAGCAGCAATTGACTCGGGGCGAGCGGCTGGTGGAATTGCTCAAGCAGGATCAATACCAGCCCATGCCATTCGAACAGCAGGTGATGGTGATATTTGCGGGCATCAGCGGGCATCTTGATGATATCCCGGTGGCCCGAGTGCGGGAGTTCGAGGCCGGGCTGTTGAAGTATTTGGCCGGCCAGCACGAGATCTTGGCGCAGGAGATAAGAGAGAAGGGGACGGCCGATGAGGCCTTGCAGTCGCGCTTGAGCGCGGCCATCATCGAATTCAAAGCCGTCTTCAAGGGGGCTGTGGTATGAAAAAAAATGTATGGATCGCAGCGTTGGTCGTGGCCGGGGTCGTGGCTGGACGGGCGCAGGGGCAGGAACAGCGCAGCGGGGTGCTGAACCTCAACTGCGTGGAAGCTTTGGTCGCGGTCGAGCATACGGCTCTGGCCGGGGTGTTCTCCTTCGTGTCGGAAAAGGATTCGAACGCCGCCTTCGCGGATCTGGTGGCGCATGACGGCAAGGCTTTGAAGAAATACGTGGCCAAGCTGGAGAAGGACGTCAAGGCGTCCGCCGGGATAACGGCCTGGGACCACGACACGGTGTTGTTGGCGCTGGGTCTTTTCACTGGGCCCGTGGCGGATACCCTAGAGAAGCCGGGAAAGAGTCTCATGGAGAAGCTGACGCAGTTGAGCATGAAGCCTACCATGACGCTGGAGCAGATAACGGCCCAGAGGAAGAAATAATGCGGGTCCTGGTCACCGGCGCTTCTGGATTCATCGGGTCCAATCTGGCGTTGGAGCTGTCTCGGACCGGGCATGAAGTGGTGGGCTTGGATGATTTCTCAGCGTCCAATTTCATCAACCTGCGGGATTTCATCGGTGATTTCGTGGCCGCGGACGTGGCCGATACCGCATATTGGTCCGATCGCGTGGGCAAGGTGGACACGGTCTTTCATGAGGCCGCGATCACGGATACCACGGTCACTGACCAGGCCCGCATGATGCGGGTGAATGTGGAAGCATTCCGCTCCCTGCTGGTCTGGGCCGCGGAGCGCGGCGTCAAGCGCGTGGTTTACGCTTCCTCGGCCGCGATATATGGAGATACGCCGGTGCCCATGCGCGAGACTGCGGCCCCGCGGCCGCTCAATGTCTACGCTTTTTCCAAACGCGTCATGGAGAAGGTGGCGGCTGATTTTGCGGCCGCCCATCCGGGGCTGCGGGTGGTGGGATTGCGCTATTTCAACGTGTTCGGCCCCCGGGAAGGTTTCAAAGGCTCGGCCATGAGCATGATCCGCCAGTTGGCTTTGCAGATGCGGGCGGGCAAGCGGCCGCGCGTGTTCGAGTTCGGAGAGCAGTACCGGGACTTCGTATACGTGAAGGACGTGGTCCGGGCGAATTGTCTGGCTGCGGCCAAGGCTCCTTCTGGGGCTTACAACGTATGCACCGGGCAAAAGACCGATTTCAACGAGGTCATCCGGGCGCTTAACTCCGTATTGGGCACGAAGCTGAAGCCGGAGTATTTCAAGAACCCGTATTCTTTTTATCAGAATGAGACCTTGGGCGATCCGGCCCGCGCGCATAAGGCATTCGGCTTCAAGGCCGGGTTCTCCACCGCGGAAGGCATCCGGGATTATGTGTCCGGTCCGGAGGCGCCCGTACCGGCCTAGGCAGCTATATGGCTTCTTTGCGCGACATACGCAATAAGATCAAATCGGTCAAGTCGACCGAGCAGATCACCCGGGCCATGAAGATGGTGGCCGCGGCGCGCATGCGTCGTTCCCAATCCGCCATCTTGTCCGCGCGCCCTTTCGCGGTCAAGATGGAGGGGCTCATCCGGGATCTGGTGTCCGTGCATCTGGCCCAGGAGGAAGAATCCGTGTTCGGAGCCGGCGCCGACGGGTTTTTCCACGCCCCGCCCGATGGTCCGGCGGGCCTGGTCTTGATAACCGCGGATAAGGGCCTATGCGGGGCTTTTAATACCACGCTCCTGCGCGCGGCCATGGAGTGGCTGGCCGCGCATGAGGGCCAAAAGACATATGTGGCCGTGGTCGGACGCAAGGGGCGGGATTTTCTGCGCCGATTGCGCGGAGCGAGCTTGGAAGTGTTCGTGGAATCGGTAGGCATATTTCCCCGGGCCGGCTTTCAGCATGCCGAGGTTTTGGGGGAGGCGGTCTTGCGGGCCTATCTAGATAAGGGGCTTTCCCGCGTGGACGTCATATACAATGAATTCAAATCCGCGGCCCAGCAGCAGTTGGTCCGCGTGCCCTTGCTGCCCTTGGCGGAGCTGCCCTCGGTCGAGGCGGGGCTGAGCGATCTGAGCTACGAACCGGACCAGGCGCGGCTGCTGCAGGCCTTGTTGCCGCGGCATATCAAGGCCCAACTGTATCGGATGCTTTTGGAATCACAGGCGGCCGAGTTGTCCGCCCGCATGAACGCCATGGATTCCGCGGCCAAGAACGCGGCCGAGCTGCGCGAGGCGCTCAATATCCAGGCCAACCGGCAGCGGCAGGCCATGATCACCAAGGAGATCGCGGAACTGGTGAGCGGCGCCGAAGCGCTGGCCGCATGATTTTAAGGATGACGAAGGAGGTTGGGATGAGCAGCAAGGTCAGCGGTAAGAAAGAGAAGCGGCGGCACCCGCGGTTCCCCGTGGGCATAACCCTGGAGATCCGCGCGGACGGCCATAGCGTGGGCAAGTGCCGGGGCGCCATAGCCGATCTGTCGGTTGGGGGCATGGCGTTTAAGACCAATGCCCTCCTGGAGGAGGGCATGAGCCTTTATCTCAAGCTCAATATCCCCCTAGAGATCCGCGGCGAAGTCCGGCATATCCGGGGTCCGGTCGCGGGCAACTTGCGGCGCTACGGCGTGCGTTTTCATAAGATCGGTTATATGTCTCCGGAAGAGTCCAAGCCCCAGACCTTCATCGCCGCGCAGTTCCAGAAAAAACCATGAACACAGGACATGTGGCGCAGGTCATAGGAGCCGTTATAGATGTGGAATTCCCGGCCGGTCAATTGCCGGGCATAATGCATGCGGTCAGGGTGTTGCGGCCCAATGAGCAGCCCTTGGTCTTGGAGGTGGCGGCGCATCTGGGCGATAACATCGTGCGCGCCGTGTCCATGGGCCCGACCGACGGCATCGTGCGCGGGGCCGTGGTCGAGGATACGGGCGCGCCCATAACCGTGCCCGTGGGCCGGGCTTGCCTGGGCCGGCTGCTGGACGTCCTGGGCCAGCCCCAGGATCATGGCGGCGAGGTCGCGGCCTCGGAGCATCTGCCCATCCATCGGGACCCCCCGGCGCTCGTAGATCAAGTCACCACGCCCCAGATATTCGAGACCGGCATCAAGGTAGTGGATCTCTTGGCTCCTTACATGAAGGGCGGCAAGGTCGGGCTTTTCGGCGGCGCGGGCGTGGGCAAGACCGTCATCATCATGGAGCTCATAAATAACGTGGCCAAGGAACACGGCGGCGTGTCCGTGTTCGGAGGCGTGGGGGAGCGCAGCCGCGAAGGCAACGACTTATGGCTGGATATGCAGCACTCCAAGCTCGCGGACGGGTCGCCGGTGTTGTCCAAGACCGTGCTCGTATACGGCCAGATGAACGAGCCGCCGGGGGCGCGCGCCCGGGTGGGGTTGACCGCGCTGACTCAAGCCGAGTATTTTCGCGACCGGGAAGGCCAGGACGTGCTGCTCTTCTTGGATAATATATTCCGGTATGTGTTGGCCAACGCCGAGGTATCGGCTTTGCTCGGGCGCATGCCTTCGGCGGTCGGCTATCAGCCCACCCTGACCACCGAGGTCGGCGCGCTCCAGGAACGCATAACCTCCACCTCGCAGGGGTCCATCACCTCCATCCAGGCCATATATGTCCCGGCCGACGACCTGACCGACCCCGGGGTGGCCACCACCTTCTCGCATCTGGACGCCACGACCGTATTGTCCCGGCAGATCATGGAGCTCGGCATATATCCGGCCGTGGACCCCTTGGATTCTACCTCGCGCATCCTGGATCCTAAGATCGTGGGCCCGGAGCATTACGGGGTGGCGCGCTCCGTGCAGAAGGTGCTGCAGCGTTACCGCGACCTTCAGGATATCATCGCCATCCTGGGCATAGACGAGCTGTCGGATGAGGATAAGCGCATCGTGTCGCGGGCGCGCAAGATCCAGAAATTCTTATCCCAGCCCTTCTTCGTGGCCCAGCAGTTCACGGGCCGGCCGGGCAAATATGTGAAGCTCCAGGATACCATCTCTGGGTTCCGGGATCTGGTGGCGGGCAAATATGACCACCTGCCGGAACAGGCGTTCTATATGGTAGGCACCATCGATGAGGCCGTAGCTAATGCCGAGGCCATGGAGGCGAAAGGCTCGTGAGCGCCCGGATAACCCTGGAATTAGTCACCCCGGAAAGGCTGGCGTTCAACGGCGAAGTGGACTTCGTGGTGCTGCCGGCCTGGGAGGGGGAGATGGGCGTGTTGCCCGGGCATGTCCCTTTCCTGGTCCAGCTCAAGCCCGGAGAAGTCCGCTATACCGATCGCGGCCAGACGGCTTGTTTCGCCGTGTCCGGCGGCTTTGCCGAGGTCACGCGCGGCCGGGTGGCGCTTTTTGCCGAGACCGCGGAGATGTCCGATGCCATAGACGAGGAGCGGGCGCGTCAAGCCTTGGAGCGGGCCAAGGCCGAACTGCAGAAACGGAACTTGGATTCTCTCACCTTGGCTCAGGCTCATTTCGCTTTACGCCGAGCCCAGGTGCGGCTCCAGGTGGCGCAGTATCGAAAGGGACGCCGGGGGTAGATATGCGAGGTTTGTTGCTGTCGGGAGCTTTGTGGTTGGCCGCGGCGGGCGCAGGTTCGGCCGCTAATCATGCCGCGGATAAGCAGGCGCTGGAGCCGGGGGGCAGAGATCTGTTGGCCGCTCCGGATGTGCAGTGGCTCAAGATATACCCCTTGCCTATATATAAGGAACGTTGGCGTATGGAATTGGCCGTAAGCCGCATGGACCAAGCGATGCCTCGGGTGCGGCAAGCCTTCACGCGGGCGGGGGCCGCGGCCGGGGACCAGGAGACTCCGGCTTCCGCCAAGCCGGGCCTGCGCAGAAAGCTGTCTTATCACTGCATGCGGGAAGCGGCGCGCGAGGTGGTGCGGGAGTTGCGCAAGATCGGACGGCTGCCGGAACCCCGGATCGAGCCGGTGTTGGAGCCGGTCGCGCTGCCGGAAGTCCGGGCCAAGATTTTGCAGTTGACCGCAGAGCGGGAGGCGCACGGTCCGGAACTGGCGAATATGCCGGCCGTGGCCTTATTGGTGGAAGAATTGCTGGGGCACCTGCGCGGGGTGGAGGCTTCTTTGCGCAAGACCGAGGTAGAGATCATATTGTCGGTGCGAGAGCAGCGCTGACCTGCCGATTTTCGTGCCCGCCCCGATTTTTCGGCGCCCTGTCCTGGGGCGTCCAGTCGCTGTTTTTGGCCGGACTTTTGGGATGTTCTGCGACAGCGCGGGCTAAGCCGGAATTGACGGATATCCGTCCGGTGCCGCGCTTTTTCCCGCAGGAATTGATCACCAACCGGAAAGTCTCCGGGCTGGAGGTCCGGGTATATGATACCGGCCGGGCGGTCGTATCCGGGGAGACCCTGTCTGAGTTGAAAAGTCCAGATGCTCAGGTGCGGGTGCCGGTGCCGGCCTTCCGGATACTGCATCCTAGCCGGGGCGTAGTCCTCTTTGACGCTGGGTTGGCTTCGGATCTGGCTGACTTGCGGCCTGAAGATGCGGCCCGCAGCAGTGAATTCGGGGTCCCGTTCAAGATGCAGCCTGGGCAGGACCTGGTATCGCAGTTGGAAAAAGATGGGGG
>JBAZVY010000043.1:0-13274 GCA_041660645.1 Elusimicrobiota bacterium | reverse complement strand
TGGCGGTCTCGAGCGTGATCTCGCCGCCCTTGGGCATGGCGTCGCGGGCATTGATGATGAGATTCAAGATGACCTGCTCCAACTGTCCGCTGTCTATCTTTATAGGCCACAAGGCCGGGTGCGTATCCATCGCCAGCTTCACGTTCTCCCCCAGCAGGCGGCGGAACATCTTGGCCGTGTCCATGATCACGGTATTGATGTCCATGACGCGCAACTGGGCGGCCTGCTTGCGGCTTATGGACAATATCTGCCGGGACAAGGACGCGGCCACTTCGGCGGAACGACGGATCTCCTGGCTGAAGGCGCGCAGCGGGCTGCCGGCTTCCAATCCGTCCGATATGAAATAGTTGTATCCGATGATGGTGGTCAGCACGTTGTTGAAATCATGCGCTATGCCCCCGGCCAGCAGGCCCACGGCCTCCAGCTTCTGGGCTTGGCGCATCTGGGCTTCCATGTTCACTTCGTCCGTGCTGTCCCGCAGCACGAACACGTAGTTGATGATATTGCCGGAGGCATCCCGCACCGGCAAGACCGTCAGGGCCGCCTCCAGATCGGAGCCGTCCTTGCGCTTGCCGGAGAATCGGCCGTTCCACGCCTCGCCGCCGCCCACCGCGGAGAATATCCGATCATATACCGAGCCGTCATCTTCTCGACAGGGATTGACCGAACGCATCTCCCGGCCCAGGGCTTCCTCTCGGCCGCGGCCGATGATCCGGGTGAAGGCCGGATTCACATACCCAACGATCCCTTGCGTATCGGTCACGACTACGGCGTCCGAGGATTGTCCGATGGCCGCGCCCAGACGCAGGCGCTCGACTTCGGCGTGCCGGTGAGCCAGGATAACTCCGACCAGACTGCCCGCTGCTTCCAAGAATATCAGGTCTAGTTCGTCCCGGCGGTAGCCCGATCCCGCATAAAGCTGGATCACGCCCAAGCACCCGGCGCCCGCCTTTATGGGCACGCAATAATGGGCGCGTCCTCCGGCGCCGGCCGACGCCTCTCCGGTCCAGAACTCCACCCGGCCGCTCTTCATGGCCAGTCCGCATCCGGATGCTTCCGCATCCAGTTCCAGGCCTAGACGCGGGGCCGGGCCGCGGCCCCGCCAAGCCTTCAACACCAATCGGCAACGGCCGGCATCCGGCATGAACACCCGGCCGCCCGCATCAGCCTGCAGCCACCCCCCGGCCAACAAGCGTTCCAACGCCATATCCAGCAGGTCTTCCAAGGACGAGTCGCGCAAGGCCAAAGCCGCGAGATCGCATAACGCGCTCTGCATGCGCCCCCGCCGCAAAGCCGCGGCCTCGGAGGACTTGCGCAGCCGGGCCTCGCGGCTGATCAGGCAGTACAGATATGGCCCGGCCAAGACTATCCCCAGGGATACGTCCAGAAACAGATGCAGCCGCCCCGGGGGCAGCTGCCAAATGAAATCCAAAACCGTGGTCGCAGCCAACTCGGCTAGGCCTAGGACGAAGAGGATCTGAAACGCCTGCCTGCACACAAACCCGACCTCCACGCATCCGCCGGACGCACCGCTACGCCCGCAATGCCCGGGCGCCGTCACGGCTATGCGGTAAAGACGACGGGAAGAAGTCCTCTAAGGTAGGCTGCCGCGGATGGATCCGACGCCGTCTTCCAATAATATAACCCTTAAATACGGATATTGCCAGGGCAAGATGGTCACATCGCGCCGGGCTCGGCCGGGGAATCCGGATGAAAGTGATATAATCTGTCCGTGGCTATAAAGGACCTATTCTCAAAAAAGCTCAAGGTCGTAAACATAGGCCTGGCCGCCTTCAAGGCTAGCCTGGACCACTCCCGCACGGATTCGATCCAGGTGGACTGGCGGCCGCCCCTGGCCATAGACCCCGCGGTCCGGGCCGCGGTCCGCAGCAGATCCGAGGCCATCGCCCGAGCCAACGCCCAGGCCGTGGCCAAAGTCCTGGCCGCCAAACCTTGCCTCATAGGCTTGGCCCGGGCTCTCGACGTTATCCCCGGGATGGAAAAGGACCTCATCCTGCATGCCGGCCCGCCGGTGACCTGGCAGCGGATGTGCGGACCCATGCGCGGCGGAGTCATGGCCGCGCTCGTATACGAAGGCTTGGCCCCGACCCCGGAAGCTGCGGCGCAACTAGCGGCCGCGGGCGGAGTGCGGTTCGCGCCCTGCCACGAGCATTGCGCCGTGGGCCCCATGGCCGGCATAATCTCCCCCTCCATGCCCGTGTTCGTGCTCAAAAACGAAGAGCACGGCAACCTGGGATACTGCACCCTGAACGAAGGTTTGGGCAAGGTGCTGCGCTACGGCGCCTATGGCCCCGAAGTGATCAAAAAACTCAAGTGGATGGAGGCCGTGCTTTATCCCACGCTCCAGAAGGCCGTGGCCCAGCTCGGCAAGATAGACTTGAAGAACATCATCGCCCAAGCCCTGCACATGGGCGACGAGGTCCACAACCGCAACCGAGCCGCCACCTCCCTATTCTACCGCGCAGTGGCGCCGGCCGTGGTCCGCACGGCCCCGAACCCGGAGACCGCGGCCCAGGTGTTGGAATTCATCAACGGCAACGACCATTTTTTCCTCAACCTCTCCATGCCCGCCAGCAAGGTCTCGCTGGACGCGGCCCGCGACGTGCCCGCCAGCAGCCTGGTCGTGGCCATGGCCCGCAACGGCACGGATTTCGGGGTACAACTCTCCGGCACGGGCAACGAATGGTTCACGGGACCGGCCCCGATCCCGGACGCCCTGTATTTCGCCGGCTTCTCCAAGGCCGACGCCAACCCGGATATCGGAGACTCGGCCATCACCGAGACCAACGGCCTGGGCGGCTTCGCTATCGCCGCTTCCCCGGCCATCGTCCAATTCATCGGCGGCAGCGCCGCAGACGCCCTGGACTATACCCGGCAGATGTACGAGATCACCCTGGCCGAGAACGGCGCCTATCAGATCCCTTATCTGGATTTCCGCGGCAGCCCGACCGGCATAGACGTGGTGAAAGTGGTGGAAAAGGGCATATTCCCGGTGATCGACACCGGCGTGGCGCATCGCGAAGCCGGCATCGGGCAGGTAGGCGCCGGCATACTCAACGCTCCGGCCGAACCTTTCCAAAAGGCCCTGGCCGGATTGGCGGCAAAACTCGGGAGGTAGGACATGAAGACCAACGATTTCATAAAGCTCATGGGCAAGATCAAGATGTACGACCTGACCCAACGCCTCAGCGTGCACACCCCGCCCTGGCCCAGCTATATCCCGCTCTCCGTCCAATATTTCAAGCGCATCGCAGGCGCGCACATGGGCCAAGGCGCCAACGGCCAGGTCATAACCACCTCCAACCACGTGGGCACCCATATGGACGGAGAGATCCATTTCCATGCCAGCGGCCGCTCCATCGGCCAGGTCCCCATGTCCGAATGGGTCGGGCCGGGCGCGGTGGTCGACCTGTCGGACGAACTGGGCGACTACGACCTATACGAGCCCGACCTGCTCAAGAGCAAAGTGGATATCCGCAAAGGCGATGTCCTGATCATCAACACCGGCTACCATCGCTATGCCTGGGATCAGCCCAAATCGGATGAGGTGCGCTACTTCGTCAAGCACCCGGGCCCCGGCCCCAAGTTCCACAAATGGTGCCTGGACATGAAATTCAAATGGATAGGCGTGGACTGCGGCAGCGCCGACCATCCCATGAACACCATAATCCGGAACTGGCATCCCAAGTCCTTCCTAGAGGCGGACCGGAAGCTCCAGGACATATACGGCAAGTCCTGGGACCAGATGTTCCCTTTCGAGCAGTACTACCAAGTCATGCACCTGAAACTCTTCCCGAAGAAGATCGTGCACGCCGAGAACCTGGGCGGAGAGATCGACAAGCTCTCCAACCGGCGCGCCTGGATCGGCTGCTTCCCGCTGCGGGGCATAGAACTGGAAAGCGCCATGTGCCGGATCGTGGCCTGGATGCCCTGAGGCCGGCCATGCCCATAACCTGCGGATTCGAATATCACCGGCCCGCGACCCTGGCCGAAGCCCTCAGCCTATTGGCCAAGTACAAAGGCAGAGCCCAACTCCTGGCCGGGGGCACCGACCTCATCGTATGGCTGAAGGAGGGCGCAACCACCCCCGAGGCGGTGATCGACGTCAAAGCCATACCCGAACTCTGGCACATCGACCTCAAGGACGGCGTATTGCGCATCGGCAGCCGCGTCACCTTCGCCGAGCTCATAGAGTCCGAACTGGTCAAGAAGCACTTCCCCATACTCTGGGAGGCCTCCCGGACCGTGGCCTCATGCGGCGTGCGCAACCGCGCCACCTTGGCCGGCAACATCTGCTCCGCCGTGCCCTGCCTGGACAGCGCCCCGGCCTTATTGGTCTATGACGCCTGCGTGCGCGTCCGGGGAGCATCCGAGGAACGCGACATCCCCATAGCCGAATGGTTCACCGGCCCCAAGCGCACGGCCCGGCTCTGGGATGAGATCGTGGTCTGCGTAGAATTGCCCCTGCCGGCCGGCCCGACCGCAGGCTGCTACGTCAAGCTCGGCCGCTATCAGGGCGAAGACCTAGCCCAAGTGGGACTGGCGGCGCTGGCCGCAGAAGGCGGAGACTGGAAACTGGCTTTCTGCGCCGTAGGCCCTATCCCCCGACGCGCCGGACGGGTGGAAGCCTTATTGCGCGGCAAAAAGCTCTCCCCCCGATTGCTGGCGGAGGCCCAGGCCCTGGTCCCGAAGGAGATATCCCCCATATCCGACATTCGCTCCAGCCGCGAGTATCGCCTGCACATGGCGGCCGTCATGCTCGGCCGCGGCCTGCAGGCCGCGGCCGCCCGTCTCTCCGGCAAGGGGCCGGCCTATGGAGCCAAGCTCATATGAAGAAGACCACTATCCGGATCCAGCTCAACGGGCAGCCCCGTACCGTGGAGGTGGAAGCCAATGACATACTCCTGGACGTGCTGCGCGAGAAGCTGGGAGTAAAAAGCCCCAAGATGGGCTGCGATCGGGGAGACTGCGGGACCTGCACCGTATTCCTTAACGGCCGCACCGTGCGCGGCTGCCTGGTCCTGGCTATCGAGGCGGACGGCGGCGAGATAGTCACCCTGGAAGGGATTTCCCATAACGGCCCGACCGGACTGCAAAAGGCCTTCGTAGAGCACAGCTCCTTCCAATGCGGTTTCTGCGCGCCCGGCATGGTGCTGGCCGCCACCGAACTTCTGCAGAACAACCCCAAACCGGATCGGGCCGAGATCCAGGAAGCCCTCGCCGGCAATCTCTGCCGCTGCACCGGCTATACGCCCATAATCGAGGCCATAGAAGACATAGTCCGGAAGGGCTGAGTCCCAACCCGCATCCGCGCCTCAGCTTCCCGTCCGGTCAGTGCAGGGACATCTCCAGGTTGTCCAGGGGCGTGCCGTATTGCACATTCACGTTCTGTATGGGCGTGATCTCCACGCGCCCATCCCGGTCCGTGACCGACATGGTGCAGCGGTATATGCCGGCCGGGACGTTCATGCCGTAGGAAGTCTTCCCGTCCCAGGTCAATTCCCCCGGAGGCGTGCCGCTGCCCAGCACGCGATAGACCACGTCGTTCTGCTGGTTCCGGATCTGGAGGGCCCAGCTGTCTATGGGCGTAGCATGGGTCATCCGGATAGTGAAAGTGGTGCGCTTCTTAAGGCCCACGGGCGAGAACGATTCGGGATTGGCGCTCATGGCCAGATCATAGCCTCCGAAGGAATAATCCAACCCCGCCTTCTGCGCCATGCCGTACTGGTTCGAAGCCATAGAGTAGCCCACGTCGCTGCGGCCCCACAGATAGCCCAAGCCTATGGAGAACTCCATCATGCCGAAATCGAATCCCGCGCGGAGCTTGGCCACCTTCCAGAACGTGCCCTCCGCGCCCAGCCGCCAGCTAACGTCCTGCTTGGCTCCGATGCCCTTTTCCAGATCCGCGGACAACACGAACCTATCCAGCCACTTTCCGGACAGGCCCAAGGTGACGAGCCGGGGAAAACTGTCGCTGGCCGTCTCGTAACCGAGCTTGGGCGCCATGACGTTCTGGACCCGCAATCCCGCCTGATAGCGGCGTTTGAACTTGGCCAAGGCTCCGATATCCATGCCCCAACCGTTAGCGGACACTCCGCCCAAGGACTGTTGGGAGAACTTAAACGCCCCGCCCACGGACAGCCAGGGCTTGGCCGCTATGCCGTAAGCTCCGGTTATGGTCTGTTCCACGTCCCGGAACTCGCCGACCCGCACGTTATATTCATCGGTCTGGGGCAGGACTCCGGAATCCAGCCGAATAAAAGAAAGCCCCACCGCGCCCATGCGATATATGGGCTGGGCGTACCCGGCGTAGTCCAACATGGCGGATTCCGGGGTCTGGGTATGCATCAATCCGAGCACGTTCGGACGCAGGAAGCCCAACCCGGCGGGATTGACCATCACGGCGTCCGCGCCCTCGGCCAAGCCCACATAGGCTCGCCCCATGCCGCTGACCCGGGGGCCGCCTGCGAAATCCAGATAGGAGCCGGGAGAACCGGCCTGATCGCTGGCCTGCGCAGGAAGCGCGGCCAGCACCGCCCATACCAGCGCGATGCGACCGACGCATCCAGCTATCCGGATCTTATCTGGCATATGACCTGGTTATTTCGTCTCTATCTCGGTCCGGGCATAACCATCGCGCCCCAAGGGCGCTCCGGTTGCCTGGATACGCTTGACCGGCATATTCAAAGCCGCCGCAAAATGCCTGCGCAGAAGTTCCGCCTGCCGCTTAGCCAATTCCTGATCGTCCCCATATATCGTTATGCGCAGCGAGCCCGTGGCCGCTTCCCGCAAGAAATCCTGCGCCTCGCGGATGTAATCCACGCCCTCCGGAGAGAGGCGGTTGGCGCGCTCGAAGATGACCGGCGTATCCAGATGGATCAGGCATTGTCCGCCGTTGGCCAGCACCAAACTGCGCAGCAAGATATTCTTGCCCGGTATATAGGAAGGCACTTCGGCCATATCCAGGATATGGTAAGAATAGGCGTAGGGATGCCCGACCCGCAGCATATCGCCGGAATCCCCCCGGCCGTCCCAAGATATCCGGTTCGGAAGCTTGCCCTTTCCTTTTATGGTGTGGAAAATCTTGCCCCTATCATCCGTCACCACCAACCGCCAACGCAAGACCTCCAGGCCCGCCGGCTGCTTGAGCTGGACGTCCAACACCGGAGGCTGCACCAGATTCACTCGCCAAGGCGTACGGGCCAGGCTGGAAGACATGGCGGAAGGCAGATAATTAGGCACCATAAGCATTACTTTCGAAGACAGGTCCGGCACATGCAGCTGCTTGGCCAAGAACGCCAATATGGACGGCGCGGGGTCGGGATTGGGCTCATAATCAGGCTTGTCCGCCTGGACTTCTATGCGCGGCACGCCTTCAATGACGATCTCCTCCAACTGGCCGTTGCCCGGCTTCGAGTTGTCCGCGGCCCAGACCGCGGCGGTCGGCAATCCGAGCCATAGGACCATCAATGTCTGGATCATCACAAGCCCCTCTTATTCATCTTCTTCAACTTGAAATTGAACGTGGCTACGCCCCATTCCTCATGCGGCGACTCGTTAGGCCCGAGCGCCACGAACTTTATGGACCGCACCGATTCCTTGGCCACTTCATCGAACTCCGGAAAGCCGGAAGTCTGTTCTACCCAGATCTCGGGCTTCACCACCCCATTCGGAGTCACATATAAGCGCAGCGATATCTGGGCCTCCACCCCGGCCTCCTCAGCCCAGCGCGGATACTTGGGCAAAGTCATGTTCACGATCTTGCGGCGGCTCAAAGGACCGCGGATGGAGAAGAACGTATCCGGGGCGTCGGGCAGTTCGAACTTATCATGTTTGGGCATGGGCGGAGCCTGCCCCTCGGAATTATAGGCCACGACTATGGCCTCGCCTTTGCGCTGCAGGACGTTGCCGCCGTCTAGGGATCCCAGACCGCCGCCCAGAAACCGGCCCGTGCCTCCGGGCACTCCGGCCACGCCGCGCCGGGGGTTAAGATCGATCTTGTCTCCGGCCCCGCCGGCCAGGCGCTCGCCCACCACCCCGGAGTTCTTGCTGGGGCCGGGCAAGCGGACTGCGCTGCCCGAGGTATAGATCTTATCGCGCCCGACCCCGGACTCCGCCACGCTCAGGCTGCGTCCGAATATCGGTCCGGAGGCCGCTAGCCGGGGCATTTCCCTAGGCGCGGTCGGCGAGGTGCCGACCTTGTCCGCGACCCGAGCCGCGCCCGTCCGCTCCGGCCCCGCCACCTGCTTAGGCGGCGTGGCCAATATCTTCTCCAGCCGCGGCCCCACGCTGGCGTCATGTCCGGAGCCCTTCAGGGACAGGTCCTGGGTGCCCATGACCTTGATCTCCCATACCCGCACCGGCTCAATGGCCGGCCGCGACTGCATGCTGCCCAGCCCCATGGGCAAAAGCAGCGCCAGAAGCGCATGCACCGTGATGGAGCAGGACAACGGCTTGCCCATGCGCGCGCCGTCGCTCGGCGCCTCGGTGAAGAAATCGAAAGCGTGCTCGGCCAGGCTCATGGCGCCTCCGACGGAAGCGACGCGCTCTCCGCCTCGGCCGCAGGGATCGCCGCTTTGGGCTGAGCGGCAAAAGCCACGCGCTCGATCCCATACTTCTTGATTTCCTTTACCGTATCCATCACGCGCCCGCTGGCGACCTCCGTACCGGCCCGCACCACCACCCACGGCTGCTTGCCGGAGGCGATCTCCTTCTGCAGGGCGGCGTTCATCTGCTCCGGCTGGACCAAAGCCGGCCCGACCGCCAGCGTGCCGTCCGGGAATATGGATACCTTTATGGTGTTCTGTTCCGTAAGCGTGGCGCTAGCCGAATTAGGCAAGGTCAAAGGCTTCAAGATCTGGCTGAAAAACGGCGCCACCACCATGAATATGATCACCAGCACCAAAGACACGTCCACCAACGGGGTCAGATTGATCTCGCTGATGATGTCGTCTTCGCCGGAGTCAACGGGTCCCATTCTTCCCCTCTAAGGATTCCAGCATATTGAGTTCCTGGGCTCCGGCCGCGATCGCGTTGTCCAGGACCTCGATCACCCGGCCATGCGCGACCTTGCGCTGGGCCAGCACGGCTACGGCCGATATCTTGCGCTTCACGATCATGCCGCGCAGCACGCCCGACAACTGCTGCAGAGCCACGCCCTTGCCCTCCACCTCTATGCCGCTCTCGTTTATCTCCACCAATATGGGTTCGGTGATGGAAGACACGGCCACGACCTTATCATTGGAAGAGTTTATCTTCATGGCCTTCTCCATGAGATACGGCAGAGTGATCATGAAGATGATTACCAGCACCAACGCCACGTCCACCAGGGGCGTGATATTGATGGCGGTTATCGGCTCTTCCGCGTTGGAATTAGCTTGCATGGCTCCCGCCGCCATCGGCTTCTTGCGCGCCCAAGGTGATGAGCGTGACTATCTCCATGCCCGCGATCTCCATATCGGACGCTATCCGCTTAACCTTCTTCAAAAATACGTTGTAAAACACGACCGCGGGGATAGCCACCATCAACCCGGCCGCCGTGGCGATCAAGGCTTCGGCGATGCCCACCGCCACCACGCTGGCGCCGTTGCCCGCGGCCTGGGCTCCGGCCAGGTCTTTAAAAGCCTGGATGATGCCCAGCACCGTGCCCAACAGTCCGATGAAAGGAGCCGTATTGCCCAGGGTCCCCAGGACCACCAGATATTTCTCCATATGCGCCCGCTGTTTCATCTGGCAGATGCGCAGCATCTCCTCCAACTGCGGCTTGGGCATATGGCTGTTCTTTATACCGGCCTGGATCACGCTCAAGATCGGATTGCCGCCGGCCTCACCCAATATAGCCAAGGACTCGCTGATCCGGCCAGCCAGCAGGCTGCTGCGGATCTTAAGCAGGGCTTCCTCGGGATTGGCTTTTATCCTGCGGAAATATAGGAACCTTTCCACGATGAGCGCCAGACATATGATGGAGCAGATCCCGAGCACCAGCAGGACCAGCATGGAATGCAGGTTGCGCAGCGCCGCTCCGTTGACCAACATATTCCCCAAATCCATAGTCCCCCCTAAGGTTCCGTCTCTACTGAAACGTCCGACTTAGCCGCCGGCACGGGAGTAGACGGCTGCCCCCCGGACTCTGCCGCCGGCTGGGCCGCAGCCTGCACCGTCCCGTCCTGGGCCTTGCTCGCCGCCCCGTCTTTCGCCGCTTCCGTCGCCGCCTTCTTTTCAGCCTTGGCCCGAGGCGCCGGCTTAGGCTTAGCCGCCTTCTTGGGCGCCGGGACGGGTTCCAGTTTAGTCTCAGCCGGCGGCTGCGCCGCAGGCGCAGCGTCGTTCTGCGCCGCTTCCGCCGCGGGCTTGGCCGGCCCCGCTTTCTGAGCCTCTATATATTCCCGGATCTCCTTGGCCCGCTTCTCCGCGGAACGCACCCATTCCGCCTGACCGCCGCTGCGCTGGATATGCCCGTAGACTTCCAAAGCGCTATCCCATTGTTCCCGTTCCTCGTACAGGGCGGCCAATTGCGCCAACCCCACCAGCCGCACGTCCTGCCCCTCCGGCTTGAGCGGGATCAGCCCGGCATAGGACTCCATGACCTTTTCTTTGTTGCCGGCGGCCTTGAATATCTCGGCCAATTGGTTGTATACGGTCATCTTTACCGGCTCGGCTATGTCCCGGCGCTTCAACAACATCTGATAGACCAAGGCCGCCTTCTCGTTCTGATCCATGAGCCGATAAAGCGCGGCGATCTCAATGAGACAATCCACGGCCCGCGGCTCATCCTTGAACGCCAAGGTGAAGCGCTCGAACGTCTCGATGGCTTCGGGGTAACTGCGCATCTTCTTATAAGTGACCCCCAGGTTGTACATGGCATTGGCTTTCACATCGTTAGGACAATCCCGCTCGGTGATGAATCGGAAACTGTTGGCCGCCTCCTGATATTTAGCCAGATTGAAGTACAAGGCTCCGGCGCGCATAGCCGCGTCCAAGGCCAAGGGATTCTGCGGGAACAACTCCATCATGCTCCGATATTCGGCCACCGCCGCCTCATGCTTCTTGAGCTTCTCCTGGGCATGAGCTATGGCGATGAGCGCCATAGGCGCCTGGCTGGTACCGGGATAATCCAACATGAGCTTGCGGAAAGCCACGATGGCGCCTTCCCAGGATTGGGCCTCGAAATAAAGCTGCCCGAGCTGATACTGGGCCTCGGGCGCCAGCGGACTCTTGGGGTACAGGCGCACGAAGGCATCCAGCAAGCTGGGGTTGCGGCCCTGGGAAGCCTGCCGGAAACGCGTCTGCATGAGTTGGGTACCCGCGCCCTCCCGGCGTTCGTCTTTAGGGAACCGAGACAAGAATACGATGTAAGCCTTTATGGCCGCATCATCATGCCGGGAATTATAATAGCCCTGCGCCAAGAGCCATTGGGCTTCGGCTGCGGCCGGGGCCTGAGGCCAACGCTCCAAGAACTCGCTGAAGGCTTTTCCGGACTCCTCGTATTTGTGGGCCTGGAAATACAGGCGGCCGACCTGCACCTGCGCGTCCTGCGCCAGCTTGCTGTTGGGGAAAAGCGAGACCAGGCGCTGCCAGGTCTGGAGGGCATCGCCATGCCGCCCCATCTGCCGGTAAGCCCAGCCCTCGTGCAGCCAACTCTCCGCCACGCGGCCGTCCTTGGGGAAGGATTTTCTAAAGTTCTGAAAAGCGTCTATGGAAGCATCATAATTCTTCACGTTGAAATAACTGCTGGCGATCAAAAACTGAGCGCTGGCCCGGGAATCCGCAGATACCCCCGGCCGACCCAAATATTGCCGCGCCAAGCGCAGGGCGTCCTCGCAGCGTCCCTCATGATAGCGGGACCAGGCCAAGCTGAGCTGGGAATGCGCCGCCAAAGTAGGCTCCCGCATGGCCATCTCGAAATAACGGGAAGCCTCCGCGTATTGCTTCAAATGGTAATAGGCCTCGGCTACCAGCAAATGGCTCTGGGAACGCCACTGCACCTCTTCGGCCGAGAAATCCGCGGACACCACGCCCATAACGCGATTGGCGTTGGTCACCAATTCCTGGTAGTTCTTGGCGCTGAAGTACGCGGACAACATCATGGCCATGGACACATCGGACAACGGACCATACTCGTACTTGAGCAAGGCGGTCTCGAAATCGGATATGGCCTGGCGCCAGTCCTGGCGCCGATACGCCGCTTGGCCGGCGATGGCATAAGCCGCCACGCCCAGGGCATGCCCGGGGACGCGCTTGACCATCTCCATCATGACGTCCGCCGCCTCCGGCACCTGGCCCACCTTGAGCAGGTAATAGCCGAGCAGGACATAAGTGTTGGTGAAGCGCTCGGCTTCGCCCTTGCCGGAACCGGCCAAGGCGCGCTCGACTAATTCCTTGGCCTTGCGGTGCTGTCCCTGCCGGGCCGCGATCTCCACTTCCAGATGCAAGGCCTCGGTGCGCACTTCCCGGCTCGACTGCTCCTCGCGCAGGCGCTGCAAGAGCCCGGCCGCCTTATCGCCTTGTCCGAGTTCATTCAATGCCCGGGCCAGATGCAATACGGCATAAGGATACAGTCGGCTGGCCGGGAAAGCCGTGGCGAACTCCTGGTAGGCCTTGGCCGACAAAGGATCGTTGCGGACCATGCGGAAACACTCCGCCTTCAGATACGAGCCGATCTCCATGTAGGAATTGCTCGACAGACGTCCCAACACGTTGAAGGCCTGAGCCGCCTCTTGGAACTGTTTCTGCTGAAAATAGCTCATTCCTCTATAGAAAGCCGCTACCGGAGTGTCCACGCCCTCGAATATCTCAAGAGCCGCATTGAAATCCTTCTCGTTGAAGCGCAGTATCCCCAGCATCTCTCGCACCTTGGCCAGGTCGGCGTACCCCGGGTACCGGCTGGTCAGGCTATGCAGGACCTTCCTGGCCTCGCGGTATTTCTGCTCGTGCATGTCGCACAGGGCCAAGCCGTACATCCCTTCGGCGCCCAGCACGGATCGTCCGAAAGTCCGGTCCAAATGCTCCCAGGCCCTGCGGGCCTTGGGAATATCCTTGGAATTGTAATGTATCTCTCCCATCCGCAGCCAAGCATCGTCCAGATAGGTATCGTCTTTTTCATCTATAAGATGCTGATAATAAGGAATAGCCTCGCTATAGCGCTTGTTCTGAAAATAGGTATCGGCCATGGCATAGTAGGCATCCGCTGCATGCCGGCCTTCCGGATACGTGCTTATGAACCTTTTAAGGTAATCCAGGATCTGATTGACCGGCCG
>JBAZVY010000042.1:0-13471 GCA_041660645.1 Elusimicrobiota bacterium | reverse complement strand
CTGTCGTCTTTGCCCGCGCGAGGACGCTGGAGCGGAAAACTTCTGGCCATACTCGCCGGCGTCCTGGCCAGCCTGCTCACCCACCTGGCCCTGGAGACCGCGGCCTGGCTGGCCACGGGACCAGTCCCGGCCGGAGGCACCCTGGGGCATAACCTAGACGCGGCCATGCTGCTCCGCTGGCTCCACGGCGACCTCGTGCACTTGGACGGCATCAGCCAGATCCTATTTTTGTCCATGGAGATGCTGGTGATAAGCGTATTCGGCGGGCTATGCGTGGGCCTGCTCTCGCCCAACACCTCCACCCTCAACGGACTGCTGGCCGGCGTCATCGTATCGATTTGGATGGGGGCCAACCAATTCGCATCTCTCTATATAGGTCTGCTGGATTGGTCGCTGCGGCTGGGCCCGTCTCTGGGCCAGGCTTGGAAATGGCACTATGGCCTGCCGGCTGGATTATGCCTGCAAGCCTTCGTATTCGCTATCTGCAGCGGTCTCGGCCAGCGGATGAAACAACGGCAAGCCGACCGCCGCAGTATAGGCCGCAACACATTTTAATCATGTGCACAAAAGGAGACTCCAATGTATAATCGAACTTTCATGACCAGACTCGTCTGCCTGACCGGCTTGGCCGCAGCCCTGCTGACAGCTCCGGACCGACTCTTAGCCCAGACCAGCGATCCCGGAGCCCTAGGCATCGGGTTCATGGCCGGATCCCCCATCGGATTCTCCGCCAAGTACAACCTCAACGCCAAGACCTCCATAGATATCGGGCTCGGGGCCGAGGATTCGGATCTGCACTTCCACAGCGACCTGCTGCTCAACCTGCCGGAAGTCCTGCCGCAACCGCGTAAAGGGAAGCTGCCTCTCTACCTAGGCCTGGGATTCAAAGTCCAGGACAGCGCCCGCACCGTATTCGGCTTCCGCTTCGTGGGTGGGATCGCATACCACATGGCCCAACAGCCTTTGGAATTCTTCGCGGAAATAGCCCCGATCATGGAGACCTCCCCCGATATGGGCTCAGACGTAGAGGGGGGCGTAGGCGTGCGCTATTATTTCGCCCTGCCCTCGGGCTCCCGGCGCTCCGCCCGATAGGATTATCAGGAGTCCAGGACCCCGCGCACTTTCCGGGCTATAAAATCCGGAGCGAACGGCTTGGGCAGCAGTTCTATGCCCGATTCCAGGACGCCGTGCTGAGCTATCACCTCGTCCGTATAACCGGACATGTATAAGGTCTTAAGTCCCGGAACCTGCGCGCAGAGCTTGTCGGAAAGCGCACGGCCGCTGGTGCCAGGCATGACCACGTCCGTCAAAAGCAGGGCGATCTCCGGGCCGTGGAGTTCCACAAGACGCATGGCCTCCCCCGCATCCGAGGCCTCGATCACCTTGTAGCCCCGGGCGCGCAGGCTCCGAGCCGCCAGCCGACGCACCGGCTCATCGTCTTCCACCAAGAGGATGGTCTCCGAACCATCGCCGTGGCTGGGCTCCGTCTGGGCGACATTATCCTCAAGCCGGCAAGCCTCGGGCGCAAAGGGCAGGAATATCTCGACCTTGGTGCCCGCGCCCGGCGCGCTTTGCATGACTATGTCGCCCTGGCTCTGCTTGACTATGCCGTAGACCGTGGACAACCCCAGGCCCGTGCCCTTGGCCCGCTCCTTGGTGGTGAAGAACGGCTCGAACACCCGGGCCAGCACCTCCGCGGGCATGCCCACCCCGGTATCCGTCATGGTCAGGACCACGCACTGCCCGGGCCGGAGTTCCCGATGCTGCTTAAGGAACTCCGGGGTGGGCGTAAGATTGTCCGTGGCTATGCTGAAGACCCCGCCCTGGGGCATGGCGTCACGCGAGTTCACCGCTATGTTCAAGATGATCTGCTGGGTCTGCACCGGGTCCATGAGCACCTGGCCCAGAGCCGGATCCAAGGACAGTTCCAGCTTCACATCCTCGCCGATCAAACGCCGCAGCATCATGGCCATGCTTTTAACGGTCTTGTTGAGGTCCAGGACCTCGGGCTGCAGGATCTGTTTGCGGCTGAAAGCCAACAACTGGTGGGTCAACCCGGCCGCCTGGTCGGAGGCCCGCAGGATCTCCCCGACATCCGCCTTGTTCTGCGGCTCCTTCTCCACGTTGGTCTCAAGCAAGGCGGCATAGCCTTTGATGACCGTGAGCAGGTTATTGAAGTCATGGGCCACTCCGCCCGCGAGCTTGCCCACGGCTTCCATCTTATGCGACTGCCGCAGTTCCTCCTCGGTTTCCCGCAAGGAGCGCTCCGCGATCTTGCGTTCGGTTATGTCCTGGATCACGCCGTCATATTCGACCAACACCCCGTCATGTCCGTAGTTCGGCACCGGCGTGTTGCGGACCCAGCGCAGGGCCCCGTCCTTGCGCAATATCCGATGCTCCAAAGGCCCGACCGGATGGCCGGCCAGTATCCGCCGCGATTGCTCAAGCACCGCCGGACGATCCTCTTCCGCTACCATCTTCAACCACAGGTCCGGGTCCCGCTCCAGATCCTCCCGGCCATAGCCCGTGACCGCCTGGCACGCCTCCCCATGTTCCGTGCCCGTCACCCGGCCGTCCTTGACCCAAACGGTATATACATAATCGGTCAAAGCCTGGGTTATGCGCCGATGCCGCTCATCGCTATCGCGCAGGCGCCGCTCCGCGGCCCGGCGCACGGTGACCTCTTCCATGGATTTGACGAACGCCGTGATCGCGCCGGCGCCGTCCCGGACCGGGGATGCCAAGATACGAAAACTCTTCACCCCCCCGGCCATGGCGAAATCCACCACGGTCTCATGCGGCAAGCCATCGACCTTGACCTGCTCACAGGGGCAGTAGGGGCAGATCTCCGTACGCGGCGGGATATTGCAGTCCTGGTAGCAGACCGGGGACGGATGCTTATCCAGGATCGGGAACCAACTCCGCAGCTGCCGGTTGCTGTGCAGTATATGCCGATCCGGGCTCACCAAGGCCACGCCCGTGCACATGCTGTCCAATATCCTGCGCGGCCCATCTCCCATATCCGTCCCCTCCGGATACTGGTCCGGCCCGGGACGGCGGCCCCAAAGCGCGTGCAGGAAGCGCTGGAACTCCGTATCCCGCGGCGCGACCGCAGCGGTCTCGTCTTCCAGCACATTGGGTATGCGGAACACCTTGCCCCCGGCCAGGCCCAAGGCGTGAGCCTGGGCCGCCGCGGTGAGCAATCCCGGAGAGAACCGGTGCCGGTCGTATTGGCACAGCATGATGCTGCCGGTGTCGCCGCATACCGAACCCAGTCCGGCCTCATATTCCAAGAATCGGTCCACGCTCACGTTGCCGCCCAGACTCCAGGCCATGTCGCCCGTGACCCGCAGGCCGGCAAAGCCCTCGGCCTGAGCCTTGACCGCCGCATCCGTCAAGAATGCCAGAACCCGCGCCGGATCGAAACGGCCGTCCGGCATGCATACGGTCTGGGCTGCAGCCAGATTCAAGGCCCCGCTGCGGATCGCGGCGTCGGGGGCGATCCCCAAGGAACGCAGATATTCGCATAAGGCCTGCCCCAAGACCGCTTCCCCCAGGCACACGCACTTCTCATGGCGCGCCAATCCCAAGCGGATAAAAGGCAATACGGCCGCCAATTGTTCCTCAGTAGACTCGTATATGAGGCAGAGATGGTCGCGGGGCTGGAGTTTTTCTAGAGCAGCGCTGATTCCGGCGAATGACGACTGTGCGTCCATGCGACCTCGAGACCCAACCAAGCAGACATATGCAGCAATATGGACCGGGTAAGCATAATCTGACTGACCTTGAATGGCATCAACGCAAGTATATAACCCTGACTATTTAGCGTCAAGCGGTATTTCCGCAGCCGCCATCCGCCGGCCCCGGCGCAAATAATAAACCGGTATCCCCAAGAGCACTATTGCCACCCCGGGCCAGGTATACGCCGGCTTGAGCACGAGCAGATCCAAGGCTATGGCCGAAGAGAGCGCCAGGTACAACGCCGGAAGCCAAGGATACCCCCAGGCTCGATACGGCCGGGGCAGGTCCGGCCGGGTCCGTCGCAACACGAAGACTCCGGCCACGGTCAGGATATAGAATACCAAGGTAGCGAATATCACGTAATCCAAGAGATCCCCATAAGCTCCGGACAGGCAAAGCAGTCCGGCCCACACGCCCTGCAGGACCAAAGCCGCGCCCGGAACCGAGGCCCGATTCAAAGTCCCGACCCGCTCGAAGAACAGCCCATCCTTGGCCATGGCGTAATAAACCCGCGCCCCGGAAAGGATCAAGCCGTTGTTGCAGCCGAACGTGGAGACCATTATCAATCCGGCCATGACCAGGCCTCCGGGCGCTCCGAATAGGGCGCTGAGCGCGGCCGTGGCCACCCGGTCATTGGCCGCGCCGCGTATGGCGTCCATGGGCAAAACCGCGAGATAGGTCAGATTGGCCGACACATAGAGCACCACCACCAACAAGGTTCCCAGCGCCAGACTCAGCGGGACGTCGCGCTCCGGCCGGCGCACTTCCCCGGCTGTGTAGGTGATGTTCTCCCAAGCCGTGGCCGAAAACAAGGAGCCCACCATGGCCACGCCCAGCGCGGCCCAGAGCCGGCCTCCGGACAAGGCCTCGGAGCCGGACTGGGGCCGCGTCCAGAAAGCCTGCCACGCCGCCGCCGCATTGTCGGTCCCAGCCGAGCCCCGGCTCCAAGCGTAGAACACCAACAGCGAGAGCCCGCACAGCGAAACGATCTTGGTCACGGTGAACAGGTTCTGGATGAACTTCCCCAACTTCAGACCCCGAAGATTGAGCGCGGTCAGGCCGGCGATCACGGCCATGGCCAGAGCCTGCGCAGCCGAGACCCGCAGCAGCCCCGCCTCCAACAGTACGTGCTTCTCGCTGAACCAAGGAACCAGCACGCCCGTGAACTTGGCGAAGGCCACGGCCACGGCCGCGATGGTGCCGGTCTGTATCACCAAGAACAAGGTCCAGCCGTACAAGAATCCCGCCAAGGGGCCGTAGGCTTCGCGCAGATATACGTACTGGCCGCCGGCCCGGGGCAGCATGGCCGCCAGTTCGCCGTAGCTCAAGGCCGCGACTATGGTCACGGCCCCGGTTATGAGCCAGACCACGAGCAGCCAGCCGGCCCCGCCTACGGTGCGCGCGATATCCGCGCTGACTATGAATATGCCCGAGCCGATCATGGACCCGGCCACGATCATGGTGGAATCGAACAAGCCCAGTTCCTTCTTGAGTCCCGAGTCTCCGGCTGGGTTCATGGGAGCCATATTATACCCTAGTCCCGCAGGCTCTCCCGCCAATGCCGCTCCAAAGCCGGGATGTCGGGCAGCACCCCGCCATAAGTCCGCCCCAAGGCTTGCTCCATGGGCACGCCGCGGCGCAAGGCATCGCAGAACTCGAAAAACAGGCTGCCCGGCAGACTGCGCATAAAGTAGCGCACCAGGCTATAGGCCTGCACATACCAATCCGAAACCTCCCCATCCGCGCGTTGCTGCCTATAATCGAAAGCCAGGAAATCCTTCAGCGGCAGGGCATGGTCCCGGGCCCGAGCCCGGATCGCAGCCTGGTCCTGGCCCAAACCGTAGTCCCATTCCATGTTCACGGCCACGCCTTCGGAAAGCCAGACCGGCGGCTGGCGCAGGCGCTCCGAGCCATAGCCGGCCGGAGCGGATAGGAAAAAATCGTCGAAGAACAGATGCGCGAGTTCATGCGCGAGTATACGGCGCAGGCCGGGTCCGGCGCATACCTGCACGCTGCGCCGGGCCGGATCCGCCTGGCCGCGGGACCACTCCGGCGCGCCGGTACGGGCGTGAAAGGTCTGGGAGCTTTCATAGATATATATCGAGACCTTCTCGGTCTGGGCCCAGGGCGCGAACAAGATCAGATCCAAGGCCAGCTTGGCGTGCAGCATCTCCAGATCGGACAGCACGCCCTCGGGCGCCTGGACGCAATCGTAATGGACGGTGAAATGCTCGGACGCGGCCTGGTGGAAACCCGGGTCCGTTTCCGCCGCGAACGCCGCCCCCCAGGGCAGGATCCCGAGGGCGGCCGCCCAGCCAGCGGAGCGCAGGAAGGCGGCTAGTCCGCGGGCCGGACGCGGCGGCTCAACTGCCGCCGAACTTATACGCTGCCCCGCCATAGAATGTCCTCGGGACCATCAAGGAATCGTTGAACTCCCGATGCCGCGGGATGATCAGATTCTGCCCGCTGCAGAACAACTCCAGGCTGGGCGTGGGATCATAGACCAAGCCCGCGTCCAAACGCCAATAGGCCGGCTGGTTATCGCTGGCCATGGTCGCGGTATAAGTGGTCCGATACCCGTCCTTATAACCTGCGTTTACAGAGGCGGAGAGCTTTCCCCACAACCTGGCCACGCCGCCCAGGTTCACCTTGTTGACCGGCACGCCCTGGCGCAGTCCTTCATCCCATTTGACGTCGGTCAGGATCTGGCGCGTATAATTGACATACAGATTCGAGCCCTTAGCCAAATCATAACGCAGCTTGAACTCCGCGCCCCGGGCTATGACGTTGTTATCGTTATCCGGCCGCAGCACCATCAGCCCGGGCGCCGTAACTCCCACTTCAGTCTTATGGGTCACGGTCATGTAATACAGATCCACCTCCGGTATGAGCTTGCGGTCCAACCAACTCCCTATATACGCGACCTCATAGGAGGTCAGATGGTCCGGCACCATCCCGGGATTGCCGACCAGCTGAGACCCGCTGGTCAGCATGAAATTGGCGTATTTCTTGGTCGGACTGGGTATGGTATTGGCCTGAGCATAAGAGGCCCGGAAGGTGTGCCCAGTCCAAGGATCGAGCACGGCCGCGGCTTGGACCGCCGGGCTCCAACCCCCGGTATCGGAATGTTCCGCGGAAACGCCTGCGATAAAGCTCAGCTTATCCGTGAACTTGAAGGAATCATGCACGAAACCCCGCACCACACGGTTCTCCTGATACGGATTGCCCGCGAATATCTGATCCGAACGCATGCTGGCATGCCGGTAATTGAATCCCACGCTGGTATGCATGCGTCCATCCAGCCAGCCCAGCTGCTGCATGGCATCCATGTCCCATTGCTGGAAGCGCAAACCGAACGGCACGGGATCGCCGGGGAACATGCGCATATAAGTATCGCTATGCGACACCCGAGCTTCCAGATCCGCATCCGCCGATTGCTCGTGGCGCAGCTTCAGGCTGTTGAAATATGTCCTGTGGGTGTGCTTGGAATCATTGGCCATGGCCAGCCCGTTGGTAGTCCAGGACCCGCCGGACTCCAATTCCAGCCTAGTGTCCGGCCGCAGACGCCAATAGCCGCGGAGATTGGTATTGTTGGCGAAATAGAAATCATTGGCCGTGCCCCCCGTCTCCTTGGGGAATCCGCCATTGCTCTTATAGGTATGGCTGAAGCGATAGCCATAGGCATCATGCGCGGACTCCACGGCCGCTTCCGTGATCCGGGTCTCCAGGCTGCCCAAAGTCTGGCGCACGGACACGGAATTCTTGGCCGGAGCCTTGGTTATTATATTGATCACGCCTTCGGCCGAGTTCGAGCCATAGAGCACGGCATTGGGGCCGCGCACGATCTCGATGCGCTCGATATCCTGAAGCTGGACCGGAAGATTCTCCCAGCCCACGCCGCTCTGCACCGGCTCATAAACGCTGCGGCCATCCACCAAGACCTGGAGTTCATCCACAAAATCCCCGGACAAGCCCCGGGTCGACACCACGCTGCGCCGGCCGCTCAGGCTGTTATGCATCTCGAATACGTCCATGCCCGCCCGGAAGCGCAACAGGTCCCAGATATTGACCACGCCGGAATTCTTGATATCCTCGGCCGTTATGACTTCCACCACTACCGGCGATTCGCGCACAGTCTGGACCCGCCGGGATGCGGTGAGCACCTTGGCCTCTTCCGCAAAAAAATCGAAAGCATCTTCCCGCTCAGCGGCCGCGGCTGGAGACAGACACCCGCCCAAAAGAACCAGCGCCCAGGCTATTCGCGGTGCGGCCATCATATCCTCCACTTCATGTACGCGCCCGCAATACTATGAAATATCCCCCGCCCCAGCAACCCGGCGCGGCCGCCCAAGGCCCGGGTCTTGGCTCCGGCCGCGGCTTGGGCGAAACGCAGGGCGTCCGGGAAGCTGCGGCGCTTGAGATAATGGGCCAAAAAAGCCCCGTGGAACACGTCCCCGCAGCCAGTGGTGTCCAAGGCGGAAGTCTTCCGCTGTGGGACCAGCACGATCCGGTCTTGGTCCGCGTCGTGGTAATAGAAGCCCTTTTCCCCCGCGGTCACCGCGACCTGGCCGCCGAACCTGCGGCGCAAGCCGGCTATAAGCCTCGGCGCCGGCGTGCGCAGCTGCCGCGCGAACTGATGCGAAGCGATGAAGATATCGGTCAAGGCCGCCAACTTCTCCCAACCCGGCTTGACCGAACCGCAATCATAAGAATTCAGTATCCCGCGTTTCCGGGCGGATGCGGCCAGCTTTATGGACAGATCCATGAGATGCCCGTCATGATGCAGACAGCGGGTGTCCAATATGCCTTGCCGGATGAGCCTCGCCAGGTCTATTTTTTGCCGGCCCGCACCCTGATTGTTCCAGAATATGGTGCGGGCGGCCGTATCGCGATTGACCGCGATCATGGAAACCGGCGTGGCCATGCCCGCCCGGACCTGCAAGAAGCGCGTGGCTACGCCGAAGCTCCGGAAACCTCCCCGCACGAAATCCCGCCACAAATCCTGTCCTATGAAGGAAAAAACCGCGGTCTTGGCTCCGTAGCGCGCCGCCGCGCAAGCCGCGGTCCCGGCCGGACCGCCTCCATCCACCAGCACCCGCTGCGCCGGGATCTTTTCATCCTCCCGCAGACGCTGCCGGATCAAGGCCAGTACGTCCACCGTGCTCAAGCCTACGCAGACGCAATCCCAACGCGGTGCCATGCCCGGATTCTATCATCCCTGCGGCAGTTAGGCCAGGCTGCGGCCGTAATTGAACAACCGCGCGGGAGCGGCCGCGGGGCGCGCGAACTCCGCCCCAGGTTCCGGGGAACCGATCAGGTCCATCACCAGATGCCGGGCCCGGATATTCTCGTTGCGCAGGCCGCGCCAATCGAACGGCTCCACCGGCCGGAACACCCAGAGGCCATTCTCCTGCTGCGGCCGCAGGCTCACGCCTCTGCGGTCGGTCAAGGTTTTGTCCGCGAACCTATCCGCCGAAAGCTCGACCCGAGTAACGAACAGAGGCGGGCGGCCGAACACCACCACAGAACAAGCTACCGGGCAATGCTCGGATATGTCCTCGAGCTGTTGACGGTCCGCCTCCAAGGCCAGGGTCACGCTCGCTAGGCCCAGGCTCGCGAGTTTTTTAGCGGCCAGGGAATTGAGCACCGCCAACCCCGGGCCCGCCTCCATAGCCACCCCCGCGGCTTGGGCCAACTGCCAGCCGCCCCAACTATTGACTTCCACGCCCAGCCCCATCCGCTTGCAGCCCGACAGCAGTTCCCGGATCCAGACCAGATCCGCTTCGAAGAATACGGAAGGCAAGGCGACCGTGACCGGGCCGAAGCGAACCGCGGATTCCAAAAGCCCGGGGGCCAACCCCTCGACCACGGCTCCGCCCGGGGGACAAAGCCCGCGCATAGCCGGCAATTGGCCCGCATCCAGGCGCACCCGGTCTGGAGCCTGGCCCAGATGCAGACGATTATCCGGGCTGATCGCAGCCTCGGCCAAGAGCCGGCGCACCGGCTCGGGCAAGGTGATGCGCACCCGATTATCCGGAGGCTTGCGCAAAAGGCGTAAGGCCGCGGAAAGCCGGTCCTGCAAGGCATTGACGGTCCGGGGCGGCAGTATGCAGGTCGGCTCACTTACCCGGACTTGGCGCAAACTCAGCCCCTGGACTTGCCCCGCCGCGAGCCTGCGCACGGCTTCAGCCAGAGAGACCGCGCGCTCTAGCCTGCGCACTATCGGCCGAGGCAAAGACCACTCTCCGCTGCGGCCATCATACGAACAGCGGCAGTCCAAGGTCTTTTCCCCTACGGTTATATCCAGATCATAGACCGGGCCCGCGTCTTCCGTGGTCTCAGCCGGAGCCGCGGCTTCCGGCTCCCCGATCGAGGTCTTGCGGCCGGAAGCTCCGGTGAGTTCCCCGCGCTGGCCGTCGAAATAGCCGCTGGTCAAGCCGCGTCCGGTATAATCTCCCAGGGTCGCGGCTGCCGCCGCCAGAGTCTGGGCATCTTCACCCCGCAAGGCCGCGCGATAAAGGCTCACGGCCCGGCGCACCCAGGCCGCATTCTTGAGCCGGCCCTCTATCTTGAACGCCGCCACCCCGGCCTGGCGCAGTTCGGCCAGCCGGTCCCAGAGCGCCAAGTCGCGCATGGACCAGGGCGTGCCCGCAGGCTCGCCCTCCAGGCTCCAAGGCACGCGGCAAGGGCTGGTGCAGGCGCCGCGGTTGCCGCTGCGGCCGCCCACCCAACTGGAGAGCAGGCAGCGGCCGGATACCGAAAAGCAGAGCGCGCCCTGCACGAATGCCTCGGTAGCCACGCCGGGCACGCACGAAGCGGCCGCGACCTCGTCCCGCGAAAGCTCCCGAGCCAGCACCACCCGCTGCACGCCTAAAGCCGCGGCCGCACGCACATCCGCGCTGTTGGCGACGCAAGCCTGGGTGCTGAAGTGGAATTCGAGTCCCGGATAGGCGGGCCGCAGGGCCAACAAGGCCGGATCGCGCACCAGCACCGCGTCCGCTCCGCAGGCCCGGGCCAGCTCCAATATACGGGCAGCCTCCCCGACCTCGCGCTCGCCCAGATCGATATTAAGCGTAAGATAGGCCCGGGCTCCGCGCCGGTGCGCCGCGCCTACGGCTTGGACGAATGCGTCGGGACTGAAATTACTGGCCCGGCGCCGGGCATTGAGCCGCTCCAGCCCGAAATAGACCGCGTCCGCGCCCGCGTCCAGGGCCGCGGCCAATACCTCGGGGTCTCCGGCCGGGGCCAAAAGTTCCGGCTCACCACGCTGGGAGGACGAAGATTCAGCGGGACTGTTCACGCGCGGACAGGCTTGCGGCGGTGCGCCTGCAGGAACTCGAGCAGGTTGGCATAAGCCTTGCGCAGCACGTCCTCGGGAGGCAGGAATACCACGCGCAGATGCTTGGTGCCGGGCTTCTGTCCGAAGCCGGAGCCGTGCACCGCCACCACGCCGGTCTCCCGAATGAGTCCCTTCACGAACTCCGCATGCGTTCCGACGACATCCAACTTGGGGAAAGCGTAGAACGCGGCCTCGGGCCGCACGCAGGATATGCCGGGCTGGGAGTTGAGCATCTCATGCGTGATGTCGCGCCGCCGCCGCAGCTTATCCCGGACCCCGTCGATAAACACCTTCTGGCCGTCCAAGGCCGCGGTGATGGCGTGCTGCATGGGATGGCTGGCGCAGAGACGAGCGCGCAATATCTTATTGACCGCCGCGATATAATCTCTGAGCAGTGCGGGCTTGCCGCTGATCACGCCCCAGCCGATGCGCCAACCCGGAGCCAAAAAGCCCTTGGACAGGCCATTGAAGGTCACGACCGGAGCTTCCGGGTCCAGGGACGCGATGGACACATGCTGGTCGGAATCGATCAGCATCTTATCGTAGATCTCGTCCGCGAACACGAGTATGCCGCGCTCCGCGGCCAAGGCCAAGATGCGGCGCAAGGTCTCGGTCTTAAACACCACGCCCGTAGGATTGTTGGGATTGATCAGCACTATGGCCCGGGTCTTGGAATCGATCTTCTTACGGATATCTTCCAGGTCCGGCTGCCAGCCCTGCTCCTCATCCAAGAAATACGGCTTGGCCTCGGCTTCAAGCTTGGCCAGCACCGCCTCATATAAAGGATAGCCGGGATAAGGTATGAGCACGTTGTCGCCCCGGTCCACCAACGCCGTTAGGCAGATCTCGATGCCCTCGCTGCCGCCGCTGGTCACGAACACGTCGTGGATATTGGTGATATGGTTGCGCGCCGCCTCCCGCTCGATGGCCTTGACCGCGGAAGGTATGCCGGAGGATGGGGAATAGCCGTTATGGTTATCCTGCATGGCCTTGAGTACGGCGTCTATAAGGTGTGGCGGAGTCGCGAAATCGAACTTATTGGGGTCGCCGATGTTGAGATACAACATCTCCTTGCCGGTCTTGGCGGTTTCCTGGGCCAAGGCCACTATGTCGCGTACGGCATAATTGATGCCGGCAGTGCGTTTGGCCGGCCGAATATGAGTGATCGTGGTCTTGTTTGCGCTCATATATCAAGGATACCATTTCACCCAGCTTCCGGTCATTGGTGCCTGTCATTCGGCTTTTTGTTTCCTGGCTCCTAAAATTCGCGAATGACAGGCACCAATAATATAAACTCTAAAAATGATTAAGCTAGCTTTAGCTTGTGCATTATGGGCCGCGCCGGCAGTAGCCCAGATCAGAAACCCGGCCGTGGCCGGTCAATTCTATCCGGCCGACGCCAAGGAACTGGGCCGGGCCGTGGACTCATATCTAGCCAAAGCTCCGGCCCCGGCCAAGCTTCCCGGTCCAATAGTCGCCCTAGTCGTGCCCCATGCCGGCTACGAATTCTCAGCTCCGGTGGCGGCCCATGCGTATAAAGCCGTGTCCGGGGCGTACGATACGGTGGTAGTCATAGGGGCCGCGCATACCGCGGCCGTGGCCGGAGCCGCGCTCTACGCCAAAGGCGCTTTTGCCACGCCCCTGGGCCCGGTGCCGGTAGATGAAGAGTTGGCCGCGCGCCTGCTCCAGGACTCGGACCTGTTCCAAGACGATCCCCGCGCGCATAGCCGCGAGCACTCCGTGGAAGTACAGCTGCCTTTCCTAATAAAGCGCCTTAAACCGGGCTGGAAACTCCTGCCCCTGATCATGAACACCGAAGACCCGGCAACATCGTTCCGGATAGGCCAGGCTCTGGCCCGGGAGCTCAAGGGCCGCAAAGCCCTGCTGGTCGCCTCATCCGACCTATCCCACTATCCCCCCGCGGAACTGGCAGACCGTGTAGACCGCTCTACCCTAAAAGCCCTGGAACGCCTGGACCCGCAGTTCTTCTGGCTGAGCAACCGCATCATGCTGGCCAAGGGCATCCCTGGACTGAGCACGACCTGGTGCGGCGAAGCCGCGGTACTGGCCGCCCTGACCGCGGCCAAGTCCTTAGGCGCGGACCAAAGCGTGCTCCTGCGCTATGCCAATTCTGGGACCTCCCCCCACGGCGACCAAAGCCGCACCGTAGGCTACGCGGCCATGGCCCTGCTGCGCTCCGGCCAGCCTCCGGCCAACGAGATCATTCTGGATGCCGGGCAGCGGAAGAATTTGCTGACCTTAACTCGGGACACGCTAAAAGCCGGGCTGGCCGGCCGCAAGCCGGCCCCGGAGCTAGCCGCGGACCCGGTACTCAACCTGCCGTCAGCGGTATTCGTGACCCTGACCGAAGCCGGCCGCTTGCGCGGCTGC
>JBAZVY010000041.1:0-13668 GCA_041660645.1 Elusimicrobiota bacterium | reverse complement strand
AAAAAGACCTAGTGCTTTCCGGGACCGAAGGCCTAGTCCCTCTCCAAGATATTCATGGGGCGGGCAGTGCCGGCAGATCCGAGGTCAAACGCGGCAGCAGGGCGCGCACTCGGCTCATGGACAGCCCCGGATCCGAACTCAGCACCGTCCACTCGATCTTGCCCACTCCCCGCTGGACTATGATCTGATGGGGCCCGGCATGCATGTCCACGGAGTCCACGCCCTGCATAGGGCTGGCTTTCCCGGAACGGACGTCTATGATATAACGCGCCTGTCCCTTGGCCGCCTCGGCCGCAACCCGGTGCATGGCTTCCACCGATGCGGCCGAGTCTCCGGACCCATTGGCGGCCACTCGAGCGGCCGGCTCGGAATTCAAAAAGTACCGGGCCGGAGCCGATGCTAAAGCCCGCTCCACCATGGCGCGAGCCTCAACCCGGAGCGCGGCCCGGACGTCGTCCGGCAAAACCATCGATTCCATGGGAACATCCGGGTACTCGGCCCGCAAGCGTCGCGCTTGAGCTTTATAGTAGGCCAGCTCCTCCGCCGCCTCCTGGGGAGTAAACCAGCTGGAACGCCGCTCCCGGGTCATCAAAGCCGCGGCATCCATGAACACCACGTCGCCGGCCTTCTTAAGCACGCCGTGGATGACTTGATCCTCGGTGAGTATCATGGGCTGGGGAGAGTCCCGGCCGCCCAACCCCTTGGCATTCAGGCGTTCGATGGCCCGGACCACCTGCCGCATGGACTCAGAAGTGATCAAGGTCTCAGCCTGGGCCGGGGTCAACTCATCCGACAACCGCCCATGGATCTTCTCCATGGCAAAGGACGGATTGCCTTGGGGCCCGATGTCCACCTCGCCGAACACCTTGGGCGCCATGCCCGCAGGTCCCAGGATCTTATCCAGAAGCCCGGCCTTGCGCAACTCCTGCTTGAAATAGCCCATGTCGGAGTTCCAGCCATCCGACCGACCCGGCGACCTATAGGTCTTGACCGCGACCGCGATGCCCCCGAGCTGCCCCTCGAACACGATCGCGCTGGAGCCTTTTTCGCTGATGATCCCGCCTAACGCCACCTTGGGCGCCTGTTTCTTAGCCAATTCCGCCCGATACGAATCAGGCGCGGAACTTAACTCCTTAGCCGCGATTTGCGCCGGCAGGGACTGCAGCAGCTGCCGATATGCGGTGCCGCCCTGCACGCGCTGGCCCATCTGGGAGCCAGCGGCTTGCGCCGCACCCCCCTCCGGAACTTTCGGATCGAAAGCCTCGTCCGCAGACTCCCGCCCCGCCGGCGCCTGCCCGGGCATGGCCGCAGCTGGAGCCTCGGGCCGGGCCGCCGGTACCGCTGAAAACTGAGCGGCGGGCAGCTGCTGGGATAAGGGCTCAGGAACCGAGCGCGCGGCCGGGGCCGCCCCCGGCGCCGGCAACGTGCTCAACGGTTTCAGGACCGGAGCGCTCAGACTGGCTCCAGGCGCGGCCCTCCCGCCCAGGCCGGACGGCAAAACACCGCCCAACCTGGTCGCGGGCGCATGGATCCGGGCCGGGACCTTGGCATTGGCTTTTACTTCAATCGCCGGAACAGCGGCGGGCGACAGCCACGCGCTTATGGCTATCGAGAGGAGAACATGCCGCCGCCCCAGGAGGAAATCCAGCATAACTTGATAGGCGATATCCTACATCTTATCCGGAGCGGCTCTTGGACACTGCGGCGTTCAACACATTGCCCGGTATCGGAACCCGCAGATCGGACCCGATTCTTTGAATCAGGGCGATATCGCTGTCCGGGATGCGCCATGCCATCTGCCCAGGCTTGACCTTGGCGGACTGGACCCCGAAGCACTGCACCAACGATCTAAAGACCTCGGACAATTCGCCGCGCGACTCAGCCAAAAAACCGTATTTCCCAGCCCGCTCATATGCCAATTGGAAGTGCCTCAGCGCCATCTGAGGCAACGGCCGCTCCCCGGAAGCCCGGGCCCGGGCCATGAGCAGCAAGCCTTCATAACTGCGCCGCGGCCATTGCCTCTCTTCCTGCGCCAAACGCTGATCATAATAAGACCGCTCGCTCCCCCAGGAAGACATCTTCGCCAAGCGGCCGCATTCACCTTTATCCTCGTATTGTTTCGCGATGCTGCTCCGGGCGCCTTTGATATCTTCCAGGTATATCCCAAAATTAACGAACTTGAACATCAAAGCCCCGCCGCCCACCGGGATGTTCAAGCATCCCGGCTCAGTCTTAGCTTTCTCTATCACATACTGAAACTGCGCCCGAAAAGCATCCCACTCCTGCTCCACCGGATATTTCCCATAGCTATCGATGGTGACGCTCTTCCACCAACCGGAAGTGGTATGGCGCCTGTGTTCGGACTGCGCCGCATGCGTCACCTCATGGACGTATATGTCATCCAGCTTAGCAGCCAACTCTGGGATCATGCCGGGATGGGCGGCCAGATATTGGCACAATCTCTTCGGGTCTTTCAGCCCCCCCGCCGCCACGGGATCCTTCGCCGCTACGATCTCCCCCACGAACTCGGTGCCGAATACTATCTCATGGTTGTCGCGATATCCATACGTATCCGGGCCAAGCGACTTGAATCGCAGATTGATCGGTTTCGAAACCTCGGAAAGGGCTTGACGTCCAGTCGGATACTTGGATATCTGGGCATTTATCGCATTGCGGAGTTTCCCTGGGACCTCATCGGGCGCAATGACCGGATACTGCCCCGGGACCGGCGGCGCCGCCGGCCTGGAATGATGCCTGGGTAGGTTCCCAGCTGCCTGCCGCCCCGCGGCAGCGAAACTCCCAGGCACGGAAACGGCCCCGCCATCTCCTAAGGCTCCGTTTTGGAACAACTTATCCACATCTCTCTGGGTCATTCCCCGGCGCTGCATCCGCAGCAAGGCCCCAGCACTAGCGCCCGATTGCAGCGGCCTAGACCGGGAGCCTCCGCCACGACGCGCCATGGCCGCAGACAGCATCGCCTGATGCTCGCCGGAAAGGCTTTTGAGCAAAACATCGAATTGCCCGGGGATAGCTTCTAGTTTCTGGCGCAAGATCTCACGAGAGCCCAGACCCCGGCCCGAAACCATGCCCGCCTCTCCGATCGTCTTGGAAAGTCTCTCCCCAGGGACTGATATCTCTGGCCAGGCCTTGCGAAGATCCGTCAACCGCTCAGACATGGTCTGAAGCGCCGCTGCCACTACGGCATGATCCTTCTGGGAATAAGCTTGGCGCTGCAGTTCCTGGGAAGAGAGCTTAGCCTGTACTGGACGGATACTGTATAAGGTAAACTGAAAATCTGCCACCAGCCGGCTGGGGTCAGCCGTGTTTTGAGCAAAGGCAACCGGCGCAGACCAAGTATTAAAAGAAAATATGAATAACCAAGCGGGGATAGACAGCCAGCCAGAGGATCGGGACTTCATGGGGTTTCCTCATGACGTTTATAGCCCCAAAACCCGCGCTTTGCAAGGGCGGACCGGCTATTTACCGTTTTTTAACCGATTAGTCAAAAGTCAAGATCCGACCCCGAAATATGTAATTAAAATCAGCCTAATTTTAGGCCGAAAAGAGCGCCGCCTTCTTTTAACAGACGGCCAAGATGTTCCGGTCCCTTAAAGCTCTCTCCATAAAGCTTGGCTATAGGCTCGGTCCCGGACAATCTCGCCAATATCCAAGAATCCTGCAGGTATATTTTCACCCCATCAGAATCCCGAACCTTGACCACCTTATCACCCGCGATCTCCTTAAGTTCGCTAAAAGACGCCGCATTAAGGGCCTGGATGTTCGCGCGCTGGCGTTCTTCTATGGCCACGTCCACGCGCTGATAGGCTGGCGCGCCATGCAGAGAAGTCAATTCTGCATATATGTCCATAAGGTCCTTACCCATACGCGCCATGGCCTCAGCCAAAAGCAGGACCGCGAGGATGCCGTCTTTTTCCGCGGTCCAGCGGTATATAGACAGGCCCGCGCTCTCTTCGCCAGCCAAGGCATACTTATCCTGCCGGATGCCGTCCACATACCACTTGAAGCCCACATTGACCTCATCCACCTTGCGGCCCTTGGCCTGGGCGATACGGTCGAGCAGGTGCGTAGTCCCGATAGTGCGGCCCAGGCTCAAGCCTATCGGCCACTTCGGGCGATGTTCCAATAGATACGAGAACAGCACGCATAGCGCCTGATTCGGGGTCAACAGTCCGGATTTCTTCGTAGCCACTCCAAAACGGTCCGCATCCGGGTCAGACGCGCCCACGAAATCAAAGCGCCCGGCTTTGGCCAAGTCCAACAGCGGCTTCATGGGATAAGGCGAGGAAGGATCCATGCGGATCTGACCGTCATGGTCGCGCGGGATGAAGCCGAAGGTCGGATCCAGAGTCTTATCCACGATGCGCAGATCCTTGAGTCCGAACTCCTTGCGCAAGGCCTCATAATACGGGATAGAGGCGCCGCCCAAAGGATGTATGCCTATGCGCATGCCGGAGCTTTTTATGACCTCCAGGTCCACGACCTCGCTGAGTCTCTTCAGATAAGGCCCGATCAGGTCCGGCTTCGCCAATAAACCCCGGGACTTAGCCTTGGCCAGGCTGATGCGGCGGATGAGTTTAGGGTCATCCAGACATTCATTGGCGTATTTTTCTATGACCGAAGTATATTCCGACCCAGCCGGTCCGCCGCTGGCTGGATTATATTTCAACCCCATGTCCTGAGGCGGATTATGCGAAGCCGTACCATTCAAGGAAGCCGCGGCCCGGCCCGCGATGATTTCCAAGGAGAATACCGGCGTGGGCACGGGACCGCCCGCGAGCAACACCGGCAGGCCGTTGGCGGCCAAGACCTCGGCGCAGACCTGGGCGGTCTCCGCGCTCATGAGCCGGGTATCTCCACCCAGCAGTATGGCGCCCTTTATCCCCCGCTCCAGATGCAAACGGGCCACGGCCTGAGCGATGGCTTGAGCGTGCAGCCGCGAAAAGCCGCCGCCCAAACGGCCGCGATGCCCGGAAGTGCCGAATTTCACCCGCGCCAAAGGCTCACTGGGAGAATCGAACTCTTGGACGAGACGATGGATGTTGACGACTTCCCGGCTGAGTTGTCCGGCTTCAGGGTGGGCCATATCTTCCTCCGCAGCATCGGTGACGGGGATTAACTTTTAACTTATTAGGATAACTTAACAAACTTAACCTCCGGGACCATAAACTTAAAAACGGAACAATTCCGGAGACATGGCCCAGACCCGGCCGGAATGCACGTTCAGACTGACCCGGCCCGCGGCCACGTTGCTCAAGCCCCGGCTGCCCGGAGCCAGGGCGGCCCGGCGCAAAGGATAGCGCACGCCGGATACGGACACCCGCGCCGCCGTATCGGCCGAAAGCAAGGACAGCAGTTGGCCGCGGCTCAGCCCCAGACGATAGCGCCCCGGTCCCAGGATCATGGCCAAGCCCCGGTCCACTATGACGCACGGCATCTTCTCGCCGATCCGGCGGATCAGGCTGATATTGACCATGGCATGGTCCAACCGGCCGCCGAACACGCCGGCCAAATAAAGCCTGCGGCAGCCGGCCCGGACCACGAAGCTCAAGGCTTTAGCGAAATCCGAGCAGTCCTCGTCAAAATCACAGCAATAAAAGGTCTGATTCCAAGTCCGAGGCAAGGGCCGGGGGATGGAGTCCATGTCTCCCACCACCACGTCCGGGACCAGCCCCAGGTCGCGGGCATGCCGCGCGCCGCCGTCCGCGCAAACCAACAATCCGCAGCGCCGGACCAGCTTGCGCACTAAAATCGGATCCGCGATCGCGCCGTTGAGCAGGAGCATCACCGAGCCGGGCTCGCGCACGCTATTCCTCCCAGCCGGAATGCGGCTCGTCTTCGCATTCCGGCTGTCCAGAAGTCTCCACCTGCAGGGTCACATGCGTGATCCCGAAACGCTCCTTGAGCAGCTTCGCGCCCGCGCGCATCACGCCGTCGGTCTGTTCGGATGTCCCCACCACCACGTGCCCGCTGACCGACTACGTACCCTTGGTCACGGACCAGAGGTGCAGATCATGCACGGACATCACCCCGGGCAAGGCCTGCAGCGCGGCCCGGATCTCGTCGAGTTCCAGATGCGCGGGCGTGCTTTCCAAAAGGATATGCACGGAATCGCGCACCAGCCAATAGGCCGTGACTATTATGCCTAGGCAGATGAATACGCTCACCAAGGGATCGGCCCGATTCCAGCCCGTGGTGATTATGACTATACCGGCCACGATGGCGCCCACGGAGCCCAAAGCGTCGGCCATCACGTGCAGCAGCGCGCCCCGCAGGTTTATATTGTTCCGATTGGAGCGCAGCAGCACCATGCCTGAAGCCAAGTTGCTGAGCAAGCCGATCACGGCTATCACCAACATCTGCGGAGCCTTTATATCGTGGGGCGCGTTATAGCGCTCGTAGGCCTCGTGCAGTATGAAGCCGGTTATCAAAAGCAGGGCCAAGCCATTGGCCAAGGCGGCCAGCACTTCCACGCGTTTATAACCGAAGGTGCGCTGGGTATCCGGCGGCCTGCGGCTGATGCGGGCCGCAAACAGGCCCAAGGCCAAGGCGCTCATGTCGAAACCCATATGCAACGCATCGGAGATCAGGGCTAGGCTGCCGGTCCACCAGCCTCCGAATAGCTCCACCAGGAAGAACACCCCGGTGATTACCAGCGCCCAGGTCAGGGCCTCGACCGCGGTATGCCCGTGATGATGAGCGTGCCCATGCGGGCGCCCCGCATGCCCGTGATGCCCATCGTCATGATGATGCTCATGCCCGTGGCTCACGGCTTATTCCCCCGGACCTGACGCGCCACCTCATAAAGCAGGACGCTGGCGGCGCAGGAGGCGTTAAGGCTCTCCACCCCTCCCGCGGCCTGCGGTATGCTCACGATCTCATCGCAATATTCCCGCACCAAGGGCCGCATGCCGTAGCCTTCCGAGCCTATGACCAGCACCATGGGCGTGTTGAATACCGTATCCCAAGCGGCTTTGCCTCCGGCATCCGCGCCATATACCCAGAACCCGGCCTCTTTGAGCCGCTCCAAAGTCTGGCTCAGATTGACCACTGACACCACCGGGATCTTCTGTATGGCTCCGGCCGAGGCTTGGATCACGGTGCCGGTCACGGGCGCGGAGCGCCGGTCCGGCATGATGAGGGCGCGCGCGCCCAGATTGACCGCGGAACGCGCTATGGCGCCCAGGTTGTGCGGGTCTTGGATCTGATCGAGCGCGACCAACACCAGCCCCTTACGGGAAGATTCCGGAAAACGCGCCAGCAGCCCAGCCAAGCTCTCGCCCTCATGCAGCGCGGCCCGCAACGCCACGCCCTGATGCCGGCCGTCGCCCGCGGCCCGATCGAGCTCTCTACGGTTCACGAAACGCACCCGGGCTCCGGCCCGCTGGGCCAGCCGGACCATCTCGTCGATCTCCGGGCCCCGGCTGCCCTCCACGACCAAAAGCTCCCGGGCGCTGCCCGGCCGAGCGCGCAAGGTCTCCAGCACGCCATGGCAGCCGCTGATCCATTGCCCGGAAGCCGGCGGTTCGCGGCGGCTCACCGTTTCCGCCAGCGCTGGCCCTGTTTGGTGTCTTCCACCAGTATGCCCTTGCCTTCGAGCTCCTTGCGCAGGCTGTCGGATAGGGCGAAATCCTTGTCCTGGCGGGCTTGCGCCCGTCGGTCCACCAAGGCCTGCAGTTCCGGAGGCAAGCTGTGGTCCTCGGCCGCGAACAACCCCAGGCCCAAGGTTTCCTCGGCCAGCGCGGCCAACCGGGCTTTTTCCGGCGCGGGCAGCCCGCTGCGCAGGCCGTCCCAAAGCGCGGCCATGGCTCCGGAAGTGTTGAGGTCTTCGCATAGGCTGGCGCGCAGGGCTTGCGCGAACTCCGAGTCCGCCTGGACCCGGTCCGCTGGCGGCAAGGCCCGCACGCTCTCGCAGAGCCGGCGCCGCGCCACCTTGGCGCCTTCCAAAGACTCCCAGGTGAAATCCAATTGCTTACGGTAATGCGCGCCCAAGCAATGGCAGCGGTAATCCAAAGGATCGACTCCTTTTTCCTGGAGCGCGGCCAAGGTCACGAACCCGCCCGCGGACTTGGCCATCTTGGCGTTGTTCATGAGCAGGAACTCGCCGTGCAGCCAATAGCGCACGAAAGGCTGGCCCGTAGCGCCCTCGGCCTGGGCGATCTCGTTGGTGTGGTGGATGGGTATATGGTCCACGCCCCCGCAATGGATATCGAAGGTCTCGCCCAGATACTTCATGGCCATGGCGCTGCACTCTAGGTGCCAACCCGGGAAGCCCTTGCCCCAAGGCGACTCCCACTCCATCTGCCGCTTCTGGTCCGCGGGCGAGAACTTCCAGAGCGCGAAATCCGTGGGATGCAGTTTCTCCGGGTTGGCGCCCACGCGCGAGCCTTCCCTTATGCCCGCTATGTGGCTCTCTCCAGCCAGGCGGGCATAGCCCGCGAACTTGGAGGTGTCGTAATACAGCCCGTCCGAGGTCTTGTATACAAAACCCTTGGCTTCCAGGCGCTGGACCAAGGCGATCTGCTCCGGGATATGCTCCGTGGCCCGGCACAGCACGTCCGGGGCCAGAAGATTGAGGCGGCGGCAGTCCTGCAGAAAAGCCTGGGTATAGATCTTGGCGATATCCCAGGCGGTCTTGCCTTCCCGGGACGCGCCCACCTCCATCTTATCCTCGCCCTCGTCGCCTTGGCTGACCAGATGGCCTACGTCCGTGATGTTCATCACGTGCCGGACCTTATGCCCGCACAGGCGCAGGGTGCGCCGCAGGGTGTCCTCGAATATGTAGGTGCGGTAGTTGCCTACGTGTTGGTAGTTATAGACCGTGGGCCCGCAGGTATAGAGTCCCACGCTATCCGGGCCGAGCGGCTGGAATTCCTCCAACGAACGCGAAAGGGTGTTGAATAGTCTAAGAACCATGCGGGTATTTTAGAAAATTTACCTGGCCCTTAGGACCTCATCCTTTGATCTTTAACTAAGTCCGAGAGAATCCTATCGGCCGCTCTACGATCACCCTCTTATCCGTTCGCCTCGGGGCCTTAGCCGGAGAGAACCCCGGGACCCGCCGGACTCTCATCTTCTTGGCCGCGGGTGTACAGAACCCAATAGGCTGCTGGACGATCTCCGCCTTAACCTCAGGCTCCTTGACCTCAGGTTGATAAAATCCGATGGGCCGATCGACGTGCTTAGCCCTAGCCGCGCGCCTCTGAGCCTTCTCCGGAGAGAACCCCAAGACCCGCCTGACTCCCCTCTGGCCTGACTCGGACGGATTGAATCCTATGTGCCGATGGCCCTTCTTCTCCCCAGCCACGGGCTCCTGGGCCTCGGGCCGATAGAATCCAATAGGCTGCTGTACGCCGCTCCGCACTAGCATTGCGAATGCTTTTCCGCGCTTAATAATCAAATACCACTTGGTGCCAGCCGCGCCCTGGTCGCTGGCATCAGCCGGTACCGCGTCGCGGCCAGAGCCCGGCTTGACCTTCAGGCCGTCAAAAACCTGGGCGGCCCCGATTTTGAGCTCTGCGCTGTCCTGTTTCTCTATTTGCGGAGCCGAGATCGCGGCCGCTGCCGATTGCCCGAAAGCCATAATGTTATCTTGCTCCGCCTGCCGGGCCGCAGCTTCCGGAGTGGCCAGGATAGGAGCGATCCGCATACTGGACGTCAACGCCGGAGCCGGAGATAAAAGATTGATTTTAGGAGCGCCTGCCGCGAGCGCGCCGGCGGATATCGCCCCCATGATATTGCCCGGCAGCGGAGCATATCCGGCCGTCCGGAGGCCGGAGAGCACAGGCGGTACGCGCACTGCGCGAGCCTGGGCCAATGCCGCCTGGGGATACCATCCCAGGGCCGCGACCGCCGCCACGCGCATAAAAGAGCATCTCATACCAAAGAGTATACGGGGATGCAGAAAGGCATGCCCGGGCCGTTAAGTCCTGGCCCGGGCATAAGAAGACCCAGCTGGCAACAGGCCCTATGGCCTATATTCTCGGCTCAGCCTTTCTTCACCACGAAGCGGCCTTTGACATAGTCCACGACTGCGGTATCGCCCTTGCCTATGGTCCCGGCAAATTCCGCCTCGACTAAGGCTTCTTCCACCGCGTTCTCTATCGCATCGCCCAGAGGCCGGGCTCCATAAGCCAGGTTCTCCTCGCTGGACGCCTCGTCTACGAGATGCTTCGCGGCCGCGGGGGTGAGCGTCACCTTCATCTCCTTGGCCGACATGCGCTTCTCCAATTCCGCTACCTGCAGATCCAAGATGCCCTGGAGATCGTCGCGAGTCAGCTTATTGAACACTATGATATTCGACTTGCCGATGCGGTTTATGAACTCCGGCCGCAGCTTGGCCTTAAGCGCTGACATGTAAGCGCCCACGCGCTGGCCAGCGTCGGCATTCCCCACAGCCTGGCTGGCCGCGGTCTTCGCGGCCGCGGGCGTATAGAACCCCAAAGGCCGCTTGACGGATTCCGCCCCGGCCGCGGCTTCTTCCTCCGCCCCCTGCGCCGCATCGCCCTGCTTGGCCCCGATATTGGAAGTCATTATGATGATGGTATTGGAGAAATCCACGGTCCGGCCCATGGAATCCGTCAATCTGCCGTCCTCTATGACCTGGAGCAATATATCCAGCACCTCGGGCGCGGCCTTTTCCACCTCATCGAACAAGACCACGGTGTAAGGATTGCGTCGCACCGGCTCCGTGAGCTGGCCGCCTTCCCCGTATCCGATGTAGCCGGGTGCGGAACCGGTCATACGGGATACCGAAGCCTTATCCATATACTCGGACATGTCTATACGCACGATGTCCGCCTCTCCCCGGCGGAAAAGCTTATCCGAGAGCACCCGTGCCACTTCAGTCTTGCCCACGCCGGTCGGCCCCAAGAACAAGAAAGTGCCTAAGGGCTTCTTGGCTTTCTTATAGCCTAAGCGGCCGCGTTTGATGGCGCGCGTCACTGCGGCGATGGCTGAGTCCTGACCGATCACGCGCTCCTTGAGCTCGGCCGGCAAACGGCGCAAGGCGTCCATATCATCCGCATTCATCTGCTTGGCCGGGATACCGGTGCGCGCACTGACCTCGGCGGCCACGTCATCCGGGGTCACGTCCAGAACCGGCTGTTCACCCGCATCCTTAGCCGCCTGGGCCTTGAGCGCCACCTCGGCGCTGGCGTCGTCGATGAGGTCCAAGGCCGAATCCGGCAGGTTGCGCTCCTTTATATAGCGCACTGCCATGGCCACCACGGCCCGGACCGTCTCCATCAATATGGACACCCCATGTTTCTCTTCATAACGGGACTTCACACCCGTGAGTATGGCCACCGCTTCCGCCTGCGTGGGCGGCTGCAGTATGATGGGATTGAAGCGCCGGGCCAAAGCCTGATCGGACTCGATCTTCTTGCGGTACTCATCCAAAGTCGTGGCGCCGATGACCGATATCTCGCCAGAAGACAAAGCCTCCTTGAGCATCTGCGCCGCGTCAGTGGAGCCGGAAGCCGAACCCGCCCCATTGATGCCATGGATCTCGTCTATGAACAAGATGACCCGGCCCTTGGATTTCTTGACCTCATCCACCACGCCCTTGAGCCGCTCCTCGAACTGGCCGCGCAAAGTCGTGCCCGCCACCAGGCCGGCCAAGTCCAGCTGGAATATGTTCTTGTCCGCCAACTGCGGGATCTTGCCATCCACGATCAGCTGGGCCAGACCGCGCACTATGGCGGTCTTACCCACGCCCTTGTCGCCTATGACCACGGGATTGTTCTTCTCTACCCGCATCAAGGTTTTGAGCATCTGGCGCAGCTCCGGCTCGCGACCGATAAAGGCCGGGAACTTGCCTTCCGCAGCCTGGACCGTGAGATTGACCGCGAACTCGTTTAACTTCTTATAATTCGAATCGGTCTTGGATATGGCCGAGAACTTCTTGACCGGAGCCGGTTGGTCCGGCGCCGACGGCTCAGTCTGAACCTTGCCTCCAGGCCGCGGACCCGACGCGACTTCCTCGCGCAATGACGCCAGCAGAGCAGTGGCCAGCTTTACGCCAGACTCCGCATTTGCACTAAGCGCCTTATGCCCGGATATCCCGTACTTGCAGTAACCGACAAAAGCTTCGACCCGCTCCTGCAGCAGCCGCACCAGCGTAGCCGACACGGACACGGAACTGCGGACATCGGTAGAAAAAACCACTTTTTCCAAGGCGCTTATAGCCAGTTCCAGCTTGCTCAACATGGATTCATGATAAGTCCGAGCATCGGTGTCGGTCGCAGGCAATCCCGCCAGGACGGCCCGGAACGACTTCTTATCATCCTGCAGCACCGCCAAGAGGAACAAGACTGCGGCATTATCCCGCAACAACTGCGTTTGCGCCTTATATGCCGTCATCATGAACAACTTGTCGGCTGAATCGAAATACCCCACCGCCTCGGCCAAAGCTTCAGCCGTTCCTGACTGCAGGTTTTTATTGGCCATGCCCACGGTCGACTTCCCAGCGGCATCTCCCAGTGTCTCTCCGGTCAGAGCGAAATCCACGTAGATATAACCACCGTCCGCCACCCGCATGAGATGCCCGGCCTGGGCCAGTTCCGCCATTATCCCAGGGGCCGCTGCCTCATCCTGCCCGATACCCTTGGCAATCTCCGCGGCAACATCATCTGTGACGATCTCGCCCGGATCATAGGACCGCTTCAACTCGTCCAAAAAGGCATCGTCTTGAGGGCCCAACATGCCCATGAAAGCCATGGGCAAGCCGCCCAAACCCCAGCTCATGTCTCCGATGCCGTTGAAACCCAAAGCTTGCCCGATCGCAGCCACAGCCAAAGCCCCGGCTGAAACCAACAAAGCCGTCTTGTTCCTTATTAAGTATGACTTGGCCGCAGCCGCGGCCCGCTGCATGCGGGAAGGAGCCGGCACGCTGCGAGTCCCGCGGACACCGCTGCCCGAAGACTTGACCAAACCGCTGGCCGCCAGATTAGCGCCCATAGCTCCGGCCTGCACCTCATCATTCCCAGATGCAGGTTTGACCTTCATCCCATCAAAAGCCTTGGCGGACTCGCTCTTGAGCTCGGCGATACCCTGCTTCTCCATCTCCGGAGCTGCCAGAGCGGCCGCGGCCAATTGTCCGGACGCAGCTATGCCGCCGATTGGGGCCTGCTGGGCAGCCGCTTCCGGCGCAGCCAGCGCGGGCGTGACTTGAATCTTAGGGGTCAAGCCTGGAGTTGGGGATAAAAGGTTCACCTTGAGGGCCGCGCCCGTACGCGCGCCGGCGGCAATGCCGCCGTGGATATGCTGGGAAAGGGACGCATATCCGGTCGTCCGGATACCCGAGACCGCAGGCTGCACGCGGAAGGAGCGGGCTTGGGCGAACGCAGCGTAGGGATGCAGCCCCGGGGCCGTGACCACCATCGAGCCCACGAGTATCCGAGCCACCAAACGCGTCATGCCGCGGCATTCACGCTCTGCCATACCTACCCCCGTTGAGCAGATGAGTCCCATACATCTTCAACAGTATAAGCGGACGCTAATGACTATGCCCGGGCCTTTAAGTCCTGGCCCGGGCATAAGAAGACCCAGCTGGCAACAGGCCCTATGGCCTATATTCTCGGCTCAGCCTTTCTTCACCACGAAGCGGCCTTTGACATAATCCACGATCGCGGTATCGCCCTTGCCTAT